>DATAOV010000114.1:0-6144 GCA_036265535.1 Gaiellaceae bacterium | reverse complement strand
GGGAGAGGGCCCCAGGCCCACGCTGACCGACATCCTCACCAAGGCGAGTGCCGCTGCGCTCATGCGCCACCGAGCCGTCAACGCCCGCTTCACGGGCGAAGCGATCGAGCGTTACCCGAGCGCCGACATCGGGCTTGCCGTCGCGATACCCGACGGGCTCGTCGTCCCGATCATCCGGGGCAGCGACCGCCGGACGATCGCCGAGATCGCCGCCGCGCGGGTGGATCTCGTCGAGCGTGCCCGCAACGGGAAGCTCAAGCAGGAGGATCTCGACGGCGGCACCTTCACGATCTCGAACCTCGGCATGTACGGCGTCGAGCAGTTCGTCGCCGTCCTCAACCCGCCGCAGGCCGCGATCCTCGCAGTCGGCACGGTCGAGGACCGGCCCGTCGCCCAGGACGGAGAGCTCGTCGTGCGGCCGATGATGACGATGACCCTCACCAGCGACCACCGCGCCCTCGACGGCGCCACTGCCTCGGACTTCCTCCGGACCGTGAAGTCGTTCCTGGAGGAGCCCGGCCTCATGCTGTGAGGATCTGGTACCGAGTCCGCGACCTCGGCGCCGCGCGGGGTTTCTACACGGAGGTGCTGGGCTTCACCGAGTCGTTCGTGGACGAGGATGACGGCTGGATCGCGCTCGACCGTGGCGAGACCGAGATCGCAATCGGCGAGGGCGAGCCGGACACGGGGGAGGACAGCCCCGTCGCGACGATCGACGTGGACGACGTCAAGGCGGAGCGCGAGCGGCTCGCGCAGGCGCAGGTCGAGGTCGGGACGGTGCTCGAGCTGCACGGCGCGATGCGGCTGCTCGATGTCTACGACCCGGACGGCAACCGCCTCCAGCTCGCGCAGGACCTGTCGTGATCCGTACCGCGGGCCCTCAGGACGTCCCCTTCCTGCGCGACATGCTGCGCCACGCGTACTACTGGCGCGTCGAGAGCGTCACCGAGTCGGGCGAGCCGCCGGTGCAGCGCTACGTCGAGCGCTGGGGCCGGCCGGGCGACACCGCGCTGATCGCGATCCATGACTTCCAGCGTGTCGGCGCGGCGTGGTACCGGCTCTTCAAGGACGACAATCGGGGCTACGGCTTCGTGGACGAGGAGACGCCTGAGCTCTCGATCGCGATCGTCCCGAGCAAGCGCGGCAGCGGGCTCGGATCGGAGCTGCTCGACGCGCTTCTGGATCGCGCCCGCGCCGACGGCTACGACGCGATCAGCCTCAGCGTCGAGAAGGAGAACCCGGCGGTGGGCCTCTACGAGCGCCACGGCTTCGAGCGCCTCGGCGAGGACGACGGCGGCGTCACGATGAAGGCTGCGCTCCAGTAACCCGCGCTCACGCGTGAACCCGCCGACCGTCGCTAGGATCGCGGCCTACCCAACGCGAGGAGCCAGAGACGATGGAATGTGACGTTGCCGTCCTCGGCGGAGGCCCAGGCGGTTACACGGCGGCGATCCGCGCCGCGCAGCTAGGCGCCAAGACTGTCTGCATCGAGAAGGAGCCCGAGCTCGGGGGTACCTGCCTCCGGATCGGCTGCATCCCGACGAAGGCCTGGGTGCAGACCGCCTTCGCGATCAAGGAGGCCGAGGAGACCTTCGGCAAGCTCGGCGTCCGGGTCGGCCCGCCGGCGCTCGACTTCCCCACCGCGAACCAGTGGAAGGACGGCGTCGTCAAGCAGATGACGAGCGGTGTCGCGACCCTCTTCAAGGCCAACGGGGTCGAGTGGGTCCGGGGCACGGGCCGCTTCAAGGATGCGCACACGATCGCGGTCGAGGGCGGGGAGGACGTGTCCTTCAAGCACGCAGTCATCGCCACCGGCTCGTTCCCGCTGCGCCCGCCGATCAACGGACTCGACTCGCCGCGCTGCGTCGATTCGGAGGGCCTCCTCGCCCAGACCGAAATTCCCAGGCGGCTGGTCGTCCTCGGCGGCGGCATCATCGGCTGCGAGTTCGCCTCGATCTTCCAGCGCTTCGGCTCCGCGGTGACGGTCATCGAGATGCTTCCCGGCCTGATCCCGCAGGAGGACGCCGACGCGGCCAAGGAGCTCGCGAAGCAGTTCGGCAGGCGCGGCATCGCCATTCACCTCGAGACCACCTGCGATCTCGTCGAGGACGTGTCCTCCGGCCTACGCGTGCACTACGGCGGCGAGACCACCGAGGCCGACCTGATGCTGGTCGCCACCGGCCGCGCTCCCACCGTCGAGAACCTCGGTCTCGAGGAGATCGGCGTCGAGTTCGACAAGCGCAAGGGCATCGCCGCCGACGAGCGCCGCCGCACAACGCAGGAGCACATCTTCGCCGTCGGCGACTGCGCCGGCTACTGGCAGCTCGCGCACACCGCGTTCCGCGAGGGCGAGGTCGCCGCCGAGAACGCGATGGGCCACGACGCCGTCGTCGACAACCGCGGCGTCCCGCGGCCGATCTACACCGACCCGGAGATCGCCGGCGTCGGCCTCACCGAGGCCGAGGCGCGCGAGCAGTACGGCGACGACGTCGCGGTCGGCATGTTCCCGTGGGTCGCGAACGCCCGCGCGGTGATGCAGAACGAGACCGTCGGCTGGGTCAAGTCGATCCACGAGACCCGCTATGGCGAGTTCCTCGGCCTGGTCATGGTCGGCCCGCACGTGACCGACCTGATCGAGGCCGGCACGGTCGCCCTCGATGCCGAGGCCACGATCGAGACCGTTGCCGACGGGATGGCGGCCCACCCGACGCTCTCCGAGGCGATCAAGGAAGCCGGGCTCGTCGCGCTCGGCCGCGCGATCCACCTGCCCAACAGGCGCAGGGCCGCAGCGCAGGCCTAGCCGGCCCCCGTTTAGCTGCGCGTACCCGCCGGGAATAGTTCTCCGTTTGAGCAACATGGAGGCATTCCGCGCGGACCGCCCGCCGCGGCAACGGAAGTCTCTGCGGCAACTGACTCCGCTCCGCCGCACGAGAGGGACGGAGCCTGCCTTCGAACAGCTCTACAAGCAGCACGCGCGCGAGGTCTACCAGTACGCGCTCGCTCTCCTGACCAATCCGGCCGACGCGGAAGACGCCACCCAGACCGCCTTCATGAATGCCTACCGCGCCTACCAGCGGGGCGAGCGTCCGCACAAGCCGCACAACTGGCTGATCGCGATCACGCACAACGTCTGCCGGATGCGCTGGCGCCAGGCCGGCAGCCGGCCGCTCGAGGTCGCGCTCGAGGAGGCTCCCGAGCCCGCCGCGCTCGAGCACGAGCGCGCCAACCTCGACGAGGTGCTGACGGCGCTCGCCGGGCTCTCGTTCAATCAGCGCTCGGCGCTCGTGATGCGGGAGCTCGAAGGCCGCAGCTACCAGGAGATCGCAGGCGTCCTCGGCCTCTCCGTCGGCGCGGTCGAGGCGCTGCTCTTCCGCGCGCGGCGGCGGCTCAAGCTGCACCGGAGCGCCATCGCCGTCCTCACCACGGTCCCGCTGCCGGGGTCGCTCACCTCGTTCCTCGGCGGAGCGGGTGGAGGCGCCGTTGCAGCCGGCAGCGCGGCGGTGGGCGCCGATCTGGTGCTCAAGGCGGCCGCCGTCGTCGTGGCCGGTGCGGTGGCCGGTGTCGGGTACAAGAGCGTCCAGGCGGTCACCGCCGCGCCGCCAACGCGGGCCGAGGCGACGTCCCAGCTCGCTCCGCCCGTACAGTCCCGCGCACTCGCCGGCCTGGCCCACGCTAGCCGGGCGAGAGCTCGCTCGCACCCCAAAAACCTTCGCCGCGCGACGGCACCAACCGCCCGCAACCGCTTCGCGCCCGCAACGTCAAGCGTGCAGAGCCCAACCCCCCCGGAGACCCTTGCGCCCACGTCTCCGGTCGCTGCCGCGCCGACTGAGACCCCGGTCGGCGCGGCGGGACCCCTCACCCGGGCGGTGCCGCCCGTGACCACCACAACGGTGGAGGTTCCATCGGTTCAGGTGCCTCCGGTAACCGTGGGTCCGGTGCAGGTGACGCCGCCTGCGACTCCGCCCCTGCCGGTCACGGCGCCCACGCCGACATTGCCGCCTCTCCAGCCGTTGCCGGCACCTCCGCCCATCCTGCCGCTCAAATAACCCTTTGGCGCGGTGCAAGATCACCGCAAATACGGCATCTTTTAGGTATGACGCCGATCCTCGCGCCGCGCCTCGGCTCGGACCGCTCCTTCGAGCGCCTGTATCGCAAGTACGCAGGTGACGTGTATCGGTACGCCCTGGTCGTCCTGCGCAACGAGGCCGACGCCGAAGACGTCACGCAGACCACCTTCATGAACGCCTACCGCGCTTTCGAGCAGGGCGAGCGCCCGCAGAAGCCGCAGAACTGGCTGATCGCGATCGCGCACAACGTTTGTCGGCAGCGTTTCCGCCAGTCGCAGCGCCGCCCGAACGAGGTCGCCTTCGAGGAGGAGCTCGCAGAGGCGGTCGTCGACGACGACGCCGTCTCCGCCGAGGACATCCGTCGCGCGCTCGGCCATCTGGCCTTCAACCAGCGCGCTGCGCTCGTGATGCGCGAGCTCGAGGGGCGCAGCTACCAGGAGATCGCCGAGATCCTCGAGGTCTCGGTGAGCGCCGTGGAGACGCTGATCTTCCGCGCCCGGCGCGCCCTGCGCGAGCAGCTCGAAGAGGGAATCACCTGCCGCGAGGCCGAGCTCTCGATCTCGCGCCAGCTCGACGGGCGCCTCCCGCGCAAGGATCGTGGCGCGTTGCGCGCCCACCTGCGCGAGTGCGAAGACTGCGCCGGCTTCGCCCGCAGCCAGCGGGCCCAGCGCGGAGCGCTGAAGGGGCTCGCCGCGATCCCGCTGCCGACCTCGCTCACCGGACTCTTCGGAGGCGGGGGAGGGGCGGCTGTCGGCGGAGGCATCGCGATCAAGGCCGCTGCGATCGGCGCCACGGCGATGCTCGCGACCGGCGTCGGCTACGAGGGCGTCAAGCACGGCATCTGGAAGGCGCCGGTCTCGACCCGTGCCGCGGCGGTGCATAACGCGAAGCAGGCACCGGCCAATCCGACCCTGAACGCCGCCTCCGTCATCGCCCCCGCGCAGGAGGCGCGCCACGACCAGAAGCCGTACCGGGCGGCCTCGGTGAAGGCCCGCCGAGACCACCGCGAGCACCCCGGCCGAATCGCCGTCGAGCGGCCCGAGCGCGTGGCGACACCGCACGAGGAAAGTGTGCTGCCGCCCTCGCGCGACCATGGCCAGAGCGCTGCGAAGCCGGTCACACCGGTCAGGGCCCACAAGCCCGTCACGCCCAAACGCCCGGTCAAGACGCACAAGCCCAAGAAGACGCACTTGCCCAGGCCGGACACGAACAAGGACCAGGGCAACGGCTCCGGCCACGGTGGTAAGCCGGACAAGCCCGTGAGTCCGCCGCCGCCGCCCGACGAGGGCACGCCGGCAGTGAGCCCCGGCAAGTCCGGCCGTTAGCTGCTACAACACCCCCGTGAGCATCATCAACCGCAGAAACGCCATCCTCGGCTGGGCTGTCTGGCAGGGGAGCAAGCGCTTCGCGAAGCTCCAGGCTAAGGGCGTAACGCCTTCGGTTCAGCGCGGCCGCTCGAACAAGTCGCTGCTCGCGTTCAGCGTCGCAGGCGTGAGCGTCGCCGGCATCGTGGGCGCGCTCACCTTCTGGCGCAGGCACCAGAGCGCCCCCGAGTCCTAGCGCTTCGCACTAGACCGCAGGCCCGCACCGGTTTAGCGTTGCCCGAAACCGGAGGAGGGAGGGCCAGATGCGCGTCGAGTCAGCCGTCACGTCCATCACCTGGATTCCGTCCGAGGCGATCTCCGGCATGCCGAAGATGCCTTTCGAGATGGGGATCGCCCACTACGACGACCCGCCGCCCGACCGCATCGACGACCTCGAGCCGCTGCAGGAGCACGACATGTTCCGCGAGGCGAACGAGCTCAAGGCCTGGATCGACGTCGACGACGGCAAGATCGTCGACCACGGCTACTCCGGTCAGGGCCGGATCGGCGTCACCCGGATCAAGCTCGGCAAACGCGAGGTCGCCTTCGCCGCCGTCCAGTACCCACTCCTCCAGGCCGAGCCCGAGATCGGCGACGGCTGGGTCCGGTTCGTCCAGTCGGCCGGCGGCCACATGGGCCTGCCCGCGCCGCGCCGGGTCAGCGGCAAGCCGTTCTTCCGGGTCAAGTCCGCCTCCGCGTGGACGACGCTCCAG
>DATAOV010000113.1:0-2637 GCA_036265535.1 Gaiellaceae bacterium | reverse complement strand
TCCGCAGCAAGCTCACGCACGCCGGCCGCCAGCGTGGCGCTGTGCGAGACAAGGACGATCCCGACCATCGCCCTAGGCCGCGCCGAGCCCATACGCCCTGTGCAGAAGCTCGACCGGATGGACGGCATGGACACCCGATCCGTGCTCGATCTGCCAGCGGCAGGTCTCGCTGTCGCAGGCGGCGACGTCGGGCTCGGTCTCTCGCAGCTGGTCGAAGAGCCGCTCCCCGACCGTCATCGAGATCTCGTACTTCTCCTTCTTCAGCCCATAGGTGCCGGCGATCCCGCAGCAGTCCGCGTCGAGCTCGATCGCCCGCAGCTCGGGGATCAGAGCGAACAGGTCGAGCGCGGGCTTGCCGATCCCGTGCCCCTGCTGCTGGCAGGGTGCGTGGTAGGGGACGGTCATCGCCAGCGGCCGGAAGTCGGTCCGCAGCTCGCCGCGCTCGTGCAGCAGGAGCAGGAACTCGCAGAGGTCGAACGTCGCGTTGCTCACGACCTGCACGTCCTCGTCCTCCGCGTCGAGAATCTCGCGGGCCTCGCGCTTCAGCATCAGCCCGCAGCTCGTGGAGTTGGCGACGATTGCACAGCCTTCTCGCGCGTGGGGCGCGAGGTTGGCCGCCAGCCGCCGCACGTACCCTCGTGCGGCCGGGAAGTTCCCGTTCGACTGGAGCGGGAGGCCGCAGCAGTCCTGGGGTGGAATCACGACGTGGAAGCCGTTGTGCTCGAGCACCTCGACCGTCATCCGCCCAACGGCCGGCTCGTAGTAGTTCGTGCCGCAGGCGTGGAAGTAGACCACCGTCTTCTCGGCCGCTGGGCTGACGTGTCTCTTCGCCCAGCGCTGGAAGGTCCGGCCCGCGAAACGAGGGAGCACGGCGTTACGGTGAACGCCGAGCACGCGCTCGCCAACGCGCCGGAGTAGCCGGCTGCGGAGCGTCCAGTTCGCGAGCGGCGCGACCGGTGTGCCGAGCCGGCCGAGCACGCTCGGGCGGGCCATGAGCTGGTTGCCCAGCGGGATCCCCCGTTCCTCCCACAACCGAGCCCGCGCCTGCGAGTTGATCTCGGCGATCTTCACGCCCTGCGGGCACACCTGGGTGCAGATTCCGCAGCCGGAGCAGTAGTCGACCGAGATGTCGGGCGAGGCGCCGCCCACGCGGTAGCGCTCCGCCTGCGGACCGACGTACTTCGGCCCGGGGAAGAGCGGCGTCGCCTGCGAGAACGGGCAAAACGTCTCGCAGATCGTGCACTTCACGCAGTGGTCGAGGGAATCGCGTACGAGTTCGGTCATGACCTGCGCTCGAGGATCGCAGACGCCGCAGCGTAGCCCGTTGCCAGGCTGAGCCCGTTTCCCGAGGCCTCGCGCCAGGGCGCTGCGCCTGCGAGCGTCGCTCCCGCCGCGTGGAGGTTCTCGAACGCCGGCGCGCCCGCGGCGTCCACGGGGCGAAGCGCGTCGTCGACGGCGAGCCCGGCCCGCGCGATCGGGTGCTCGTCGAAGTAGCCGGGCTCGAAGCGCGGCTCGTCCGGAGCAGGGACGCCGACGAGCGCCAGGTCGAAGGCGGTCTCGCGGACGCGCCCATGCGAGTCCAGCTGGAGGCCGCCTGAGGCGAAACCGCCGCTGGCGAGCACGAACGCCCCTGCCCGGTACGTGCGTGGGCGGCCCGCGGTCTGCGTCACGACGCCCTCGAGTCTCCTGCCGTTGCGCTCTGCGCCCGTGACCGTGCTTCCGACGACGACCCGGGCGCCTTCCCGCCGGAGCGCGGCGGTCATCGACTCGAAAACCCGGATGCCTCCGACCGAGGGCGGGAGGGTCGGAACCTCGAAGACCGGGCGTCGAAGCCTGGTCTCGAGCTCCTGCCAGACCTCACGCGCGTGCCCGAGGCCGAGCACGGCGGGGAAGCCGATGATCTCGCCCGGGACGAGGCGCCGCTCGAGCTCGCGCACGACCGTGTCGCGGAAGCGCGGCTGCTCGAAGCGCCGCGCAAAGCCGACGCTGCTGACGTCGCCCTCGTCGCCGAGCGGCGGCGCGAGCTCGACCGCGCGGGCGGAAATGTGCGCGCCGTCCGGGAGCTCGGCACGCACGAGGTTCTCGACGAGGTAGGCGGGATAGAAGTCCTTCAGCCCGCGGAATCCGACGAAGACGAACCGCCCGCCCGCGCGCAGGTCGCCGGCCGCCATCGTCTGCGGGACGAGCGCGGTCGGCTTCGCCACGCCGACGGCCGTCGGGAGCACCAGGTTCTCCTCCAGCCCGCCCTGGTAGCCGAGCACGCCAAGGCGTCCTACGAACCACTCGAGACTGGAGCGGATCAGCTCCGCGGAAAGCCGCTGGTAGGGATGGCCGGGGTGCGCCGCGACAAAGTCCGGCAGTGCCCGCGCCGGGCTTTCGACCGGCCCGTCGGCGTAGCCCAGGACGTCGATCGTCGCGGGCGCGAGGTGCGTCCCGCCGACGCCGGTGGCGACGACCAGCACCCGCTGGCCCTGCTCGGCGAGCCGCAGCGCCGCGGTCAGGCCGGCGAGCCCCGCGCCGATCACGACGATGTCGTAGGTCATCGCGGTAGATGCTGGACGGCCAGCAGACCCTGGAAGATCCAGTCGTCGAGGCGCGCCTGGCGAAGCTGGTCACCGTGCAGGATCGGGTGCACGC
>DATAOV010000112.1:0-8419 GCA_036265535.1 Gaiellaceae bacterium | reverse complement strand
CCGCGCGCTCGCGGACAAGGCGCGGACGATTCGCATGCCGGTCCACATCGTCGAGAAGCTGAACAAGATCGTGCGCTCCGAGCGCAAGCTGCGGGCCGAGCTTGGCCGCGAGCCGAGCTCCGCCGAGATTGCACGTGACGTAGAGCTGACCTCGGACGAGGTCGAGCAGATCCGGCGCAGCTCGCAGGCGCCGTTGTCGCTCGAGAAGCCGGTCGGGGGCGAGGACCACGCGGAATTGGGGCACTTCCTCAGCGACGAGAGCGAGCTGCTCCCCGACGAGGTGGCCGAGGTCGAGCTGCGCAAGGAGACGCTGCGCGAGATGCTCGCCACGCTCACGAGCCGCCAGCGAATAGTGCTCGAGCTGCGCTACGGCCTCACCGGCGAGCACCCGCGAACGCTGGAGGAGATCGCGCCGACCTTGAGCGTCTCGCGCGAGCGGATCCGGCAGATCGAGAAGGAGGGTTTGAATCAGCTGAAGCGGCACGCAAGCTCGGAGACGCTCGATCGCAACCACTAATCGCCAACACCCATCGCGGAGATACGGGCCGGCGGCGAGCTGGACGCCAGACGCTTCCCACGCCACGGCCTGTTGTGAGACTACGCCACTCGGTGCGCCGGGCACCGAGCCGGGTTAGGAGGGCGTCGTCGAATCAGTCTGGATAGGCCTCTGCCTCGCGCTTGTCTCGGCACTTGCCGTGAACTGGGCCTACACCAAGGAGCACGATGCGGTGGCCGCATTGGCGCCGCTCACCGCCCGTCGACCGTTCCGCTCGCTCGGGCTGCTGCTGCGGAGCAGCGGCTGGCGAGTGGGCTTTGCAACCGAGACGGCCGGCTGGCTTGTCTATGTCGCCGCCCTTGCGCTCGCGCCGCTCAGCCTCGTGCAGGCCGTCAGCGCGTCAGGCATCGCCGTCCTCGCGCTCCTCGCGGTGCGTGGCCATCCGAGCAGACTCTCAGTCCGCGAGCGACTCGCCGTCGGGATCGCGCTGTTCGGATTGGTTCTGCTCTCACTGTCGCTTGTCGGGGCAAAGCCCATCTCGCATACACCGCATGGTGCCGGCGTCGTCGTCTGGCTCGTGGCCGCTGCCGGTGCGGCATTCGGTCTGACTGCCATGCGCATCCGCTTCTCGCGGGCTGCCGCACTCGGGCTCGCAGCGGGGCTCCTCTTCTCCGACGGAGACATTTCCGCGAAGCTCGTCTCCTTCGGCGGAGTCTGGTTGGTCGCGCTCGTCCCGCTGGTTGCCTGCTACGCCGCTGGCACGGGTGTGCTCCAGGCTGCGTTCCAGCATGGCAGCGCGCTGACCGCTGCTGGCATCGCAACCCTGGTCACGAACGCGGTCCCGATCGCTGCGGGTTTCGTGCTCTTCGATGAGGCGCTGCCGCAGGGCATACAAGGGGCGCTGCAGATTGCCGCCTTCGCGTCCATAGTCGCCAGCGCCGGTCTCCTCGGAAGTCCTGCCGCACCACGATCCGATCGTGTCCGGCAGGGGTCATCCGAATTGGATGATGTGCCGCTTTGTTCTTGACGACACAATCGAGATGCGAATCCACGGGTACGTATAACCAGGAGGAATCATGTGGTGGGGAATTGGAATCGGCGCGGGAATCTTGTATTTGATCCTGGCCTTCACGCTCGGGTTCATGACGCTCAGGAACGGACATGGGTGGATGTTCTTCTTCGGGATCTTCTTCCCCGTGCTTTGGATCTTCGGTGCCTTCATGAGGCCGCCGGAGACGACGGTCGCGCTCTAGGCAGACGGACACGGAGTAGGCCCGACGCTCGGGACGCTCATCACCGCTGGCCCGATCTGAGCCTGGGCCTGTGCCGGGCCGCTTCCCAGCGGCCGTGTTGAACACCGCCGACCCTCATTGCCAGTGGGGACGCTAGTCGCCGAAGTTGCAGCGCTCGGGCTGGCGGTCGCCTTCACGAGCCCGGTCTCGGTGGTGACCGTGATCGTCCTGCTCAGCCTGCCCGCCGGGCGGCGACGGGGGCTCGCCTTCCTCGTCGGTTGGCTGATCGCGCTGGCAGTGATCGCCGCGCTCATGCTCTTCGTCCTCCACGGCCAGGACTTCGGCTCCAGGAGCTCGACTCCCTCGCGCGCCGCCTCCGCGCTCGAGGTCCTGCTCGGCTCCCTGCTCCTGATCTGGGCGGTCGTCGCCTACCGACGCCGCGAGCCTTCGAGCGGGGGTGCGTCGACGCCCAGCTGGCTCGGCCGCATCGAGGGGACGCACTGGCTCCTCGCCCTCGCGGTCGGCGCGCTCATGCTCAGCTACGGGCTCTCTCTGGCGGCGGCGAGCGAGATCCTGAAGGCGAACGTCAGCCGTCTGGATGCGACCGTCGCGATCACCGTCTTCGCTCTGACCTCGATGGTCACGGTCGCGGCGCCGATCGTCGTGGTCGTGGCTGCGCCGGAACGCTCGGAGCAGAGGCTGGCTACGTGGAAGGCGTGGCTGCTCGGCAACTCACGCGTCGTTACGCTCGTCGTGCTGATGGTGGTCGCGGCCCTTCTGATCGTTCGGGGAGTGCACGACCTGGTCGCCTGAGCGGCGGCCACAGAGCAGGAGTCGCGGGATCTAGAATCGGCTGATGGCGATCGAGTTCGCCGTACAACGGCTCGGGATCGGTGATGTCGTCCTGGTCGGCCTTCCCGGGCAGGACGAGAAGGTCGAGGCGACTGTCGTGCGCGACATCGATCGAACCGAGACGACCGTGCGCGCCACACTGCGCGTGGAAGGACGCGAGGATTTCGTCAAGGAGTGGCCTCTCGACGAGCTCGTCACCGTCGTACGAGGTCCTTGAACGCCCGTGTCGGTTCGGCAATCACCCCTCGTAGCGACTCGACAAGAGATGGGCCCCGACCCGGCTGCCCCTGCGACGGGTGGGCAGGAACGGATCGGCTACATCTTCTGGGGTGTCATGGCAGCATTCGTGGCGATTCCGGAGATCCTGGCGGCTTGGTGGCACATGCCCTGGCCGACGATCTCAGAGACGGTCGGGCACCTGGAGCGCGACCACCATTGGGTCAGAATCCTTGTGGTCGGCGGCCTCGCCGTCCTGAGCGCCCGCATCGTCTTCTACCCCTGGCCGAACAAGACGCCCGACCCGCCGGCGAAGCCCATGCGCAGGAGCGGGTCATGAGCCGGGACCAGCTCGGCTGGGTCATCTGGGGCGCGCTCGGCGTTGCGATCCTCATCCCGGAGCTCCTCGCCATCCGGGACAGACGCTGGTACTGGCCGACCGTGGCGCGCACGGCGGCGAATCTCGAGGCGCACCTGCCCTGGCTGGCGATGATCTTCCTCGCCGGCTTCGCGATCCTCACCGTGCATCTCGTCTTCTGGCCCTGGCCGGACGTCCCCTGATGCCCGAGCCGTCGGGAGCCGGGTGGTGTTCTCCCGCCGCAACGACCCGAGGGAGGGCCAGGACCACCCGGCTCATGTACTTGATGCTGCCGAGCGGCGGAACCTGCTACTTCGCGACGCGAAGGCTCAGGTGGGGTCACCGCGGGTGAGTCGAGCACCGCGGTGCGCTCGAGCTCGACGTCACCGAGGCCGTCGAAGAGCGGAGTGCCGCTCCCGAAAACGCCCCGCACAGGTAGCATGCGGCCCGCTCGTGGCCCGTTCTCCTGCCCGTGAAACAGCGTACTTGCGCGCTGTCGGCATCTCGCACCGCAACGCGCCGCTCGAGGTGCGCGAGCGGGTCTTTCTCGCGGACGGCCACGCGGTCGAGCTCGCCTCCGCGCTCGCACGAGGCGGGCGTGAGGCGGTCGTCCTCTCGACCTGCAACCGCACCGAGGTCTACCTGGCCGGCGGCGCGACCGACCGGGCGCGCGGGGAGCTCGAGCGACGCTCGGGGCTCGAGCTCGACGACCTGCTCTCGGCGTGGGAGGACGAGGAGGCCGTGGCGCACCTCTTCCGGGTGGCTGCCGGGCTCGACTCGCTCGTTCCCGGGGAGTCGCAGATTCTCGGACAGGTTCGGCTCGCCTACGAGTCGGCGCTGACCGCCGGCTCGACCGGGCCGCTCCTGAACCGGCTCTTCGAGGACGCCCTGAGGGCCGGCAAGCGGGTTCGTACCGAGGCGAAGCTCGCGGAGCTGCCGGAGTCGGTAGCCGCCTCGGCGGTGGAGCTCGGGGGCCGAGAGCTCGGCGGGCTCGAGGGCCGACGGGCCCTGCTCTTCGGCGCCGGCAAGATGAGCGAGCTCGCCGCGCGCGACCTTCGCGCCCGTGGCGCGGAGGTGGTCGTCGCGAGCCGGACGCTCGAAAGCGCGGAGGAGCTGGCGATCGAGGTCGGCGGTCGGGCCGCCGCCTTCGACGCGGTTGCCGTCGAGCTCACCGATGCCGACCTCGTGCTCTCGGCCACGCGCTGCCCGTATCCGATCCTGCACGCCGAGGCCGTCCAGCCGCGGACGAAGCCGCTCGTGCTCGTGGACGTCGCCGTCCCGCGCGACCTCGACACGGCGATCGGGGAGCTCGAAGGCTGCACGCTTTTCGACATCGACGCGCTGGGCGAAGGGCTCGTCGGGCGCGAGGAGGACGTACGCGAGGCCGAGGCGATCGTCGAGCAGGAGGCGGCACGCTTCGACGAGTGGCGGCGCTCCCGCGGGGCGGCCGGCGCGATTCGCGACCTCCGGCGCCGCGCCGAGACGATTCGCGCCGAGGAGCTCGCCCGCGCCGAGCCTCGGCTGGCGGCCCTCTCGCCGCGCGAGCGCAGGACGGTCGAGACGCTGACGACCCAGATCGTGAACAAGCTCTTGCACGCTCCCACGGTGCGCGCCAAGCAGGCGGGCTCCGAGCCGCTGCGCGACCTCTTCGCTCTGCGCGAGGACGGCGAGTGACGCAGACCACGCGGGCGGCCGAGCTCTACGCCCGCGCACTCGAGCTGATCCCGGGCGGGGTCAACTCGCCGGTGCGCGCGATGAAGGCCGTCGGGCTCGAGGAGCCGCTCTTCGCCCGGCGTGGGGACGGGGCTTACCTCGAGGACGTCGAGGGCGGCCGGTACGTGGACTGGGTGCTCTCCTGGGGACCGCTGATCTTCGGGCACGCCGATCCGGAGACGGTCGAGGCGGTGGTGGCCGCCGCGCGGGACGGCACGACCTTCGGGACCGCGACCGAGCGGGAGATCGAGCTCGCCGCCGAGATCGTGGACGCGGTGCCCTCGGTCGAGCAGGTCCGGCTCGTCTCTTCGGGCACCGAGGCGGCGATGAGCGCGCTGCGGCTGGCGCGAGCCGCCACCGGCCGCGAGCCGTTCGTGCGTTTTGCCGGCTGCTACCACGGGCACGCCGACCCGTTCCTCTCGGAGGCGGGCTCAGGCGTCGCGACGCTCGGCATCCGCGCCTCCGGAGAGGGCCGGGTCGTCCCGTACAACGACCTCGAAGCGGTAGAGGGGGCGATCGAAGGCGCCGCCTGCGTGTTCGTCGAGCCCGTCGCCGGGAACATGGGCGTCGTCCCGCCGGCTCCGGGGTTCCTCGAAGACCTGCGTGGTCTCTGCGACGAAAGCGGGGCGCTGCTCGTCTTTGACGAGGTGATCACCGGCTTCCGTGTCGCCCGTGGCGGCGCGCAGGAGCGCTACGGTGTGCTGCCGGACCTGACGGTGCTCGGCAAGATCGTCGGCGGCGGCCTGCCGCTCGCGGCCTTCGGCGGCTCCGTCGACCTGATGCAGCTGCTCGCGCCCGCGGGTGATGTCTACCAGGCGGGCACGCTCTCCGGAAATCCGCTCGCGACCGCCGCGGGACTCTCGGTGCTTCGCCGCTTGACGCCCGAGGTCTACGCCCGGCTCGAACAGACAGGCGCGCGGCTGGACGAGGGCCTGCGGGAGATTGGCCGCTTCGAGCGCGTGGGAGCGATGGCGACGCTGTTCGTCGACGACTACCCCGGCCTGTTCCGCCACCTGCTCGCGCGCGGAATCTACATCGCGCCGTCGCAGAACGAGGCGATGTTCATCTCGACCGCCCACGGCGACGACGAGATCGACCGCACCGTCGACGCGGTCTCAGAATTCCTGCGCTAGCTTCCTGCGCGTCTCGGCGAGGTGCTCCGGGAGCACCTTCACGTCGGCGAGGACGGGCATGAAGTTCGTGTCCCCCGCCCACCGCGGGACGACATGGAGGTGAACGTGGTCGACGACGCCGGCGCCCGCGACGCGGCCGAGGTTCCAGCCGAGGTTGTAGCCGTCGGGCTCGTGGGTCCCGGCCAGCGCGGCGAGGCCACGCCCGGCGAGGCGATGGATCTCGAGCGCTTCCTCGTTCGTAAGCTCGGCGAAGTCGCCGACGTGCCGGTAGGAGGCGACCATCAGATGGCCGGAGGCGTAGGGGAACTTGTTCAGCAGGACGAACGCGTGCACGCCGCGATGGACGACCAGGCGCTCTTCGTCGTCACCGGCTGCCGCGTCACAGAAGACGCAACCGGTGTTGTTGTCGGCCTGCGCGATGTACTCGAGCCGCCACGGTGCCCAGAGCTGCTTGGTCATGGCTCGAGCCTACATTTCGGGTGAGGAGGGCCTAAAATCCTGCACGTGAAGCGATTCTTGCTGTTCGTGCTCTTGGCCGGAATCGCGTCAGGAGCCGCCGCTCCGAGCGCGAAGCGCCCGGCGATCGTGCCTGCAGGCGTCTCGATCGGAGGCGTCCGCGTCGGCGGGATCACCTCCGAGCAGGCCCGTTCGGCGATCTCGTGGTGGTACAACCGCCGCCTGCAGTTCGCCTTCTACGGGAAGCGCTGGAGCGTGAAGCCGGCTGCATTGGGGGCAAGCGTGGACGTCAACGCGTCGGTTGAGGAGGTGCTCAAGGCGCAGCCCAGCCAGCACCTCGAGCTGCGCGTGAACGTCGACGAGAACCGGATCAAGCGCTACGTGCGCGCGCTCGATGCGCAGCTGTCGGTTCCCGCCGAGGACGCATCGGCATCGCTCGTCGGCCTGCGCCCGGTCGTACATCCCGGCAAGACGGGGCTTGCGCTCGACCTCCGCGAGACGAGGCTGCGGATCGAGAGCGCGCTCGCAGTCGCAAACCGCGGGCTCGTGCGGCCGGTAGGGAAGACGATCGCGCCGTCGGTGACGAGCGGCGACTTCGGGGCAGTGGTCGTGATCTACCGCGGCTCGAACGAGCTCCACCTCTACAACGGCGAACGCCCCTGGCGGACGATCCCCGTCGCGACCGGCCAGGCGATCTACCCGACACCGACCGGCTCATGGCACGTCGCGGACAAGCAGCGCGATCCGTGGTGGCGCCCGCCGGACTCGCCCTGGGCCAAGGGTCTGAAGCCGATCCCACCAGGGCCCGGCAACCCGCTCGGCACGCGCTGGATGGGCCTGGACGCCGCCGGCGTCGGCATGCACGGCACGCCCGACGCGGCCTCGATCGGCTATTCCGCCTCGCACGGGTGCATCCGGATGCGGATTCCCGACGCGGAGTGGTTGTTCGACCGCGTCCGTATCGGGACGCCGGTTTTCATCGTCAGCGCGTAGAGCGGCTCAGTCCTGGAGGAGCCTGAGGCCGGGCGGCTCGACGTCCGGGTTGCCTCGCTCGATCGCCTCGACGATCTTGTGCTCCAGCTTCCCGCGGGAGAAGCGGTTCGCCTTCCACACGACCTCCTCCCGAGGTGGGCCCTCCGTGCGGGCGTAGAGGCGAGGGCGAAGGAGGTTGGAGGCTCGCTCGGCCAGCCAGATGACGAGCAGGATGCCGGCCAGGATGGCGATCGTGGTGCTCCAAAACGCGAGCACGATCGTGCCGGCCACGAGGATCGCCGTCGTGATGACGCCGGCCCAGAAGAACGGCTCCTTCCTGTTCTGCCAGAACGAGAGGCGTTCGCGGGTCGACCCGACCTCCCAGGTGCGCCCGTCGGGCGATGTAGCCGTGACCGTCGCCACCGGCGCTCACCCTATCTCGCTTTTCGTGATCACAGCAGGCGCTGCGACCACTTGCGCCTGGGTCGCGGCGCCGTCGGCGCGAAGTCGCGGAAGATCAGCGCCTCACGCGTCAGCAGCTCGTAGAACGGCCGGAGATCCACCGACCTGAAGAGCCGATGATCCGCGTCGTCGGTTGTCGCCGCGGGAGCCTCGCTGGCGAGCTTCGCCCGCAGCCCACTTCCGAATTCCACCGCATGGTGCATCACAACCATCCCCTCTCGGCGCTCCCCGTCACGCCGCAGCGCCAGAGAAGCCGCATTGACCCCGCATCCAGCGAACGGATGCCTTTCCCCGCTCAGAGCATGCGCGCTGGCACCGTTCTGCTCAAGTCGAGGACTTTGGTCCATCCCTATGGACAGGCTGTCGCCCGAGACGCAGCTGCTCAGAGCCAGCGCTTCCAGCGGAAGAACGCCGTCAATCCCAGGGCGAGCCCCACCATCCCGCCGACGATCGCCCAGAACGCCGCTGCGGTCTCGAAGCCCGGGAAGTGGACGTTCATGCCGAAGATCCCGGTGATCAGGGTCAACGG
>DATAOV010000111.1:0-24666 GCA_036265535.1 Gaiellaceae bacterium | reverse complement strand
GTCGGGCGGCCAGTGCGAAATCGACCTCCGCTACCAGCCGCTCCTGCGCATGGCCGACCAGGTCATGACCTACAAGTACGTGGTCAAGAACGTCGCGCGTGCGGCCGGGAAGACCGTGACCTTCATGCCGAAGCCGCTCTTCGGCGACAACGGCTCCGGGATGCACACCCACCAGTCGCTCTGGAAGGAAAGCACGCCGCTGATGGCGGACAAGTCCGGCTATGCCGGCCTGTCCCAGCTCGCACGCTGCTATGTCGGCGGGCTGCTCGCACACGCGCCGGCGCTCCTCGCGTTCTGCGCGCCGACCACGAACTCGTATCGCCGGCTCGTTCCCGGCTACGAGGCGCCGGTCAACCTCGTCTACTCGCAGCGGAACCGCTCGGCCTGCATTCGGATCCCGATGTACTCCGACTCGCCCAAGGCCAAGCGAATCGAGTTCCGCTGCCCGGACGCGGCGGCGAACCCGTACCTCGCCTTCTCGGCGATGCTGATGGCGGGCATCGACGGGATCCAGAAGGGTCTCGACGCCGGCGCTCCGGCCGACTACGACCTCTTCGACGAAGGCCGGGCGGATGCCACGGTGCCGCAGGTGCCGGGCTCGCTCGCCGAGGCACTCGACGCGCTCGAGGCCGACCACGACTTCCTGCTCGTGGGCGGCGTCTTCTCGGAGGAGCTGATCCGCACCTGGATCGACTACAAACGGGAGAACGAGGTCGACGTAGTGCGGCTCCGGCCGCACCCGGCCGAGTTCGCCCTCTACTACGACTGCTAGGTGATCGGGACCGCCGTCGCAGTGCGAGACCTCGGGCCGGACGACTGGCTCGAGGTCTCGCAGATCTACGCCGAGGGCATCGAGACGGGGAACGCGACCTTCGAGACCGAGGTGCCGTCGTGGGAGGCCTGGGACGCGGCCCACCTTCCCGAGCACCGTTTCGTGGCCACGCGGGAGGGCCGCGTGCTCGGCTGGATCGCGCTGATGGCCGTCTCGGCGCGCACGTGCTACGCCGGCGTCGCCGAGGTGAGCGCCTACGTCGCTGCCAAGGCGCGGGGCACCGGGATCGGCAAGGAGCTGCTGGCCGCGGTGATCTCGAGCTCCGAGCGCGGCGGCATCTGGACGCTGCAGACGGGCGTCTTCCCCGAGAACGAGGCGAGCCTCGGGCTCTTGCGACAACTCGGCTTCCGTGTCGTCGGCACCCACGAACGGATCGGGCGCCTGCACGGCGTCTGGCGAGACGTTGTCCTGGTCGAACGACGAAGCGAGGTGGTCACATGACGAAGGTAGAGGCCGTCGTCCTGCGCGAGCGCGTGGAGACGGTGATCGACGCGGTCGAGGAGCAGACGGGCCACGTGGGCGTGACCGTCGTGGAGGCGGTGGGCCACGGGCGCCAGCGCGGGATCACGCACGAGTACCGAGGGAGGGTGTTCGAGTCCCGCTTCCTGCCCAAAGCCCTGCTCACCTTCGTCGTCGCGAACGAGCTCGCCCCCACGGTCGCCGCGGCGGTCGCCGACGCCGCGCGCAGCGGCAACGAGTGCGGCGACGGTCTCGTCTGGACGATGAAGGTCGAGCACGTGACCCACAACCGCACGGGCTTGCCGCTCGAGCGCGCGGAGGAGGCAGCATGAAGAACAGCGACCTCCTTCTCGCAGCGAACACCCTCTGGGTCGTCGTCGCGGCCGTGCTCGTGATGTTCATGCAGGCCGGCTTCGCCTTCCTCGAGGCGGGGCTGACGCGGATGAAGAACGCGGCCCACATCGCCGGCAAGAACGTGCTCATCTTCGGCGTCTGCTCGCTCGTCTACTGGGCGGTCGGCTTCGGGATCGCCTTCGGCGACGGCAACCGCTTCACCGGCACGAGCGGCTTCGCGCCCTCGGTCGACTCGCTGCTCTCCGTCGGTGCTGCGCCGTATTCGTTCTTCACCACCGTGCCCGGTGCGGCCGGCTACCTCTTCGAGGTCGTCTTCGCCGGCGTCTCGCTCGCAATCGTCTGGGGCGCGATGGCCGAGCGCGCCAAGCTCTGGGTCTACTTCGTCTTCGGGGCCGCCTTCACGCTCATCTACTCGGTCACCTCGCATTGGGTCTGGGGCGGCGGCTGGCTCTTCGGGCTCGGCATGCAGGACTTCGCCGGCTCGACGGTCGTGCACTACCAGGGCGCGCTGGCCGCGCTGGCGGGAGCGCTGCTCCTCGGCCCGCGGATCGGGAAGTTCGACGGCCCGACCCGAAAGGGCAACGCGATCCCCGGGCACAACATCCCCTACGCCGTCCTCGGCACGATCATCCTCTGGTTCGGCTGGTTCGGCTTCAACCCCGGCTCCACGCTCGGGGTCGTCACCGGCGACAAGGTCGGCTACTTCGCCTACGTCGCGCTGACGACGAACCTCGCGGCGGCGGCCGGAGCGGTTAGCGGCGTGATCACCGCCTGGCTCGTGCTGCGCAAGCCCGACATCTCGATGATGCTGAACGGCGTGCTCGCCGCGCTGGTCGCCGTGACGGCGGCCTCGGGCTTCGTGGCGCCCTGGGCCGCGGTCGTGATCGGCCTCGTCTCGGGTGTCATCGCCGTCGTCGGCGTGCTCGCCGTGGAGCGCATCGGCATCGACGACCCGATCGGCGCCGTCGCAGTCCACGGCGTCTCGGGCGTCTGGGGCACCATCGCGACCGGCCTATTCGCAGTACCGGCCCTCGCGTCCACGCTCAAGACCGGGCAGGGCGGCTTCGTCTACACGGGCTCGCTGCACCAGGTCTGGGTGCAGCTCCTCGGCCTCGCCGCCGTGGGCGCCTTCACGTTCTCAGCCTCGTTCGGCTGCCTCTGGACGATGAAGCGCCTCTGGGGCATCCGCGTCGAGGAAGAGACCGAGACTGCGGGCCTGGACGTCTCCGAGCACGGCATGTGGGGCTATCCCGAGTTCTACATCCCGGTTCCCGGCGGGTACGGAACCGAGGCTCACGGTCACCTGCTCGGGCACGGCCATACGCACCGTCCGACGCCGCCTGCAGAGTCGGTTCAGGAGGCCGCATGACGAAGCACGAGAAATGCCGCTGCGAGAAGCCCCTCCTGCAGGAGCGATCCGAGCAGAAGGGTTCGAGCGTGAGCCGGTGCGGGCGCTGCAAGCGTCCGCTCGACCTGCGCCCTTCCGTCTTCCGCAGCGCCTTCGCCTAGCCTAGGTCGCGTGAGATACCAGTTCGTGGGCTGCAGGCTGGGTTAGTTACTCATCCAGACGACGGCCTCAACACACAAATCGAGCGTGGTAACCAACACCGGGACGGATTAGCCTTGCCCCGTGGAGCCGAGCGAGTTCAGACGCGCAAGCCACGCCGTCTGGGAGGCGATGGCGCCGGGCTGGGAGGAGCGCCACGGTTGGTTCGAGACAGCCGCACGCCCGGTGACCCAGCGGATGGTCGAACACCTGCGCTGCGCCCCGGGTGAGACGATCCTCGAGCTGGCTGCGGGAACCGGTGTCGTGGGCTTCACCGCCTTGGCGGCACTGGGCGGCGATACGCGCCTCATCGTCAGCGACTTTGCAACGGCCATGGTCGATGCGGCGCGGCGTCAGGGCGCGGCGCTCGGCGTCGAGCGTGTGGAATACCGCATCCTCGATGCCGAGGCGCTCGAACTGCCCGATGAAAGCGTCGATGGCGTGCTTTGCCGGTGGGCGTACATGCTGGTCGCGGATCCGGCTCAAGCGCTCACTGAGACGCAACGGGTGCTTCGAGATCGCGGGCGCGTCTCTTGCGCCGTCTTTGCCGGACCGGAGAAGAACCCATGGGCAGCACTGCCGATGTCGGTGCTCGTGGAGTCCGGTCATCTACCGCCTCCCGAGGCAGGACAACCGGGGATCCTTGCGCTCGCCGATACCGCTCGGATACGGCGGCTGTTCGCCGACGCAGGGCTGACGGAGCCTGAAATCGAGGAGGTGCCGTTCACGTACGCGTTCAGCGGCGAGGACGATTACTGGCGTTTCCTGTCCGACGTGGCTGGGGCCATCTCGATGGCGCTCATGCGGCTCGACGACAAAGCGCGTGCCGCCGTCCGGGCCAATCTCGCAACACGCCTCGAGCCCTACAAAACGCAGGACGGTCTGGAACTTCCCGCCGTCTCACTCGTCGCCGCGGCCACGCGGGCCTAGCCGGGGACCGGCGAGACTCGAGAGGAACCCGTTCCCTCCGCCTACCAATTCGTCGACTGCCGCTGGGAACTCGGCTATCCCGGCCGCGGCCTTGAGCTCTACCGCGCCGGGCACATTCCCGGCGCCTCGTTTCTCGACGTCGACGAGGACCTCTCCGCTCCGCCCGGACGAGCCGGCCGCCACCCACTGCCGAGTGCCGAGGACTTCGCTCGCGCGGCCTCGGCTGCCGGGATCCAGGCGGGCGTCCTCGTCGTCGCCTACGGGAACATGGGCGGAGCCGAGCGGCTCTGGTGGCTGCTGCGCCACTTCGGCCACGACGACTGCGCCGTGCTCGACCTCGACGGCTGGCTGGGGCCGCTGAGGAGCGGCGAGGAGACGATCGAGCCCGCAGCGTTCGAGCCAAAGGAGCGTGACGACGACATCATCGCCGCGGAGGAGCTGGCAGCCCGGCACGAAGAGCTCGTCGTGGTCGACGCCCGCCTCCCGGAGCGCTTCCGCGGCGAGCCCAACCCGATCGACGTGGTTCCCGGGCGCGTGCCGGGCGCGATCAACGCCCCCTGGAACGAGCCGATCCCGGAGCTTGCCGCCGGGGAGCTCGTCACCTACTGCGGTTCCGGCGTGACTTCCTGCGTCGTCCTGCACCGGCTCGCGCTCGCCGGTCGCGAAGCGAAGCTCTATCCGGGCTCCTGGAGCGAGTGGGAGCAGCTCGGGCTGCCGGTCACACGAGGCTGAAGGTCACGCTGATCGTCGCTCGTACCTCCTGCGTCCCCGGCTCGACCGGGGTCGGGCCCGAGTCGAGCGCCGCCCTGGCCTCGTACGGCACCGGCGCCTCCGGAACGCTCGACTCCTCGATGCGGAGCACCGGCCCGACGCTCGCGCCTGCTTCGCTCGCCAGGGTCTGTGCCTTGGCGCGCGCATCGGCGAATGCCCGGCGAAGCGCACTGCGATAGAGCTCGTCCCGGTCGGAGCGGTCGAAGGACGGGCCCGAGGACTCGTTCGCGCCGGCCGCGACGGCCGCATCCACGATCGCCCCGGCCCGGGCGACGTTCCGTACCTTCGCCACGACCGAGCTGTGCGCCGTGAACCCATCCGGCCTGCCGTCGCCGTTCCAGCTCGGTCCCACACTGACATCCTGCGTCTGCAGGTCGGCCTTCGCTAGGCCGGCTCCCAAGAGCGCGGCGATCACCTCACGAGCCTTCCGCGCATTCTCTGAGGACGCCTGGCTCGCCGTCGTGCCGTTCGTGCCCACACCGAACGAGAAACTTGCGCGATCCGGCACCGAGCTGACCGACGCAGTTCCCGTCACCGTGACGCCGTGCGTCGGAAGTGGCGCCGACCCGTGGGCGGAACCGGGCCTGCCGACGCCCGCGTACGCGACTGCGACCGCTAGCAGCGCCGCGATCGCACCTATTTGGACGATTCTCATCGTGTCCTCCTGGTTTACGTACGGGAGGTACGCCGCCGGGAGGACCCGGCGTCACATCAGGCGGTGGCGGTAGCCGTCGCGCCGTCGGCCAGTCCGTTCAGGTACGGCTGCCAGCCGTGCGGGATCCTCGGCGTCGCAAGGTGAATGAAGAGCACAGGCGCCGGCGGACGGGGCGGCTTGCGCAGCGTCATCGAGACCTCGTCGGGGAGCCGGTTGCCCTTGCGCATGTTGCAGGGCGCGCACGAGGTGACGACGTTCTCCCAGACCGAATCACCGCCGCGGCTGCGCGGGACGACGTGGTCGAGCGTCAGGCGGCCGCTCGTGGTGCCGCAGTACATGCAGCGCCAGCCGTCCCGGGCAAAGAGCGCCCGGCGCGAGATCTTCCGCTGCAGCGTCCGCGGCACGCGCACGTACTGGACGAGCCTGATCACGTGCGGCCAGGGATAGGTGTCAGTTGCGGATCTGAGGGGCTGCTCGAGCTCCTCGATCACCTCGGCCTTGCCCTTGAACACGAGCACATGCGCACGCCGAACGGTGGTCACGTTCAGCGGCTCGTAACTCGCGTTCAGAACTAGAACCTGCTGCACACGCCTGAATTTAGCAATCAGCGTGCAAGACTCGGCCGCGGGCCGAGTGCTCTGCGCGGGTTCATTTCACCGAGACATGGCTCGTTCAACGGCCTCGGCTTCCTCGGGCGAAAGCGCCACCGAGGCCCGGCCGCGGTCGAGCTCCTTCATGTAGATCCGCGCGTAGTCGCGCCCCTGGATCGCGGTCACGACGACGCCTGTGCGCGCCGAGTCGAGCACGGCCAAGGAGGCCGACTGGTGCCCACCCGTGTCCTCGTAGGCGTCGTAACGGACGATCGAGGTGTTCGTCACCGAGTGGTCGACGCGCCGGTCGACGCGCACCAGGCCCGCGGCGATTTCGTCCACCGCGCGGTGCAAGTCGTCGATGCGCCCCTGGAGAGAGACCGCGAAGTCGACCAGGTCGGTCTTGCCGTTCCCGAGCAGGACCGCCTGGCCGGCCCGTAGGCGGCGCACGCGTGTGACAACCCATAGCGCCGCGATCAGAGCCAGCACGGCCGCCACCGCTGCGCCGATCGCGATCCAGGCGGCGGTCGCGCTCGAGACGTTCATGCGCCGACCATCCTAGACGGCACGGAGCTCAGATCTTGCGACCGACCCGTTTGAACGGCGGGACGAACGGCTGCTGCTGCGGGTTCTGGATCTCGTGGTCGCGCTCGACCACTCCCAGGGCCAGAACATGCAGACGCGTCCCGAGGCCGCTAGGCCGAGAAGATGACCGGGTAGTCGGCGGAGTTGTTGTCGGTGTTGCTCTCGCCCGCGACCGGCTGCACCTCGACCTTCACGGTCGCCGGCGTGCTGAAGTTGACCGCCGGGATGTTCGTGAAGGTGACTGGCTTCTGCTCGCCCGGGTTGATGAAGGGGATCGTCTTCTTCAGCGTGATGTTGCCGCCGTGCGACTGCGTGATGGTCAGCGTGACCGGAATGCCCGTCACCTGGGAGTCGCCCGAATCCTTGACGGTGACCTGGAAGGCCAGGTTGGTGCGGACCGTGATCGGAGTCTGCGTGGTCGTGCTGAGCTCGGTTCCGGCCGGCAGCACCTCGACCTTGACGATGTTTGTTCCCCTGAGGCCGCCCTGGCTGGGCGTCACCGCGCCGCCGCGGATCTTGCTGAGCACGTTCACCATCGAAGTCGTCGTGGCGAAGTCGGCGGTCTGGAGGAAGTTCGAGTCGGGCACGAGAGGGCCGCCGCTCTCGTTCGTTCCCGTTACTCCCTGCCGCTTGAGCTCGGTGCTCGAGGGATCCTTGAACTCGTCGTCGTAGATCACGTCGCTCGCGAGCAGCCGCTGCATCTGCGAGGCGAGCACCGATCCCGCGCGTGTGACGTCCTTCGTCTGTGCAGTGGCCGCGAGCGCGTTGGCGAGCCCGTTGAGGCCGCTGACCCGAAATTGGAGCGCCTCGATCAACGAGTCGTGCTCGTCCCGAAGCGTCCCCGGGGGGGTGATCTCGCGAGCGCGGTCGACGTCGAGCTGCTCCTGGCGCGCGAGGCCGGAGATGCGCCGTTCGACCTCCGCCTGCTTCAAGCCCTGCGCGAGCAGCGCCTGGCTGAGCTGCCGCCCGATCTGCCGCGACGAGCCCGAGACCTCGGACACCTTCGCCATGTAGTTCTTGTACGTCGCCGTCTTGCTCGCCTCGCGGCAGCTCTGGATCCAGAAGACGAGCAGCACGATGATGAGAATCGCGAAGGCGATCAGGCCGATCAGCCGCAGGAGCGGGGTGAGGTTGGACGGCGCGCTGGGGCGCTGAGGCCCGCGCGGCCCACCGGGCCGGCGGATCTCCCGGGCGGTGCCGGAGGCCTCCTCGGTCGGCGACTCCTCCTCGAAGAAGTCGAAATCGATGTCGGTGTCTTCGCGTTCAGTCATGAGGAATTGCAGGAAAAATCCGGCCCACTCTACCTAGTTGGTCGGCCGGGGCCGCCGGCCGGGCAGGAGTCTTCGAAGGTGCGCGAAAACACGGTGTCGTGGCCGAGGCGGCGCTTGCGCTCTCTCCGAGCGAGCTCGTAGCTGAGCGCTATCGGCCCCTGCGCCCGCTCGGCAGCGGCGGTTCCGGATCCGTCTGGCTCGCGCGCGACGAGCGCACCGGGCTCGAGGTTGCGCTCAAGATCGTCCCGCGGGAGGGGAAAGCCGCGACGCGCGCCGAGCGGGAGGCGCTCGCCGCTGCTCGCCTGAGACACGAGCGCTGCCTGCGCGCGTACGGGCTCGAACGCGACACGCGCAACGTCTACATCGCCTACGAGTACATTCCGGGTCAGACGCTGCGCCAGGCCATGCGCGCGGGCGAGCTGAACGACGCCGCCGCGGTCGAGGCAGGAGCGCAGATCCTCGAGGCACTCGCGCACGCGCACGGGCGCGGGATCGTTCACCGCGACGTCAAGCCCTCGAACGTGCTCGTCGCCGAGGGTGTCGAGCTCTCGATCAGACTCCTCGACTTCGGGCTCGCCCAGCTCGCCGAGGAAGAACCGCTGACGGCGACCGGCGACGTGCCGGGGACGCTGGCCTACGTGCCCCCGGAACGGCTCGTGCACGGGGAGTCGGGGGGGCCGCCGGCCGATGTCTGGGCAGTCGGCGTCCTGCTGTGGGAATCCCTCGCCGGCTGGCACCCGTTCTGGAACGGCTCGCTACTCGAGACAGCGAAGCGGATCGAGGCCGGCGCAGCGCCGCTCGCCGAGGTTCGCCCCGACCTGCCGAAGCCACTCACGACGCTGATCGGCCGAATGCTGGCCGTCGATCCCGCCGCACGGCCACCGGCGGCTCGGCTCGCCTTCGAGATTCGTGACGCCTTCGCCGTGCGGCTCCGGCGCCGGAAGACCCGCACGACCCTACCCCCACTGGACGTGCCCGCAACGAAGGTCGCCGTGAGGCTCGCCGCTCCGGCCGCCGCCGGCATCTTCGCCGGGTGGACTGCCGCCGTGCTGCCGTTCTTCCCGCCGTTGCTCGCACCGATCCTCGCGCTGATGGCCTTCGGGCTCACTCTCGTTCGGCCGCGGCTCGGGCTGGCCTTCGCGCTGGCCGTGCCGGTGCTCCCGCTCGGCAACGTCTCCTCCGGACTCGCCCTCGTTTACGCCGCCGTTGCCTGCGCGTGGCTCGCGCTCTGCTGGCGGACCCCGCGCGAGGGGCTCTTCCTCGCCCTCGGCCCGCTCTTCGCTCCTCTGCTCGCGCTCGGCTTCCTGCCCCTCGCCTCGCAGGCCGTCCGCAGCCGCCCCCGCCGCGCGATCCAGGTCGGAGCCGCCGTCCTCCTCGCAGCGGTCGTCGCCGGCCTGCGCCATGCGCCCTTGCCGTTCACCGGAGCCGCGCCGCCGCGAGGGCTGGGAATCACGGGAAGCGAGGATCCGTTCGCCGTCGCGGTGGCGCTCTGGCGCGCGCTGCTCGACCACCCCGCGCTGCTGTTCGAAGCGCTCGCGCTGGCGGCGGCGGCCGTCGTGCTTCCCTTCGCGCGCGAACGCGGGCTCTGGGCAATCGCCGGCCTCGGCGCCGGCCTGATCGCGGTCACGCTCCTGCCTGCACCGAGCGTGGCGGCCGTGCCGCTCGTGCTGGCCGCGTGGGCCACCTGCTCAGTGCTGGCGTTCGTACCCCGGGGTTAGAGTTCAGGAGCGGGGCATAACCCGCGGAAATGAGCGTCCTCAGGAACATCGAGCACAAGATCGAAGGCCTGTTCGAGGGGGTCTTCGGCCGCGCCTTCCGCACCCACGTGCAGCCGGTCGAGCTGGCGCGCAAGCTGGTGAAGGAGATGGAAGATCACCGCGTCGTCTCGGTGTCGCGCGTGTACGCGCCCAACGAGTACTCCGTCTACCTCGCCCCATCCGATCGCGAGCAGTTCGCGAGCTACGAGGAATCGCTCGTCAGCGAGCTCCAGGAGTACATCGCCGAGAACGCGCGCCGCGAGCGCTACGAGCTGCTCTCGCCGCCCGTGGTGAAGCTCGAGACGGACGACGACCTGGAGATGGGCGAGTTCGGGATCGCTACGAGGATGGTGCAAGGGCCGGCGCCAGAGCCGGGCGCGCCGCCGGCTCAGGCCCAGCCGGCCGCGACGATGGTCTACCGCAAGCCGGTCGAGACCGAGGCGGTCTCGGTCGAGGAGCTCGGGCTCGACCGCGAGACGGTCAGCCTGACCGTGAACGGGACGAAGCACGAGCTGGACAAGCGGCAGGTGACGATCGGGCGCTCGAAGGACTGCGACATCCAGCTGGCCGACCCGAACGTCTCCCGCAAGCACGCGGAGGTGCGACAGGAGGGCGCCGCGTACTGGGCCGTCGATCTCGACTCGACCAACGGGATGGAGGTGAACGGACGCCGCCAGAAGCGGGCGAAGCTGCGACAGGGCGATCGGATCACGCTCGGGTCGACCGAGCTCGTCTTCAGGCGCGACACGGAGCCGGCGTCGTGACGATCGCCTCGATCGCGGTCGAGGAGGCCCTGCTCGTCCTCAAGATTCTGTTTCTCGTCCTGCTCTACCTCTTCATCTGGCGGATCGTGCGCTCGGCCGCCCGCGACGTGCGGCTGCCGCAGGAGAGCTTCGTGCTGGCGCCCGGGTCCGTGCCCGGGCTTGGGACCGAGGCACCGCAGGTCGAGGCGGGCCGCCTCGTCGTGGTCAAGAGCCCCGCGCTGGAGGAGGGCGACGAGCTCGTGCTCGACTCCTCGGCGCTGCTGGTCGGCCGTGGCTCGCGCAACGACGTCGACCTCGGCCGCGACGAATACGCCTCCTCCGAGCATGCCCGGATCGAGCCGCGCCGGGACGGCGTCTGGCTCGAGGACGTCGGCTCGACGAACGGCACGTACCTGAACGGCATCCGCCTCACTCACCCAAAACGCCTGGCCGCGGGCGACCTCGTCCGGGTCGGCGAGACCGAATTGCGGTACGACGTATGAGCGCGCAGCTCGGACAGACCGCGAGCCTGACCGACACGGGTCGCAAGCGGCGCCACAACGAGGACGCGTACGTCGTCGAGCCGCCGCTGTTCGCGGTCGCCGACGGGATGGGCGGCGCGCAGGCGGGCGAGCTCGCGTCCAGTCTCGCCGCGGCGGCGCTGAAAGACGTGCAGGAGCCCGGCGGTGGCGGTGAGGAACGCGTCGACGAGCTGATCCAGCAGGCCAACCGCCGCGTCTACGAGCGGCAGTCGCAGGACGCGGCAGCCTCGGGAATGGGCACGACCATGACCGTCGCGCTGGTCGAAGACGGGCGCGTCGCGATCGGCCACGTGGGCGACTCCCGCGCCTACCTGATCCGCGGGCGCAGCCTCGAGCAGCTGACCGAGGATCACTCGCTGGTGGCCGAGCTCGTCCGCAGCGGCAAGCTCTCGCCGGAGGAGGCCGAAGGTCACCCGCAGCGCTCGGTGATCACGCGCGCGCTCGGCACCGACCCCGACGTCGACGTGGACACGTTCTCGGTCGAGACCAGGCCCGGCGACCTCTTCCTGATCTGCTCCGACGGGCTGACCTCGATGGTCGACGACGACACGATCATGACCGAGGTCGCCCGCAACCGGGACGACCTCAAGGGCGCTGCGAAAGCGCTCGTGCGCGCCGCCAACAACGGCGGGGGCGAGGACAACATCACGGTCGTCTTCTTCGAGATCGACGGCGCCGGCGACACCGAGCGCACGGTCACGCTGCCGCCGCGTGAAGACGGGGCGGACGCCGCGGAGGAAGAGGACACGCTCGACGAGCTCGACCGGGTGCCGGCGATCCAGACCACGAACGGAGGCGCACGCGAGAGGACACCGCGCGGGCCGGGCCAGCGGTTGCTCGTGGCGACCCTCTTCCTGACGCTGCTGATCGGCGCCTCCGGCTTCGTCGTCTGGGGACTCTGGCGCTCGCACTTCGTGGGCGCCGAGGCGAACGGCCACGTCGCCGTCTACCAGGGCGTCCCCTGGAACGTGGTCGGGAACGTGCACCTCTACCGCACGGTCTACGTCAGCCCGCTCCTTGCCGCTCAGCTGAGCCCGGCGGAACGGCGGAAGCTCTTCGACCACAGCCTGCGCAGCGACCACTCGGCGCGCGCGGCGGTGCGGCGCTACGAGGACCAGATCGGAGCGAGATGAGCGCGCGCAACCGCGAGCTCGCGAACCTGATCGTCGTCGGCATCCTCACGGCGCTCGGCTTCGCCAGCGTTTACATCGCCCGGCAGGAGGTGGTCTCGACCGCCTCGCTCTCCTACGCCGCCTTCTTCTTCGCGCTCTACCTCGCCGCCCACCTGGTCGCGCGGCTGACCGTGCCCTGGGCCGATCCCTACCTGCTGCCGATGGCGGGGCTGCTGACCGGGATCGGAGTGACCGAGATCTACCGGCTCAACCCGACCGACGCCTTCCGGCAGGGCCTCTGGATCGTGGTCGCGCTCGGCGCCTTCGTCGGGACGCTCCTCGTGCTCCATCGTGACTACCGGCGGCTCGAGAGCTACAAGTACCTCTTCGGCCTGACCGCGATCGGCCTGCTCGTCCTGCCGGCCGTGCCCGGGCTCGGCACCTCCGTCAACGGCGCCCGGCTCTGGATCCACTTCGGCTCGCTTCAGTTCCAGCCGGGCGAGCTCGCGAAGATCATGCTGATCGTCTTCCTCGCCGGGTACCTACGCGAGAAGCGCGAGGTGCTGGCGCAGGGCCGGCTGAAGGACTTCGGCCCGCTGCTCCTGATCTGGGGCGGCGCGATGCTCGTCCTCGTCGAGACCAACGACCTCGGCAGCGCCCTCCTGTACTTCGGAATCTTCCTGGCGATGCTGTACGTCGCCACCGGCAGGCTCCTCTACGTCGGCCTGGGCGCGGGCCTCTTCGTCGCCGGCGCGGTGGGCGTGTACCACTTGGTCGCGCACGTGCGTGACCGGGTCACCATCTGGCTCCACCCGTGGACTGACCACGCTGTCTACTGCGGGATCAACGGGAAGATGCTGCCGCGGCAGGACTGCGCCAGCTACCAGCTCGTCAAGTCGCTCTACTCGGTCGCGCACGGCAACTGGTTCGGCACGGGGCTCGGCAAGGGCACGTTCGAGACCACTGAGGGCCACCAGCTGATCCCGTACCTGAACACCGACTTCATCTACTCGGCGCTCGCACAGGAGCTCGGGCTCGTCGGCGTGGCGGCGCTGCTGCTCGTCTACATGCTCTTCGTCGCCCGCGGATTCAAGATCGCGATGCTCGCCGACGACGGCTTCTCGAAGCTGCTCGCAGTCGGGCTGACCTTCGCCTTCGCCCTGCAGACGTTCATCATCGTCGGCGGGATCCTGCGCCTGATCCCGCTCACGGGCATCACGCTTCCGTTCGTGAGCTACGGGGGCTCGAGCGTGGTCGCCAACTTCGTGCTGCTCGCAGGCCTGCTGCTCGTCTCCAACCGCGCCAACGCGGAGCGACGATGAACCGCCAGATCGCCCGCCTCGCGCTCGTCGGCCTCGGCCTCGTCGCCGCGTTGATCGTCGCGACCACGTACTGGCAGACCTGGGCAACGGCAGGCCTCGCCGACCGTCAGGACAACGAGATCCAGCGGGTGGCGCAGTTCTCGGTCAAGCGCGGGCTGATCCGCGCAGCCGACGGGACGATTCTGGCCACGAACCGCAAGAAGCGCGTGGCCGGCCAGACGCTCTACCTCCGCCGCTACCCGCAACGCGGCCTCTTTGCCCACGTCGTCGGCTACTCGACCCAGTCGCGGTCGCGCTCCGGGCTCGAGGCCTCGGAGAACGACTTCCTGACCGGCTCAAACGCGAACCTCAGGACCGTCCTCGACACGACGTTCGACCGGATCCGGGGCGCGACGATCAAGGGCAACGATCTCTGGCTGACCCTACGCCCGGGAGCGCAGCGGCTGGCGATGGAGCAGCTAGCCGGAAAATGCGGCTCGGTGGTCGCGCTCGACACGCGCACGGGCGCGGTGCTCGTTATGGCCTCTCGGCCCACCTACGACCCGAACCTCGTCGAGAAGAACTTCTCCGCGATCAACAACATCCGCTCCTCCTGCCGTCCCGCGGCGCCGCTGCTGAACCGCGCGACCGACGGGCTCTTCGTGCCGGGGTCGACGTTCAAGGTCGTGACCAGCGCCGCAGCGCTCGACTCGGGCCGCTACTCGATCAACTCCCGCTTCATCGACCGTGGCTACTGCATCGAGTACGGCAAGCAGGTGAAGAACTTCGGTGACCAGAACGGTCCCGAGGTCTTCGGCTCGGTCGACTTCCTCCAGGCTCTCGAGCACTCGATCAACGCGGTCTTCTGCGAGATCGGCAAGACGATCGGCGCGAGTCGCATCCTCGGCACTTCGAAGCAGTTCGGCTTCTATGAGGACCCGCCGCTCGAGACACCGGGGAACGAGCGGTCTCCGAGCGGTCTCTATTCGCACGGCCGCCTGTTCTACCCGAGCAATCCGGCGACGCAGGTCGACCCCGGTCGCCTTGCCTTCGGCCAGGAGAAGATGCTGACGACGCCGCTTCAGATGGCGATGGTCGCGGCGGGAGTGGCAAACCACGGCGTGGTGATGAAGCCCTACGTCGTGGGGCGCGTGACCGGGCCCGGAGGCGGCGTCATCAGTCGGACGCACCCGCACAAGTTCAAGCGCGCCATGCGCACGAGCACGGCGGAGGCGATTACCCAGATGATGGAGGCTGTGGTCACCGGCGGCACCGGCACCGCAGCGCAGATTCCGGGCGTCCGAGTGGCCGGAAAGACCGGAACGGCTGAGACCGGCGGAGCGCTCAACACGACCTGGTTCATCGCCTTCGCGCCGGCCGACCGCCCCAGGTACGCAATCGCCGTCGTGCTCCAGGACCAGACGGGGGCCGGCGGCACGACGGCAGCGCCGATCGCCAAGGCCGTGATGCAGGCGCTCCTGGCCGGAAGGTCGAATCCCTAACCTCTGATGGAGAAATGGCCGTCTCAGACACGCTGATCGGGACCGTCTTCGACGGCCGTTATCGCATCATCCGCAAGCTCGGTGCGGGCGGGATGGCGGATGTGTACCTCGCCGAGGACCAGGAGCTCGGCCGCCCGGTCGCGATCAAGATCCTCAACGACCGCCACGCAGCCGACGACTCGTTCGTGGAGCGCTTCCGGCGCGAGGCGAAGAACGCCGCCGGGCTCTCTCACCCGAACATCGTCTCGATCTACGACCGCGGCGAAGCCGAGGGCACCTACTACATCGCGATGGAGTTCCTCGATGGGCGCTCGCTCAAGGAGCTGATCGTCTCCCGCGGGCAGGCCCCGATCAAGATCGCGATCGACTACGCTCGCCAGATCCTCGCCGCCGTCGGTGCCGCGCATCGGCACGGAATCGTCCACCGCGACATCAAGCCGCACAACGTCCTCGTGGGAGGCGAGGGGCGGCTGAAGGTGACGGACTTTGGGATCGCCCGCTCGGGCGCGAGCCAGATGACCGAGGTCGGCTCGATCATCGGCACGGCGCAATACCTCTCGCCGGAGCAGGCGCAGGGCGCGCCCGTCGACCAGACCTCCGACCTCTACTCGGTCGGGGTCGTGCTCTACGAGATGCTCACCGGCCAGGTTCCGTTCACGGGCGACACGCCGCTCGAGATCGCGATGAAGCACCTCTCGGAAGTCCCGAAGCCACCGTCGGAGCTCCGAGAGGAGGTCCCGCACGACCTCGACTCGGTCGTGCTGCGCGCGCTGGCCAAGGAGCCGGGCGAGCGCTACCAGAGCGCCGAAGAGATGGACGCAGACCTGGCGCGGGTCGCGGAAGGGCTGCCGGTCGACCCCCAGACCGAGGAGGCGGCGACCGCGGTGCTCTCGGGCTCGGGCCTGATGGCGGCCGCGCCGACTTCCGTGATCACGAGGCCGCCGCCCGAGGGCCCAATGCGGCCTCCGCCGCCCGGCCGCACGCCGCCGGCCGGCTACTACGGGTACGAGGGGCCGCCGAGAAGGCGCAGGCCGATCTGGCCGTGGGTGCTCTCGATCCTGCTGCTCGTCGCGGCCGCGGGTGCGGCCTGGTTTGCATACGAGAAGATCCAGGACCAGCTGAACGCCAACAAGCCCGTGGCCGTCCCGCTCGTCGAGGGGCTCAAGGAACCGCTCGCGGTGAACAAGATCCGCGACGCCGGACTCTTCCCGCAGGTCGCGCGCGAGTTCAGCGACACGGTCGAGAAGGGCGTCGTCATCAACCAGAGCCCCGACGCAGGGGAAAAGATTCAGAAGAACGGCAACGTGGACGTCACGGTCTCGAAGGGGAAGGAGACTGTCCCTGTGCCGAGCGTGATCGGCAAGTCACAGGCCGATGCGGTCAGCACGCTGACAAACGCAGGCCTGGTCGCGAAGGTGTTCTCGGTCGCCTCGAGCAAACCTCCGGACACGGTCACCGGGCAGGATCCGCTCCCGGGGAAGACGGTCGTCAAGGGAAGCAAGGTGCGGATCAACGTCTCGAGCGGCCCGGCGGACATCACGGTGCCGTCCGTGATCGGCCTGCCATTCGACCAGGCAAGCGCAGCGCTCCAGGGCCAAGGCTTCGCTGTCAGCCGTGTGAACGTCGAAAGCAATCAGCCCGCCGACACGGTGGTCGATCAGAGCCCGAGCGGCTCGGCGCCCCGAGGCTCGACGATCAAGCTCAGCGTCTCCAAGGGCCCAAAGACGTCCTCGGTGCCCGATGTGACCAGTCAGGACGAGCAGTCCGCCCGCGACACGCTCGCGAGCGCCGGGTTCAAGGTGCAGGTCCAGAATCAGGACGTCACCGACCCCGGCCTGGAGGGGATCGTGCTCAACCAGAGCCCCGGCGGGGGCCAGCAGGCACCGCAGGGCTCAACGGTCAGGATCACGGTCGGGCGGTTCACGCAGCCCGCGCCGCCGCCGACGATCCCGTGAGCCGCCGCGTCCGCGTCGCCGTCCTGATGGGCGGCCGCTCCTCCGAGCACGACATCTCGCTGGCCTCGGCGCGCTCGGTTCTGGACGCCCTCAACCCCGAGCGCTACGACGCGGTCACGGTCGAGATCGGGCGCGACGGCCGCTGGGAGCTCGGCAGCGGTGACGACGCGACGGTCGCCGAGACGCTGCCGGTGCCCGCGGCGCAAGTGCCGGCCACCCTCGGGGACGTCGACGTCGTCTTTCCTGTCCTGCACGGGCCCTTCGGCGAGGACGGCACGGTGCAGGGCCTGCTCGAGCTCGCCGGAGTGCCCTACGTCGGCGCAGGCGTCCTCGGCTCGGCCCTCGCGATGGACAAGGACGTGTTCAAGGCGGTGATGCGCGACCGCGGCGTCCCGGTCACTCGCAACATCACGCTGCGCGCGGGACAGAGCCCCGAGAACCCCTTCGGTTATCCGGCTTTCGTCAAGCCGGCACGGCTGGGGTCGTCGGTCGGCATCTCGAAGGTCGGCTCCGATGAAGAGCTCGCGGCCGCGGTCGAGCTCGCCTTCCAACACGACGACAAGGTGCTCGTCGAGGAGTTCGTCGACGGGATCGAGGTCGAGTGCGGAGTGCTCGGCAACGATCGACCGATCGCCTCGCTTCCGGGAGAGATCGTCTCGCACGGGTTCGGCGGAGCCGACTGGTACGACTACTCGGCCAAGTACGACGAGGGCGGCATGGACCTGCTCGTGCCGCCGCGCCTCGAGCAGGAGACGATCGAGCGCGTCCAGGAGCTAGCGGTGCGCTCCTTCGTCGCGGGCGAGTGCGAGGGAATGGCCCGCGTCGACTTCTTCGTCCGCGAGGACGGCGAGGTGCTCCTGAACGAGCTGAACACGATCCCGGGCTTCACCGCGACGAGCGTCTACGCGAAGCTCTTCGAGGCCTCGGGCGTGCCCTATCCAGAGCTGGTCGACCGGCTCGTGCAGCTCGCGCTCGAGCGGCACGAGCGCAGGTCGCGCCTCCGCTACTAGCTCTTGGCGCTGACCTCGGTGAGTTGCACGGCGTCGTGACCGCCGAGGTCGGTGATCCAGACGACGTAATACCGAGCGGCCTGCCCGCCGAGGGAGAAGTCGGTGCTGCCGCCGACCGTCGCGGAGCCGGAGACCGGGGTGAACGGCCCCGACGACGAGGAGCCCGACTCGATCTCGGCCGTGAAGCCCGGCGTGTCGCTGTGCACCGTCACCTTCGAGAGCTTCTTGACCGCACCGGCGTCGAGCACGAGGCCGACGCCCTCCTTCGTGAAGCTCTGGTAGTGCTCGGTCGTCCAGAATGTGGCCGGGTTTCGGTCGGTCGCGAGACGGACGTCCTCGTCGTGTTCGTGCTGATCACCGAAGGGGTCATACGCGGCAACCCCGCTCAGGGTGACGTTCTTGCCGGCAGCCCCGCTCTTCTTGGCGCCGACCGCCTCTTTGATCCTTTGCCCGGAGTCGGTGAATGCGAACACCGCGGCCAGAATCCCCGCCAGCACCGCAAGCCCGGCGAGGAGCAGGATCAGCGGCCAGACGCTCGGCCGCTCGGCCGGCGCGCGAGGCGGCCGGGAGCCCCGCCGGCGGCGCTGCGGCGCCACGACCATCGTCTCCGCGGCCGACGAGGTCGCGGCACCGTCCAGCTGCGCCAGACAGTCGGTGAGCTCCACGCAGAGCTCGTTCATCGAGCGGAAGCGGTCGCGCGGCTCCTTGGCCATCGCCCGCCGAACGACCGCATCCACGCACGGCGAGAGCTCTGGCCGGTGCTCGCGCACGCTCGGCGGCGGCTCGTTGATGTGGCGCATCGCGACCGCGACGAAGTTGTCGCCTTTGAACGGCACCTCGCCCGTCAGCAGCTCGTAGAGCACCGCACCGAGCGAGTAGACGTCACTCTGAGCGTCCACGCGGGAGCCCCGAGCCTGCTCGGGGGCAATGTAGTCGCTCGTACCCATGACCGTTCCGGTCTGGGTCAGACCGCCTTGCACGTCGAGCGAGCGCGCGATTCCGAAGTCGGTCACCTTGGTATCGCCCCCGTCGTTCAGCAGCACGTTCTGCGGCTTCACGTCGCGGTGGACGAGGCCCTGCTCGTGGGCGAAGCCGAGGGCGCGGGCGACCTGCAGTGCGAGCTCGATCGCGTCCCGCTCGGGCAGCGGCCCCTCGCGTTCGACCAGCGCCTTCAGGTTCTCGCCGTCGACGTACTCGAAGACGATGTACTGGCGGCCGTCCTGCTCGCCGCGGTCGATCACGGTGACGATGTTCGGATGCGACAGCTGAGCTACCGCACGGGCTTCGCGCCGGAAGCGCTCGACCTGTTCGCCGTCGGAGAGGAACTGCTGGTGCAGCACCTTGAGCGCCACGTCGCGCTCGAGCAGCCGATCGTGAGCGCGGTAGACGCTCGACATGCCGCCAGTTCCTACGAGCTCTTCCAGCTCGTAGCGCTCCGCGATCAACTCGCCCACCACGACCGGCATTGTGCCCGCGCGACGGGGCGCTAAGCCAACGAGGCGTCCAGAGCCTGCTCCCAGACGCCGAGAGCCTCGTCGAGCTCGGCGTCCGTGATCACGAGCGGGCACAAGACGCGGATGCAGTTCGAGTAGATCCCCGACTTGAGCAGGAGCAGACCGCGCTCGGCAGCGGCTTCGACGACGGCGGTCGCGACCTCCGGCGCCGGATCCTTCGTCTCGCGGTCGTGGACGAGCTCGATCGCCAGCATCGCTCCAAGCCCGCGCACGTCGCCGACCGCATCCCAGCGCTCTTGCCAGAACGTCATCCGGGCGCGGATCGCGTCGCCGATCGCCCCCGCGCGCTCGCTCAGGCCCTCCTCCTCGAAGACGTCCAGCACGGCCAGGGCCGCGGCCTGAGCGACAGGGTTGCCGACGTAGGTGCCGCCGATAGCCGAGTCGCCGGGCGCGTCCATGATCTCCGCCTTGCCGATAACGCCGGAGAGCGGGAGCCCCGCCGCGATCGACTTCGCAACCGTCACGAGGTCGGGCTCGACCCCCGCGTGCTCGATCCCCCAGAGACGGCCGGTCCTCCCGAAGCCGGTCTGCACCTCGTCGACGACCATGACGATGCCGTTGTCGTCGCAGATCCTCCGCACGCCCTGGAGGAACTCCGGCGGCGCGACCACGAAGCCACCCTCGCCCTGAACCGGCTCAACCACGATCGCCGCGACGCTCTCGGCGGCGACCTGCGTGATCAGCGCTCGCTCGAGCGCCTCCAGCGCCTCGGCGGGGCCAGGGCCGCGGTAGGCGTTCGGGAACGGCACGCGGTAGACCTCCGGCGCGAAGGGGCCGAGCCCCGCCTTGTACGGGTGCGTCTTCGATGTGAGGGTCATCGAGAGCAGCGTGCGACCGTGGAAGGCACCCTCGAAGCCGATCACCGCAGGCCGCTTCGTGTACGAGCGGGCGAACTTGATCGCGTTCTCGACGGCCTCGGTGCCGGCGTTGAAGAAGGCCGCCTTGGCGGGCTTTCGGACCGGCGCCAGCTCGCAGAGCCGTTCGGCCAGGGTCACGTAAACCTCGTAGGGGACGATCGTGAAGTCGGTGTGCGAGAAGCGCGCCAGCTGGTCCTGCGCGGCGGCGACCACTTGCGGATTGGAGTGGCCGACGTTCAGGCAGCCGACGCCGCCGGTGAAGTCGATGAAGGTGTTGCCGTCGACGTCGGTGAGAGTGGCCCCGCGGGCCTCGTCGACGACGACCGGCAGGAAGACCGAGAGCGGGTCAGCGACCACGCGCTCTTTGCGCTCCAGGATAGCCGTGGACTTGGGCCCCGGGATCGCCGTCCGGAGCTCGATCGCGCGCGTCACCGCCATTGGGCTGACGATACCGCAGCGGCCGGTCGAATGCATACGTGAATAGCGATCATTCAGTCACGGCTGGAGCACAGGCGTCGTGTACAGGCCCTCGGGATTCCAGAGGAGGAACCCGCGCGTGTGCTGGCCGCGCGCAGCCGCAACCTGCGCCAGGACGTCTTCCTCGTCGTACGTGCGTCCGAGGGAGAAGTCCTGCAGCCAGGGCGTGAGCCTCGCCTTCCTGCCTTCGAGAGCGCGCCGGAAGTCCTGCAGCGAGCGCGTCACCGTCTCACCCGGCGCGGAGTTGGGGTCGGAGATGCCGTACTCGCCGGAGTTGAAGTGCGAGGGGTAGACCATCGGGTAGACGGCGTCGGCGTAGCGCGAGACGCGACGGGGCAGCTGTCCGATGCCGAGATCCCGGGTGGCGGCAAGACCGAAAACGTCGACGGAGACGCGCGCGCCGAGCGGGTGCAGCCGCTTCCCGGCGTACTGCACGAAGGCGGGAATCGTCCAGCGCATGGACTGCGTGTGCGTGCCCGGGTAGCGGATCAGCGAGACGTCGCCGTCGCTCGGAAAGCGCACGTAGTCGAACTGGATCTCGTCGAACCCCGCCTTCACCGCAGCGGCGGCAAGATCGACGTTGTAGCGCCAGACCCGCCGGTCGTACGGGTTCGTCCAGGCGAGCCCGCCGTTCGTGTGCCAGATCGACCCGTCACTCGAGCGGATCGCGAGCTCGGGCCGCTTCTCGGCGAGGACCGGATCCTCAAAGGTGACGATACGCCCGATCAGGTAGACGCCCTGGGCATGGACCCGGCGTGCGACCCGTTTCGCCTTGTAGTAGGGAGCAGCGGCGCCGGTTCGCCTGACCAGCGGCACCGAGGACGGCACGAAACCGACCCGCCCGTTCTCGTCCTTGACATCCAGCTCGATCGCATTCAGGCCCGGCGTCGCCAGATACTCGTCCAGCTTGCCCGGAAGCGAGGCCAGGCCCATGGTCACGTGGACTCCGCGGATCTCGTCCGGTACCTCGCGCGGGTCCGCGGCGCTCGTCGAGGCCGCCGCTGCGCTCGTGCCCTTGCTCGTCGACTCGTGTCCGCCTCCTACCGCCCGCGCGCCCAGCGTGATGCCGGCCGCGAGCGCGAGGAGCACGCATCCGGCGACGGTCCGCCGGCGCCGGACCTGCCGCCGCCGCTGGTGCCGGCGGCGCTCGCGGGACCGAGCGTGCGGGTCGGGATCGGCCATCGAAAGGACGACAAGCATAGGCCGTTGCAGGGAATCCGGCCGGGAAAGGCCCTCAGGACCGCTCCCGGACAGCGCGGGCGGGCAGCCGCCTTAGAATCGGCCCTCGTGGTCCTCTCCGACCGGACGATCAGGCGCCTCCTCGAGGAGGATCGCATCGGCATCGACCCGTACGACGAAGCGCTACTCCAGCCCTCGAGCGTCGACGTGCGCGTCGACCGCTTCTTTCGGGTCTTCCACAACGCCCGTTACCCGTACATCGACGTCAAGCAGCCGCAGGAGGAACTGACCGAGCTCGTCGAGATCGACGACGAGCGACCGTTCATCCTGCACCCGGGGGAATTCGTGCTCGGCTCCACCCTCGAGCGCGTCCGCCTCCCGGACGACCTGGTGGCGCGCCTCGAGGGCAAGAGCTCGCTCGGGCGGCTCGGCCTGCTGATCCACTCGACGGCCGGATTCATCGACCCGGGCTGGGACGGCCACGTTACCCTCGAGCTCTCGAACGTGGCCAACCTCCCGATCACGATCTACGTCGGGATGAAGATCGGGCAGCTCTCGTTCGTCCAGCTGACCGAGCCGGCGGAGACGCCCTACGGCTCGGGAGCGCTCGGCTCCAAGTACCAGGGCCAGCAAGGGCCCACGCCGAGCCGCTACTGGCAGAACTTCTAGGTACCTAGCGGCGGAGAACCGCGCAGACGAGCTGGAGCTCAACGATCGAGGCCGTCTGCGCGTCGTTCTCCACCGACCAGCGACCCCCGTTCGTGATCGCGGTGGCGCCTTCCACCGTGTGCTGCGCCGACCGCACAGCGTAGCCTGCCGCCAGCGAGACCCAGCCCTTCGGGCAGACGTGCGTGAACTGCTGCGTGCCCGGTCCCGCCAGATCGCGGAAGGTGGTGATCTTGACGGCGAGGCGTTCGGGCCTGGAGCCGGCGGGGCGAACGACGGTCAGGCAGTTGCCGTACAACGCGACCTTCTGGGCGCTGGCCGAGCCGTTGAAGACGACGAAGGAGAACCCGCCCAGGTGCATCGAGGCCCTGCGGACGCTGATCCGGGCCGCCGCGCCGGGGGTGTACGCCCGGCCGCGCTGGGATGGCGAGCGGTCGAACCCGATCCCCGCGGGCGCCGTGCGCGACGGGCAGACGAACTCGACCGCGCTCGTCTTCCCCGGAAGTACCTTCGCGGTGAACCGCACCGGCCTCTGCTTCAGGGTCGAGCGCGGCTTCCCGGCCGATGAGCTGAGCTTCCTGCAGGAGACGACGACAGTCACTCTCTGGTCGCCGTTCGTGACTGGATTCCCGAAGCGGAACGCATACGCGCGCAGTCCGGCGGGACGGATGCTGAGTAGGATCACGCCCGGCGCGGGATTGGAGATCCCGGCACTCGTCGCGACGTACCCCGGTGCGCAGGTGACCGTGAAGCTCGTGATCGCGTTCGCCGGCAGAGCCTGAGAGCGGAAGAGCGCCGGAGCGAGGACGACCTGGGCGAGCGACGACGGCGCAGCCAATGCAGCCGCGACCGCAACCAACACGATGACCCACTTGCCCATTCGCCGCAGTACCCGCCCACGACCCTACAACAGCGGGATCGTAGAATCGAGCGCGTGATCTTGGTCACCGGCGGCAACGGCTTCGTGGGTCCGAAGATTGTGCACGCGCTGCGCCAGCGAGACCTCCCCGTGCGCGCGTTGGTGCGCCGCCCAGGCGACCGCTCGGCGGGGACCCTCGCGGCGTGGGGCTCAGAGCTCGTCCAGGGAGACATGACGGATGCGGAGAGCCTTCGCCGCGCCACGAAGGGAGTCGAGGTCGTCGTCCACCTCGTCTCGATCAGGCAGGGCTCCGACGACGACTTTCGGCGGGTGATGGAGCATGGGACGCGCGATCTCGTCGCGGCGGCGAAGGACGCTGGTGTGCGTCGCTTCGTACTCATGAGCGCCCTCGGGACGACCGAGGAGACGAAGGAGCTGGTGCCCTACTACCGCGCCAAGTGGGAGATGGAGCAGACCGTCCAGGGCTCGAGCATCGACCATGTCGTCTTCCGCCCGAGCTTCGTCTTCTCCGGCGACGGCGGCATCCTGCCGACGTTCAGGAAACTCGCGCGGGTCGCCCCCGTCACCCCGATCATCGGCTCCGGCGAACAACGCATTCAGCCGATCTGGGTCGACGACGTTGCCGCCTACTTTGCTGCCGGGGTCGACAAGCCTGAAGCGGCGAACCGAATCTTCGAACTCGGAGGCCCCGACGCTGTGAGCTGGAACGAGCTCTGGCGGCGGCTGAAGCGCGAGCTCGGCCAGCGCCGGCCGAGCCTTCACGTTCCCATGGGTCTCATGCGGTTGAACGCCCTCGTCACCGAGCGGCTCCCTGGAAACGTTCCCCTGACGCGAGATCTGCTGACGATGCTCGAGCACGGTGACAACGTCATCTCGAACGACGACGCGGCCCAGACGTTCGGCCTGCCTCTCGTCCCGCTCGACGAACAGCTAGCCCGAGCGACCTGAAAAAAGAACGAGGGCCGCACGACGGCGGCCCTCGATTCCGGTTACCAGCGCTGTAGTGGTAGAGGCGCTCCGACCGGCTGATGCTGCTACCGGCGGCGCGATGATCGCGAGCCCCCCACGCTGGCTAGGCGGTTTCCCCGTAGGTCCCGGGGACGGCACCTCTACCCGCTGGTACCTCCACTGCCCGTACTTGAAGAATTCACTCTCGGACCACCTCCTTTCCGCGGTAG
>DATAOV010000110.1:0-45179 GCA_036265535.1 Gaiellaceae bacterium | reverse complement strand
GCTTCTTCATCCAACCTCCTTTCGCAGGTCCCTACGCGGAGGCGGAAAGACCGGTTTCAGGCAATGACGACCTTGACCATCCCATCCTCCACCTTGACGGGAAAGGTCTCGACGGGCTCGACCGCCGGCAGCGAGAGCGGGCGACCTGTGCAGATCTCGATCCGGGCGCCGTGCCGGGGACAGACCGCGTAGCCCTCCTCGACGTCGAAGTCGCCCTCGCAGAGGGGGCCGTCGTCGTGCGAACAGCGATCCTCGATCGCGCAGAAGCGCCCGGCCAGGTTGTAGACGCCGACCGAGATCTCGCCCGCGTGGACGATCTTGACCGTGCCGGGCGGGAGCTCCTCGACCGGAGCGACGTCGATCTCGGCCATGCCCGCGGCTACTTCAGCTCGAGCTCGTCGAGGCCAGCCCACTCGTCGGGAAGCGGCGTTCCCTTGGCCCGGTGGAGCGCGACCTTGAGCACGCCCAGCCCCAGCAGCGCGCACTTGAGGCGGATCGGGGTCAGCGGGATCCCGATCTCCTCGAGCAGCGCCTCCTTCGGCAATTCGGCGATCTCGCTGGCCTTTCGGCCCTTGGCCATCTCCATCAGCATCGAGGTGGACGCCTGGCTGATCGCGCATCCGCGTCCGGAGAACTTCACCTCGTCAATCGTCTCACCGTCGTCATCGAACTGGACGTAGATCGTGACCTCGTCGCCGCAGAGCGGGTTGAGGCCCTCGGCCTGCGCATCGGCATCCTCGATCGCGCCGTGGCCACGCGGGTTCTTGTAGTGGTCGAGAATGACCTCGCGATACAGGTCGTCGACCACCGCTATCCCAGGATCTTCCGCGTCTTGTGCAGGCCCTCCACGAGCCGGTCGATCTCCTCCGGCAGTGTGTAGAGGTAGAAGCTCGCCCGGTTGGTCGCCGCCACTCCCAGCCGCGCCATCAGCGGCTGGCAGCAGTGGTGGCCGGCCCGGATCGCCACCCCTTCCGAGTCGAGCACCTGCGCGACGTCGTGCGGGTGGATGCCTTCGACGTTGAACGAGACGATGCCCGCCCGCCGCTCGGGCGGCGGCCCGTAGGTCGTGATGCCGCCGAGCTCCTCGAGACGGTCGAGCGCATACGCGACGAGCTCGCTCTCGTACTCCTCGATCGCCTCGAGCCCGGCCTCGCCGACGTAGTCCATCGCGGCCCCGAACCCGACCGCCTCGGCGATCGGCATCGTGCCGGCCTCGAACTTGTAGGGCAAGTCGCCCCAGGTTGTCTCCTCGAGACGGACTGAGCGGATCATGTGCCCGCCGAGGTTGAAGGGTGCCATCCCCTCGAGCAGCTCGGCACGCCCCCAGAGGGCGCCGACGCCGCTCGGGCCGCAGAGCTTGTGCGATGAGAAGGCGAGGAAGTCGCAGTGCAGCGCCTGGACGTCGACGCGGTGATGCGGCGCGCCCTGCGCGGCGTCCACGACCATGATCGCGCCGCGGTCGTGCGCCCACCCGGCCAGCCGCTCGACCTGGTTGACCGTGCCCAGCGAGTTCGAGACGAGGTTCGTCGCGACGACCTTCACCGCCGCGGCGCCGGCGAGCTCGTCGAGCCCGTCGAGCCGCAGCTCACCGCTGTCGTCGATCGGCAGCATCCGGAAGTCGGCTCCGTTGCGCTTGGCGATGTACTGCCACGGCACGAAGTTCGAGTGGTGCTCGAGCTCGGTCACGAGCACGAGATCACCCGGCCCCAGGTTGTCGAGCCCCCAGGCGTAGGCGACGAGGTTGATCGACTCGGTCGCGCTGCGGGTGAAGATCACCTCGCGCGCCGACGGCGCGTTCACGAACGCGCGCGCCTTCTCGCGCGCTCCCTCGTAGCCGGCGGTCGCGCGCTCCGAGAGCGTGTAGACGCCCCGGTGGACGTTCGCGTACGAGGTCTCGTAGAACTCCCGGATCGCGTCGAGAACCTGCCGCGGCTTCTGAGAGCTCGCCGCGGAGTCGAGGTATGCGAGCGGCTTGCCGTGGATCTTCTCCTGGAAGATCGGGAAGTCGGCGCGCAGCGTCTGCGCATCGAGAGTGGATCGAGCCGTCACGGCCACAGGGCTATCGTACCGAGCCATCGGGTCATGAAGTTCCGCGCCACAGCCGCCTTTCTGCTTGCAACGATCCCGCTCGCCGCAGGGTGCGGCGGCTCGGGCGGAAGTGCTAGCTCGCCCGGCGGGAAGCTGTTCGCGAGGTCCGGCTGCGGCAGCTGCCACACACTCAAGGCTGCGGACGCGAACGGCCAGGTCGGGCCGAACCTCGACGAGCTGAAGCCCGACGCGTCGACCGTCGAGCATCAGGTGCGCGTCGGCGGCAACGGCATGCCGTCCTTCGGCACCAAGCTGACCTCCCGCCAGATCGCGCTCGTCGCGGACTTCGTCGCCGACTCGTCACGCAGCTCGGGCAAGGTGGCCGCCTTCAAGCCGGACGACACGACCGTGGCGAGCTGCGAGCACAAGGGAGGTCCGGCCTGCTTCCGGCAGGCTTTCGCGAACATCGCCTACCGCGGCGGCCCAGAGAAGGCGCTCGCGCTGCTCGGCAAGGACGACCTGTCGATCCCGGCGGTTCATGCCGACTGCCACCAGATCTCGCACGCCGTCGGCCACGGGGCGCTCGCCCACTTCAGGAACAACCCGGCGCAAGCGCTCGCGCACGGGGGGATGACCTGCAACTCGGGCTACTACCACGGCGTGATCGAACGGGCGTTCGCCGGCGTCCCGCGCGAGGAGGTGACGCGAATCGCGCGCCGTCTCTGCACAGGACACGCGGTCACGAAGGAGGAGTTCCTCCTCTACCAGTGCGTCCACGGGCTCGGACACGGGCTGATGATCTACAGCGGGCTCGACCTGCCGTGGTCGCTGCAGACCTGCGACCGGCTGCAGAACGACTTCGACCGCGTCTCGTGTACAGGCGGCGTATTCATGCAGAACCTGATGCCGGGCATGGGCACCTCGCGCTACCTGCGCAAGAACGACCCGCTCTACCCGTGCAACGCGGTCGCCGAACGCCACAAGGTCTACTGCTACCTGATGGTCACCTCCCGGATCCTGAGCCTGGACGGCTATAACTGGACCAAGACGGCCGCCTGGTGTAGGCGGAGCGAGAAGGCCTGGGTCGCGACGTGCTTCCAATCGTACGGACGCGACGCATCCGGATTCAGCCAATACCAGCCGCGCCGCACGGTCAGGCTCTGCCTCGAGGCGGGCAAGGACGCGAGCGAATGTCTCTACGGTGCGGCGCGCGACTACGGCAACAACTACGCGGGCGGCGCGGAGGCGGCGCGGCTCTGCAACCTCGCGCCGGGGGCCGAGCGAGGGCGCTGCTTCGAGGGCATCGGCACGATCCTCGGCACCTTGCACCGCTACGGAAACGAGCGCAAGTCGGCCTGCAAGGCCGTGACGCCGGCCCGTTACCGTCCCGACTGCTACCGCGGCGCAGCGATCACCTGAGCATGCTCACGGGTCTCGCCGCCCGCGTGTCGCTCTGGAACCGCCAGCGCAAGCTCGCCCTCCTCCTGGAGGAGCTGCGCCCAGGGCCGAAGACGACCGTCGTCGACGTCGGCGTCGGCGACACCGGCTTCGACACCGAGCCCGGCGTCGCGCTCAGCCACAACTTCTTCGAGGCGCTGTACCCGTGGCCCGAGCGGATCACGGCCGTGAGCGACGTGCCCTTGCCGAACTTCGCCAAGGAGTTTCCGACGGTCAACTGTGTGACGGCCAACGGCACCGACCTGCCGTTCGAGGACGACGCGTTCGACCTCGCCTTCTCGAACGCGGTCATCGAGCACGTGGGCGGCCGGGACGAGCAGCGGCGGTTCGTGCACGAGCTCTGCCGCGTGGCGCCGCGCGTGTTCGTCTCCACCCCGAACCGCTGGTTCCCGGTGGAGGTGCACACGCTGGTGCCGTTCGTCCACTGGCTCCCGCGAGACGCCCGGGATCGAGTCTTCGCCGCCCTTCACCGGCGGGGCTGGGAAGGAGTGGAGCTGCTGAGCCGAAGGGAGCTGCTCGCGCTGTTTCCAGCCGGGTCCCAGCCGCGGATCGTCGACACCGGGATGACGATCAGCGCAGTGGCTGAGCGCTAGCCCTGCGGGATGCGGGCCTCGAGAGCGCTCGTGACCGCCTCGCGCACCGGCTCGAGCTCGATCCGGTCGAGCACGTCCTGGAAGAAACCACGGACGATCAGACGCTCGGCCTCCGGGCGGGGGAGCCCGCGGGCCATCAGGTAGAAGAGCTGCTCGCGGTCGACCCGACCCACGGTCGCGCCGTGGGTACAGCGCACATCGTTCGCCAGGATCTCGAGCCCGGGGATCGGAACCGCGTGCGCCGTCGGAGAGAGCATCAGGTTGCGGCACTCCTGGTAGGCGTTCGTCTTCTGGGCGTGGCGCTCGACCCGGATCATCCCGCGCCAGACGGCAGTCGCCGTGTCGCGCAACGCGCCCTTGAAGGCGAAGTCCGACTCGGTATTGGGTGCTAGGTGCTCCTGGAAGGTGTCGTAGTCGAGGTGCTGGTCCGCGTCGGCGAAATACGCGCCGGTGACCCGGGAGGTCGCGCCCGGGCCGGCCAAGTCGTTCTGGATCCAGACCTTGCCCTTCTTGGAGCCGAAGCCGCCGCTGACCCAGTCCAGCTCGGCATCGCGCTCGACGCGCGCGTGGTGGCTGGCGAAGTGCCACGTCTCGCGCGAGAGATTCTGCAGTGAGACGTACTCGAGCTTCGCGGCCTGTTCGACGAAGAGCTCGGTGACACCGTTGAAGTACCCGTGCAGGTCAGGTGAGGTCGACGAGTACTCCTCGACGAGCGAGAAGCGCGACGCCTCCTCCGCGATCACGACGAGGCGCCAGAAGAGCGAACCGCCCTCGACCGCGTTCACGACGCGCACGAAGAGCGGGCGCTCGAGCTCGAGGCCGCCCGGCACGTGCACGAGCAGGCCGTGGTTCCAGGCGGCGGTGTTGTGGGCGGCGAACTTGTCGCCCTGCCAGCCGACGAGGGAGCCAAGGCGTTCGTGCCCCTCGTCGAGCGGCTCGAAGCGAATCTCCTCCGGCGCACGGGTGATCTCGATTCCGGTCTCGGTGACGACGGCCTCCGCGGCCACCTCGAGCTCGAGCATCGAGCCCGGCGCGGCGTCGGATGCCTTCGCCTGGCCGTCGAACGCCTCGGGGTCGAACCCGCGCAGGTCGGTGAAGCGCCAGTGCTCCTCGGTCGCGTCGGGCAGAGGCAGCTCGCGGTAGCGCTCGAGCGCCTCGGTCCTACTCATAGGGCTTGTACCTCCGGTGCAACATCAACGCGTTCCCGTCCGGATCGACGCAGACGGCCATTCGGCAGACGCCGGTGTCGCCCGAGCCGACGAACTCGACGCCCTTCGCCTCCAGGTCCTTCTTCGCCGCCTCGACGTCCGGGACGCGCACGGCGAAGCCGCCGACGCTCGGGGCGAACTCGATGCCCTCCTTCTCGGGCTCCCAGAAGATCAGCGTTACCTGCCCGGCCGTGAGCTCGTCCGGGTTGTGAGGATCGCGAGGCAGGCCGAGCATGTCGCGGTACCAGGCCCGCGCGCGCTCGGCGTCTCGCGTCGCGATGTTGATGAAGTCGACCCGCTCGACCTGCATCAGGGTGTGCTCCCGTCCCGGTAGGGCGCGTAGCGATGGTGAAGGATCAGCGCGTTGCCGTCGGGATCGCGGAAAAACGCCATGTGACAGACGCTCGAGTCGTAGGGCTCCTCGAAGTCGAACTCCACTCCTGCCGCACGAAGGCGCTCCATCGCCTCGGCGACGTCAGGAACGCGCAGTGCCACGGCGCCGAGGTTCGGGCTGAACTCCTGCTCGGTCTTCGCGACGTCGGTCAGCACCAGAGTGACGTTGCCCGTCTCGAACTCGGGCCATCCCGGCGAGTGGTTCGGGTTGCGACGCAGTCCGAGCACGTCCTCGTAGAACCGCTCGGCCCGCTCGAGATCCTGCGTCGGGAGCCCGACGAAGTCGGCGCGCTGGACCTCGATCACGGCGTCGTTCCGTCGGCGAAGGGCGCGTAGCGGCGATGCAGCTGGAGCGTGTTACCATCCGGGTCGAAGAAGACGGCGATGTGGCAGACCCCGGAGTCGATCACCTCGCCGTCGAGCTGCACGCCCTCGGCCTCGAGCTTGTCCCTCGCCTCCTCGACGTCCGCAACACGGAGCGCAATCGGCATCTGGTGCGGCCGCGCCTCGAAGTCCGGGCCCATCGCCTCGGGCGAGACGAGTGCGAGCGTGACGTTGCCGAGCTCGTACTCGACCCAGCGCTCGCCGGAGTTCGGGTTGCGCCTCAGGCCGAGCGTCTTGCCGTAGAACGCATCGGCCCGAGCGAGGTCTTGGACGGGGACAGCAACGAAATCGGCGCGTTCGACGCCGAGATCAGCCAACCGATCCTTCCATCTGGAGCTGGATCAGACGGTTCATCTCGACCGCGTACTCGAGCGGGAGCTCCTTCGTGATCGGCTCGACGAAGCCGGACACGATCATGGCCGAGGCCTCGGTCTCCGAGAGGCCGCGCGACATGAGGTAGAAGAGCTGCTCCTCGCCGATCTTCGAGACGGTCGCCTCGTGGCCGATGTCCACCTCGTCCTCGTCGATCTTGATGTACGGGTACGTGTCGGAGCGCGACTCCTCGTCGAGGATCAGCGCGTCGCAGACGACCTTCGATTTGGCGTGCCTGGCACCCTTGGCCACCTCGAGCAACCCGCGGTAGCCGGCGCGGCCGCCGTCCTTCGAGATCGACTTCGAGGTGATGACCGAGGTGGTGTTCGGCGCGATGTGGACGCACTTGCCGCCCGCATCCTGATGCTGGCCCTTGCCGCCGAAGGCGATCGAGAGGACCTCGCCGTGCGCGCGCTCTCCCAGCAGCCAGATCGCCGGGTACTTCATCGTGAGCTTCGAGCCGAGGTTGCCGTCGACCCATTCCATGGTCGCGTCCTCGTAGGCGACGGCGCGCTTCGTGACGAGGTTGTACACGTTGTTCGACCAGTTCTGGATCGTCGTGTAGCGACAGCGCGCCTTCGGCTTGACGATGATCTCGACCACCGCCGAATGGAGCGAATCGCTCGAGTAGATCGGCGCAGTGCAGCCCTCGACGTAGTGCACGTACGCGCCCTCGTCCACGATGATCAGCGTGCGCTCGAACTGGCCCATGTTCTCCGCGTTGATGCGGAAGTAGGCCTGGAGCGGCATCTCGACCTTCACGCCCGGCGGGACGTAGATGAACGACCCGCCCGACCAGACCGCGGAGTTGAGCGCCGCGAACTTGTTGTCGTTCTGCGGGATCACGGTCCCGAAGTACTCCTTGACGAGCTCCTCGTGCTCGCGCAGGCCGCTGTCCATGTCGAGGAAGATCACGCCCTGGGCCTCGAGGTCCTCCTGGAGCTTGTGGTAGACGACCTCGGACTCGTACTGCGCGCCCACGCCGGCCAGGTACTTCTTCTCGGCCTCGGGGATACCGAGCTTGTCCCAGGTGTCCTTGATCTCGGAGGGCAGGTCCTCCCAGGAATTGGCCTGCTTCTCGGTCGGGCGGATGTAGTAGAAGATGTTCTCGAAGTCGATCCCGGAGAGGTCGCCGCCCCACTCGGGGAGAGGGCGCGCCCGGAAGTACTCCAGCGACTTGAGGCGGAACTTGCGCATCCACTCTGGCTCGTTCTTGTGCTCGGAGATCGAGGCGACGAGATCGGGCGAGAGCCCGCGGCCCGACTTGAAGAAGTAGTTCTCATCATCGTGGAAGCCGTACTTGTAATCGTTGCCGATCCCGGCGACGACTTCGGTTTCAGGAGTTGCTGCCATTGCTCCTTCCGTTTGCGGCGCCGAAGCTCTCGTAGCCCTCGGCTTCCAACCTGTGGGCGAGCTCTGGCCCGCCTTCCTCAACGATACGCCCATCCACGAAGACGTGGACAAAATCCGGCTTCACGTAGTTGAGGATGCGTTGGTAATGGGTGATCACGAGGGCGCCGGTCTCGGTGCCGACCAGGTCGCCTACGCCCTCGGCGACGATCTTGAGCGCGTCGATGTCGAGCCCGGAGTCGGTTTCGTCGAGCACGGCGATGCGCGGCTTCAGCATCGCCATCTGCAGGATCTCCACGCGCTTCTTCTCGCCGCCCGAGAAGCCGTCGTTCACGTACCGCTGAGCCAGCTCGCGCGGAACCTTCAGCTTCTCCATCGCGGCAAGCAGCTCGGTGCGGAACTCCGGGATCTTGATCGGATCCTCCTCGCCGTCGTTGCGGGCCTTGCGGATCGCGTTGATCGCGGACCGGAGGAAGCTCGTCACCGTCACGCCCGGAATCGCATGCGGGTACTGGAAGGCGAGGAAGAGCCCCTTCTGCGCACGCTCGTCGGCGCCGGCCTCGGTCACGTCCTCGCCGTCGAAGAAGATCTGGCCGTCGGTGATCTCGTACGCCGGGTGGCCCATGAGGGCGTACGCAAGGGTGGACTTGCCGGACCCGTTCGGGCCCATGATCGCGTGGATCTGGTTCGTGTCCACGGCGAGGTCGACGCCCTTGACGATCTCGGTGCCGTCCTCGAGCGCGACGTGCAGGTTTTTGAGTTCGAGCAAAGCCATCGGAGTGGTGGGCGCACTAAACGCGCCCGTCGAGACATGCTAGCGATCATCCCCTCGCGGGGAGCGCGCCCCAGCACTCCGTGGACGTGCCCAATGGCGGGGGGCCGAAACCCCAGCTAACCTAGGGTCCATGCCGGAGATCGGCATCACCGGGCTCATCGTCATCCTCGTCGTTGCGCTGCTCATCTTCGGGCCGAAGCGTTTGCCCGAAATCGGCCGTTCGCTTGGCCGTGGAATGCGTGAGTTCAAGGACTCGGTCACCGGCAACCACGAGAAGGCGGAGTTGCCTCCTCGTTCCGGCGACGATTCCCCGCCCCCGCCGTCGTAGGGTCGTGAGCGTGCTCCCGCGGCGCCTTCGCCACGGCGAGGAAGCCACGCTTGTCGAGCACCTCGGCGAGCTGCGCACGCGGCTGATCATCTGCCTCGCGGCGCTCGCGGTGGCGTTCGCGGTCACCTTCGCGTTTCACGGGCACATTCTCGACTGGCTCAACCGGCCGCTGCCCGAGCAGTTCCAGAGGCCCGTGACGTTCAGCCCGATCGAGCCGTTCACGACCTCGGTCTGGGTGAGTCTCTACGCAGCCCTCCTGCTCGCGCTCCCGGTGATCTTCTGGCAGGTGTGGGCCTTCCTCGCACCGGCGTTCGAGGAGCACAGCCAACGATCGATGGCTGCAATGGTGGCCTTCGCGGCCGCGCTCGGAGTCGGTGGAGTCGCCTTCGGCTACTTCGTCGTCCTGCCGCCCGCGATCCACTTCCTCACGAACTACGACTCGGCGCACTACACGATCCTCATCAGGGCACGCGACTACTACAAGTTCGCGGCGTTCGTCCTGCTCGGCGTGGCGATCGCGTTCGAAGTGCCCGTCTTCGTGCTCGGGCTCGTCCGCCTGCGCATCCTGACCGCCGCGAAGCTCCGCAGCACTTGGCGCTTCGGGGTCTTCGCGATGACGGTCGTCGGCGTCATCCTCCCGGGCGTCGACCCGGTCTCGACGATCCTCTCGGTCATACCGCTCGTCTCGCTCTACCTGCTGTCGATCGTCCTCGCCACGTTCCTGGAACCCCGTTGGCGCTCCGACGCTGGAGCCGCGCCGGTACCGGAGTGACCTACCCGAAGATCGAGCTCCACGTCCATCTCGAGGGAACGGTTCGGCCGAAGACGCTGCTCGAGATCGCGCGCCGCAACGACTACGCCCTTCCTGCCGAGACGGAGGAGGGCCTCGCGACGCTTTATGACTTCCGCGACTTCGCGGACTTCATCGACGTTTGGGTCCTGACCACGAACGCGCTACGCACGCCGGACGACTTCCGCCAGGTCGTCGTGGACTACGCGGCCGAGGCCGCCTCGCATGGTGCCGTCTACGTCGAGGCGATCTTCTCGCCGGCCGAGCGCGTCCGGCGCGGGGTCGGCTGGGACGAGATCTTCAGCGGCTACTGCGACGGCGCCCAGGAGGCTCGTGAGCTGCACGCGGTGGAGATTCGCCTCACACCCGACATCGTCCGCGGCTTCCCGCTCGACGAGGCCGAGAAGGTCGTGCGCTACTCGGCGAAGTACCGCGAGCAAGGGATCGTCGGGGTCGGCCTCGGCGGTCTCGAGGCCGAGTTCCCGCCCGAGCCGTACGAGCCGGTGTTCGCACTCGCGCGCGAGGTGGGTCTCGCCTCGGTTCCCCACGCGGGCGAGGTCGCAGGGCCGCCCTCGGTGCGCGGCGCCCTCGAGGAGCTCGGGGCCCACCGACTCAGACACGGCATCCGGGCCGCCGACGACCCCGGTCTCCTGCGCGAGATCGCCGGCCGCCGCGTCGTCCTGGACGTCTGCCCGATCTCGAACCTGCGCACGCGGGCCGTCTCCTCGCTCGAGGAGCACCCGCTCCCGCAGCTCGTCGCCGCCGGCGCGCTCTGCTCGATCTCAACGGACGACCCGGCGATGTTCGGCACCGATCTCGCCCTGGACTACGAGGCAGCGACCTCGTTCGGGCTCGATCCTCGCGACTTCTTCGACGCGGGGCTCGAAGGCGCTCTCTGCGACGACGAGACGAAGTCCCGGTTGCGCGGAGTCGGTGATTCCTACGATTGGGACACCCTCGGTGTCCGCGAGGGGCAGGTACCCTAGGCGTCCATGGCGCGAGGAGCGGCACAGGCGCAGCGAAAGCAGCGCGCGAAGCAGGAGCAGCCCAAGCGAAAACGCTCGGCGCCCGCCTACGAGCAGACGATGTTCTTCCCGCGCCTGCGCAGGCAGGCGAAGTGGGTCTTCGTCTTCCTCGCCCTCGTCTTCGGCGTCGGCTTCGTGGCCTTCGGCGTCGGTTCCGGCTCGACCGGGATCAGCGACATCCTCCGCGGCAACTTCTTCGGCGGCGGCACCTCGACGAGCTCGCAGGTGAGCGACAAGAAGAAGGCGATCGAGCGGAACCCGAAGGACATCAGCGCCTACCTCGACCTCGCGGGCATCTACCAGCAGGACCAGAAGGAAGCCCTGGCGCTGGCGACCCTCCGCAAGGCGGAGACGATCGCACCTAAGAACTTCGACGTGCTCAACCGCATCGCCGGGATCTACAGCGGCCGCGCCGAGATCGCGCGTACGAACGCCCAGAACGCGCAAATCAACTACTACAGCAACACGGTCACGCCGCCCGGCCTCGACCCGACGACCACGCTCGGCGGGGCGATCGCGAACGATCCGTACAGCAGCTCGCTGCAGGACCAGGCAAACAAGGCCTACCAGAGGATGATCGAGGCCTACTCGAGGGCCAAGAACGCCTACCGGACGCTCGCCGTCGCCTCTGCGGGCACCTCGCAGGAGTCGAACGCCCAGCTCCAGCTCGCGAGCTCGGCCCAGCTCGCAGGCGACGTGGGAACCGCGATCCAGGCGTACACGCGCTTCCTACGGATCGCCCCGGACAGCCCGAACGCCCAGGCAGTCCGCCAGACTCTGAAGCAGCTCAAGGCGTCCACGGCGCAGACCCAGGGTTAGACTCGGGCTCCAGGGGAGAGAAGGCCGGGATGAACTTCGACATCACCACCGAGCAGCTTGGAGACGACGCCTACGCGATCGCGCTTTCGGGCGAGGTCGACCTCTACACGGCGCCGGAGTTCAAGCAGCAACTCCTGGACGTGATCGGCAAGGGCGCCAAGGACGTCGTGGTCGACTTCTCGAACACGACGTTCATCGACTCAACGACCCTCGGCGTGCTCGTCGGCGGAGTCAAGCGCCTGCGGACGAACGACGGGCAGCTCTCGCTCGTCTGCAGCGACCGCAACATCACGAAGATCTTCGAGATCACCGGCCTCGACCGTGTCTTCACGATCTACCCGACCCGCGACGAGGCGGTCTCGAAGGTGTCTTCCTCGGGGCAGCCCTCCACCTAGTGCGGGGCGGCGTCGCCGTCGTCGTCCTCGCGGCCGCGCTGCTCGCGGGCGGCTGCGGCACCGGTGGAATCTCGAAGGCGGGCGACACCGACCGCGGCAAGCAGCTCTTCCTCGACAAGTGCGGCGGCTGCCACACGCTCGCGGCGGCCGGGACGCACGGCAATCAAGGGCCGAACCTGGACGACGCGTTTCAAGCGTCGAGGAAGCAGGGGTTCAAGCAGGTGACGATCGAGCAGGTCGTCCGCGACCAGATCGAACTCGCCGTCGCGCCGATGCCCGCGAACCTCGTCAAGGGCGCCGATGCAGACGCGGTCGCCGCGTACGTCGCCTCGGTCGCGGCCAACCCGGAGGCGGCTTCGGCGAAGAACCCGACCAGCGGCAAGGACATTTTCCTCGCCAACTGCGGGAGCTGCCACACACTCGCCGACGCGGGGACGAGTGGGAACGTCGGCCCCAACCTCGACCAGTTGAAGCCCTCCCAGAGCATCGTCCAGCGTCAGGTGACCAACGGCGGCGCGGCGATGCCGGCCTTCAAGGGCCAGCTGACCCCGGCTCAGATCACCGCAGTTGCGAAGTACGTCTCGTCCGTCGCCGGCAAGGGCTAGCTAGCGCTCGGCCTCGAGATCCACGACAACGTGGGTGATCGGGACCGCGAAGCGCTCGCGGGCTCCGGTGACGACGCCCCGCTCGAGCCAGTGCGACCGGCCTTCCGGGTGGGTGGAGATGATGATCTCGTCCGGACCGAAGGTCCTCATCGCATCCTCGATCGCCTGTAGCGGGTCGGCATCGCCCACTTCGCCGCTGGCCGCAATGCCGCTCTCCTGCAACCGCTGCAGGCTCGTGTCGAGGCGCTTGCGGGCCTCTGCGCGGGCAGGATCCTCGTCCGAGGCCCAGTGTCTGATCGGCGAGTTCAGCGCGGGGCTGACGACCAGAACGCGCGTGCGGGAGCCCTCGCCACGCCGCTCGATCTGCTCCCGAAGCGCCTCTCCCCCCACCGTCTCGTTGGCGACGACGAGGATCCGGCGCTCGTCCGGCGCGCTTCGCTGCGCGGGAACGGTCTGACGGGGCGCCTCGACCCGCCGCGACCGGAGCCACCACCAGAGGACGCCGGCCGTCAACACGATGAACACGGCGACCCCGGCCCACGGGTTGATCACCGCGGCGATCACGATCAGGGCGAAGTACACGACCGAGCCGAGCAGGAACTGGAACGCCTCGGCCTCGCTGCGCAGCGGATTCTTCATCGGCGGCCTTACAGGATGTAGATGGTGGTGTAGACCACGATCCACATTACGTCCACGAAGTGCCAGTAGATCCCGGGGATCTCGACGCCGAGGTGCTCCTCGCTCGAATAGTGGCCGCGGTAGGAGCGGATCGTCGCGGCCAGCAGCAGCGTCAGGCCGACGAAGACGTGCGCGCCGTGCAGGCCCGTGAGGCAGTAGAAGATCGTGCCGAAGGCATCGGTATAGGGCGCAAAGCCGATCCGCGAGTACTCGGCGATCTGTGTCAGCAGGAAGCTCAGGCCGAGCAGGAAGGTGAGCGAGAGTCCGGCCTGCAGGCCTGTCCGGTTCCCGCGTTTGATCGCCTGCAGGGCCCAGTGCATGGTGAAGCTCGAGGTGACGAGGATGAACGTGTTGATCCCGGCGACGAAGACCGGGAGCTCGTGGCCCGGAGTGGGCCACGGCGTCCCGGCCGCGACCCGCACGAAGAAGTACGCGGTGAAGAACGAGCCGAAGAGCATGATCTCCGACGCGATAAACAGAAACATCCCGAGCGTGCGCGCGTCCACGCGCGAGCTCTGGTGCGCCTGGGGCGGATGGGCCGCGTGGGCCTCGGCGTGCGCGCTCACTGCGCGACCGGCTCCTGCTCTGGCGCGACCTCGACGTGCTCCACCGGCAGGCTCGTCTGCTTGCGCAACCGGTTGACGAGGTCGCCCCGCAGCCAGCTAGACGTCTTCTCGCCGGGGAAGGTGGAGACGATGATCTCGTCGACCCGCTCGTCCTGAACCGCCTGAGCCGCGGCGGTGAACGGGTCCGGGTGCGCGACCTGGCCGTGCGCTTCGATGCCCTCGCCGCGCAGGACGGTGAGCGCGCGCCGAAGCCGACGCTCGGCCTCCGGGTGCTCGGACGAGGACACGTCGCTCTGCGGCGAGATGAGCAGGAACGCGGCCGGGCCCCGCTTTGCCCGCTCCCGGATCTTGTCCAGCAGCGGCTCCCCGACGATCGTCTCGTTCGCGATCACGAGCACGTTGGCCTCGGCGTCCGCCCCGTGTTCGCCAAGGTCCACGACGACGTGCTCGAGCGGGCGGCCCTCGGCCGCGCGCTCCATCCGCTCGACCACGTTCCGGCGCAGCCAGCCGGACTTCTGGCGGGGGTGAGTCGAGACGACGATCTCGTCTGGCGCCGGCTCGAGCTGGGCCAGCGCGTCTCGCAATGCCGCGACCGGGTCGGCCTCGACGACCCGGCCCGAGGCCGGGATGCCCGCCTCGCGTAACGCCTGCAGCGTGCGCTCCAGCCTGCGGCCGGCCGCCGCGCGACGCGTGTCCTCGTAGACGACGTAGCCCTCGCGCGGCTGGTTGACCGGCGTGATCACCGTCACGCGTAGAGGGCCCTCTTCCGCCCGGCGCTTGAGCACGTCGATGAGGCTCTGACCCGCAACGGTCTCGTTGGCGATCACGAGGACGTGGCGCTCGTCGCTCATCCGACGGGTGCCTCCTGAGGCTCACGGGCCCGGTCGCCGTTGAAGACGGCGTGGCGCGCGCCCGGTACGCCGTACTCGTACGGCGTACCGACCACCTGCGGGATCTCGTCGAAGTTGAACACCGGCGGGGGCGAGCTGACCTGCCACTCGAGTGTCAGCGAGCGCCACGGGTTCGCGGCGGCGACCGGCCCGAAACGCCAGCTCCTGATCATGTTGTAGAGGAAGACGAGCGTCGAGGCTCCGAGCCCGAAGGACGCGATCGAGATGAAAAGGTTCAGGTCGGCAAACCGGGGCGCGTAGTCGGCGACCCGGCGCGGCATCCCCTGGATCCCGAGCCAGTGCATGGGAAAGAAGGTCAGGTTGAAGCCGACGAAGGTGAGCCAGAAGTGCAGCTTGCCCAGGCGCTCGTCGTACATCCGGCCGGTCATCTTCGGGAACCAGAAGTAGATCCCGGCGAAGATCGTGAACAGCGAGCCGCCGAAGAGGACGTAGTGGATGTGCGCGACCACGAAGTACGTGTCGGAGGTGTGGATGTCGATCGGCACGGCCGCGAGGTAGATCCCGGAGAGGCCGCCGATCACGAACATCGAGACGAAGCCGAGCGCGAACAGCATCGGCGTGTCGAAGTGGATTCGGCCGTCCCATAAGGTGGCGAGCCAGGAGAACACCTTGATCCCGGTCGGCACCGCGATGATCATCGAGGTCACCATCATCGGCACGCGCAGCCAGGGCGCCATCCCGGCCACGAACATGTGGTGGGCCCAGACGGAGAAGCCGAGCACCAGGATCGCCATCAGCGAGAGCGCCATCAGCCGGTACCCGAAGATCGGCTTCCGCGCCATCACGGAGATCACCTCCGAGGCGATGCCAAAGCCGGGCAGCATCATGATGTAGACCGCCGGGTGTGAGTAGAACCAGAAGATGTGCTGGTACCCCAACGGATAGCCGCCGTACACGGGCTCGAAGAAGTGGGTGTGCATCACCCGGTCGAACATGACGAAGAACTGCGAGCCGGCGATGAACGGCGTCGCGATTACGACCAGGAGCGAGGTCGTGAAGTTCGCCCAGACGAGCAGCGGCATCCGCCAGAAGGTCATCCCCGGCGCGCGCATGGTGATGATCGTGACCAGGAAGTTGAGCGCCGTCATGATCGAGCTGGCGCCGGCCCACTGGACCGCCATCGAGAAGAACGTGTTCCCGAGCGGCTGGTGCACCGACAGCGTCGCGTAGTTCGTCCAGCCGGCTGCGAACGGGCCCCCGGGGACGAGGAAGCTCGAGACCATCATGATCCCGGCGATCGGGAGCAGCCAGAACGAGAGCGCGTTCAGGCGCGGGAAGGCCATGTCGGGCGCGCCGAGCATCAGCGGGATCACGTAGTTGCCGATCCCGGCGAAGGCGGGGATCACGAACAGGAAGATCATCAGGGCCGCGTGGACCGAGAAGAGCCCGTTGAAGGTCTGGTTGTCGACGAACTGCATCCCGGGCCGGGCCAGTTCGGCGCGCATGAACATCGCCAGCAGGCCCGCGATCACGAAGAAGACGATCGTCGTGACCAGGTACTGGATCCCGATCACCTTGTGGTCGGTGTTGATCCGGAAGTAATCGCGCCAGCTCCGCGCTCCGTGGCCCGAGTGGTCCTCGGGCTGGGTCGGGGCGCCCGAGGCATAGCGCATCCAGTAGTCGAAGCCGCCGAGGCCGGCAAGGAAGCCGATCGGGACGGCTGTCAGCTCGACCGTCGTGATCACCGAGCCGTCCCAGATCGGGTCCCAGCCCTCGAGCCAGCGGACGAGCACGACGATGCCGGCGCCGATGCCGAAGAAGAGCGCCGTCATCCACGGCACCCGCAGCCAGCCCGGCGCGAGCAGACGGCGCCAGCCGGTGGGCGGCGGCTTCAACGCGTGCCCCTCGTGCACAACGTGGTTCATCGTCGTCTCGGTCATTGCTGACCCTCGGCGAGGAACTTGACGAGAGCCGCGATCTGCGCTGCTGGAAGCGCGCTAAACGTCTTCGGCATGACCCCTTTCGGGTAGCGGGGCGCGACGTAGGCGTCCGGGTCGACGATCGACTCCCGGATGAAAGCCTGCAAAGGCTTGTTCGCGCGCGCCGCCTCAGTGCGGAGCTGATCCAGGTCGGGGCCGACGGTGCCCGTCGAGCCGGCCGGCTTGAACGTATGGCAGCCGTTGCAGCCGTTCGAGACGAACAGCGCCTTGCCGGAGGGGCCGCCAGAAGCGCCACCGCCGCCCGCCTTGTTCTGGCTCGCGGCCCACCGACGGAACTTCGACGTCGTCATCACCTCCGACTGCGAGCGCATGAGGGCGTGGCCGAGACCGCAGAGCTCGGTGCAGATCACGGGGAAGGTGCCGAGACGCTTCGGCGTGATCACAAGCCGCGTGATCAGGCCGGGGACGGCGTCCTGCTTCTGGCTGAACTCGGGCACCCAGAACGAGTGGATCACATCGAGCGACGTCAGCCGCAGCGTCACGGTCTTGTTGACGGGGAGCCGCAGCGTCGACGAGGTCGCATTGTGGTAGCCCGGGTACTTGAAGAGCCACGCGAACTGCTGGGCGGTGACGTCGACGACGAGCGGCTTGAGTGGGTCGCGCGCCACCCCGGCCGCCGCGTGTGGCACCCGCTCGTTCTCGGTGAGGACGACCGCGCTGAGGATCGAGATCGAGGTGACGAGCACGGCCGGCACCGCCGTCCAGGCGATCTCGAGGCCGGTGTGCCCGTGCACCGGCGGTCCGTCCGAGTCGTCGTCCGGGCCGACTCGAAACTTGAGGACGGCGTACACGATCACCGCCGCGACCAGCGCGAAGATGGCGATGCAGATCACGGTCACGAACCAGAAGAGGAAGTCGATCCGGTCGGCCTGCTTGCTCGCCGGATCGGGCAGCCACGGGATCAGGAGGGCGACCGCGGCGGCACCCGCGCCGAACACGACTCCGAGCCCGACCAGCTGGAAGATCGATCCCCTGCGCACCGGGTCCGAGACTACTCGACGCAGAGGCGGAGTAGGGAGGGAAGCGAACGGCCTCTCGAGGCCGCTCGAAACTCCTGCAACGAGCAAGTTTCAGGCTGGGCCGGAAACGGGTAGACGGGTTCCGCAAACACAAGGAGGTTTGATGGGACTCGGAGTAAGCATTCTGCTCGTCGCCGCCGGAGCGATCCTGGCCTTCGCGGTCAACACGGAGGTCTCGGGCGTCGATGTTCAGACGGTCGGTTGGATCCTGCTGATCGTGGGGATCGTCGGAGGGGTGCTCTCGATGATCTTCTGGTCGACGTGGGCGGGCCCCGGCTACTGGTCGCGACGCCGCGGCTATGTCGAGGACGCGCCGCCGCCCGGCTACTAGATCGATTCGAAAAGTGCGAGGACACGGAGCGGCCGCAAGGCCGCTCCGGCGTTTGGAGACCCAGGAGCGCGCGGAGACATTATCGGCGGGGACATGCCGGCTCGCCTGGAATCCGAGGACGAGCTCTATGGATGTTCGAGCGCGCGCTGCGCGAGCTGGCCGAATCGACCTCGCCGACCAGCCGCTCGACCTCTCGCGCATCGACTCACGGCCCCTCGTGCAGCCCGACCCTTTCGGCCGAGGGAACGTCTGGACGAGCTCTTGCCGCGGCTCGCGGCCGGGCGGCTCGAAGACGTCGAGGTAAGCGTCGACCCCAGCCAGGAGCTGACGACGGACGCCCTCGCCTTCAGCGGGTGACCACGAACCTGATCCTGAACGCGCTCAGGTACGGACGGCCGCCGGTCGAGGTCAGCTCCGTGAGCTCGAAGGAGTACCGCCTCGTGGTCGAGGATCGTGGCGACGGGGCCGCACCAGAGTTCGTCCCTCGTCTGTTCGAGCGCTTCAGCCGCGGCAACGACGCGCGGCGCCAGGGGGCCGCCCGGCGCCGGGCTCGGGCTTGCGATCGCCTCGGCCTACGCCAGGGCGGTCGGGGGCGAGCTGCGCTACAAGCGGGCGAGCCCGCGCGGCGCCCGCTTCACCTTCACGCTGCCGGGAGCTCGAACGTGAAGCGCGAGCCCTGGCGCTCTCTCGACTCGACCCAGATCGTCCCGTTCATCAGCCGCACGAGCTCGCGGCAGATATAGAGACCGAGCCCCGTGCCGCCGACGCCGCGGGTGAGGTTCGGGTCGACCCGGTAGAACTTCTCGAAAATCCGCCGCTGCTCGCCCTGCGCGATCCCGAGGCCGCGGTCACGGACGCTGAAGCGCAGCGCGTGATCGCGCCGCGTGACCTCGACCTCGACGGAACCGCCGTCGGGCGAGTACTTGATCGCGTTGTCGACGAGGTTGGTCAGCACCTGGCGCACCTTGTCGGGGTCGGCCGCGACCGGCGGCAGATTCGACTCCAGCGTCAACGAGAGCTCGATGTCGTGCGGCAGGTGCAGCCGCGCAACGTCCACCACGGTTCGGGTCAGCTCCTCGGCGTCGTAGCTGCCGATGGTGATCGGCAGGCGGTCGGCGTCGAGCCTGCTCGCCCAGAGGATGTCGTTCACGGTCCGCGCGAGCCGGTCAGACTCGCTGGAGATCATCGCGAGGAGCCTCTCGCGCTGAGCATCGTCGGGCCGTAAGTCCTCTCGCTGGAGCGTCAGCGCCGCTCCGTAGATCGCCGCGAGCGGGGTCCGAAGCTCGTGCGAGACCGTCGAGACGAACTCCGCCCTGAGCTCCTCGAGCACCCGCTCCTCGGTCAGATCGCGGAACGCGTAGACGGTTCCGTCGCCGAAGTCGGCGCCGACGATCGAGAGCCAGAGCTCCCGGTCCGGGAACTGCAACGGCAGCGTCTCGGCCCGGACGGCCGCCGCAGGCGCGCGCGTCACGGGCACGCGTTCGACGATCAACGCCCAGCCGGGAATCGCCTCGGTGGCCGGGCGTCCCACGACCTCGTTCGCGCCCAGGAGGGTCATCGCCTCCGCCGCGCGGTTCCAGAGCCGAACGAGCCCGTCCGCGTCGACCAGGAACACGCCGTCGGCGACGTGCTCGAGGACGCGGGCCGCGTCGGCGCGCCGCTCCGCCTCGTCGAAGAGACGAGCGTTGTCCACCGCGACCGCCACCCGCCGCCCAAGCTCTTCGGCGGTCGCGAGGTCCTCGGGTCCGTAGAGACGATCGGGGCGGTCCGAGAGCAGGGTCAGCGCCCCGAGCACCCGCCCGCGCGCCATCAAGGGCAGCGAGATCGACGAGGTCATCCCGATCTCACGGAGCCCCGCCAGCCGCTTCTGGTCGCCGCGGCTCGCCTCCCGCAGATGATCGTCGGTCACCTCCCGGATCAACTCGGGCCGCCCGGTGCCGATGACGTATCCGGGCCCGTGGGGAGCGTCGAGGGTCGGGGGCAGCCACTCGCGGAACGCAGAGTCTTCGCCGAGCCGCTCCTGATCGGAATGCGCGACGGCCAGGCGCTCGAGGCGGCCCGCCGGATCCACGATGTCGATCAGGCACCAGTTCCCGAGGTACGGCACGGCGAGCGCGCTCAATCGCCGAAGCGCCGTCGCGTAGTCGAGCGTCGAGCCCAGCAGCTTGCTCGCCTCGGCGAGGAACTCCAGCCGGCGACTTGCCGCGCGCTCGTCCTCGTAGAGCCGCGATTGCTCGATCGCGAGCGAGACTCGGTCGGCGAGCAGCTGCAGGGTGCGCTCGTCCTGCTCGCCGAAGAGCCGCGGTTCCACGGTCCCGACGTGGAGGACGCCCAGGAGCCGGCCCTCGACGAGAAGCGGCACGCCGAGCAGTGATTTCAGCCCCTTCCGGTACAGGAGCGGGTTGACCAGCTCGGCCGTGCTGACATCCGGGACGAAGACCGGCCGGCGCTCCTTGGCGACACGGCCCGCGAAGCCGCGACCGAGTGGAACCCGGACTCGCTTGCCCGCCTCGATCTCCTTCTCGAGACCCTCGGACCAGCGTGCGACGAGCTCTTCGCTCTCCTCGTCCAGCAAGAGCGCAACCGCGGTGTCGGCGCGCATGACCGTGCGGATCCCCTTGAGCAGGTCCTTTAGGAGGCTGTCGAGATCGAGGTGCACGAGCGCAGCCTCCGAGATGATCTCGAGGTCACGCAGGCGAGCGACCGCCTCTTCCGCATCCGCGCGTGCCTCGCGCTCTTGCGTGAAGAGCATCGCGTTGTCCACGGCCAGCGCCGCTCGGCTCGCGAGGCCTTCTGCGAGTGCCACCTCGGCTGCGCCGTACTCGCGCTCGGACTCCGACCAGGACAGCGTCAGCGCGCCGAGGGTGTGGCCGCGGGCGACCAGCGGCACCGCCACGGCGGCGCGGGGAGCGAGCTTGGTGATCAGCTCGAGATGCCGCTCGTCACGAACCGTCGAGGCCAGGGACTCCGGATCGAACTCGCGGAAGATCACCGCTTCCCCGGCGCGCAGCGCCCGCGTGGCCGGCTGCGGCGAGTCGATGGTCGGCGGATAAAGCATCCGCATCTCGCGCAGCAGGTCCTCCTTCACCGGATCGACTGCCGCCACCGCGACCTGATGGACGGTCGCGCCGTCGCTCTCGAGGACGTCGACGATGCACCAGTCAGCGAGCGCCGGGACGGCGAGCTGCGCGACGCGAACGAGCGTCGCCTCCCAGTCGAGCGAGGCCGCGAGCGCCTCGCCCGCCTCGGCAAGGAAGCGCACACCGGCATCGGCGGCCTCCCTGGAGGCCTGCCCGTGGCCCTCGACGTCGTCGCACGCCGCAGCTGGGATCTGGTCGCTCGTGGTCATGAACGAGACCCGGTGAGACCTCCGCACTGGACATCGGACTCTACCCCGGCTCGGGCGCGCTAGTCGCGGCGCTTTCCGCGCCAGGGCCCGGGCACGAAGTCGAGCACGACGTTCACGACCCAGACGATGATCGTCGCCCAGACGAGCGTCATCAGGCCATCAATCTGGAAGCCGTCGATGAAGAGGGACGTGAGCCAGAGCATCACCATCGCGACCCCGAACCAGACCAGGCCGAGCGTGATGAAGGCGAACGGCAGCGTCAGGGCGCGCAGGACCGGCTTGACGATCGTGTTCAGGATCCCGAACAGCGCGGCTGCCTTGATCAGCGCTCCCGTCGAGTCCGCCGTGACCCCGCTCAGAACGGCGGTGACGACTGCCAGCACGACGGCGTTCGCGAGCCAGGAGAGGAGAAGCTGTTTGGCGGCGTGGGTCATCGACGCGGTACAGAGACTCTCATGGCCGACGGATGCAGGAGCGGCACCACAGGTTGCCAAACCGTGCGAAGCACCGAGAGGAGCGATGGAGGCGTGATCACCACCGCCGTTCCGCCAGTGGGCCGGCGACCGCCTCGGACATACCCGCCGGGCGTCCACCTCAGCAGCTCCCCGCCGAGCACGAGGAACGGCTCGCCCTGGTGAAGCACGAAGGCGCCGTCAGGAAGCTCGTCGAACAGCGCCTCGTGGTGGCGCTGGGCCCGCGTGCCGGGGAGAACGCGCTCGCCGTGGAGCTGCGCGTCGATCGCGTCTGCTCCGGCCTGCTCCGGGTGAAGGTCGGTCCAGATGGCGGTCAGGCGAACGTAGTCCTCGCGCCGGCACTCCGCACAGGGCCGGTGCCCGGCGGCGAACGCGGTCGCCTCGTCGAGGAAGAACAGCTCCGTGTAGCGCCCCGGCTGCATGAGCCGTTGCCGGTGTCGACCGCGAAACCGCAAGCGGCAGGCGATCCAGCGCTTGCCGTTGTAGCGGCGACAGATCCTCCCCTCGGCGTCGTGCAGGCTGCCCCGGTTCCCGTATAGGAGGCCGCGCTCCGGGGTCGCAATCAGCCGGCTGAGCGGCGTCACTCGATTGTGCAGAGGCATCGACCGATGAGTCTCTACCCTGCCGCCGGTCTACACCTCACCTGAGACGCACGGCGAGGAGGGGAAGGCGATGCCGGATCACACGATCGGAAAGCACGACGAATGGTCTGCAGCGCGCGCTGAGCTGCTCGAGCGAGAGCAGGAGCTCGGCGAACTCGACGAAGAGCTGGCAAAGCAGCGCATGGAGCTGCCCTGGGTGCGGGGCGAGAAGGAGTACACGTTCGACACCGAGGATGGGAAGAAGACGCTCGTCGAGCTGTTCGACCGGCGCTCGCAGCTCCTGATCTACCACTTGATGTTCGGCCCGACGTACGACGCTGCCTGTCCCGGTTGCACAGGCTTGGCGGACCACTTGGACGCAGCTCTCGTCCACATGAACAACCGTGACGTGACGTTGATGTGCATCTCACGCGCGCCCATCGAGAAGCTGAAGGCATACAAGCAGCGGATGGGGTGGACGTTCCCCTGGGCCTCGTCGTTTGCGAGCGACTTCAACTTCGACTTCGATTTCTCGCACACCGAAGAGCAGATGAAGGCCAGCGAGCTCGCCAAGGAGATCGCGGAAGCGCCCGATTGGCTCAGGGACTGGGCCGACAGCGTCGGAACCGATCTGGCCTCCGGGATGGCCGAATCACCCGTTGGAACGTCTTCGCCCGCCAGAACGGAGGCGTCTACCACACGTACTCGCGCACCGCTCCCGACCGCTTTCTGCTCGCGCCCTACTACGCCCAGCTGCTCGACCAGGTCCCGGCCGGGCGAGACGTCGACTTCCCGCTCCGCCGCCACGACGAGTACTAGAGGACGAGGCGTATTCGGCGCAACGATCGGCCCAGGCTAGGGGGAAAGGCCGTGCGGCGAGCCGAACGCCTGGGACGCCTCCCGACCCCAGCCTGGCAGCTGCCTCATGAAATCGCTTGACGGGAACTCGTCAGCAGGATGGCCAAGGGGTCGTGACTGTCGCTAAGTCAGCGCATCGCGAACTGCCGCGACCACCTGTTCGGGTTCGGCGTTAACCGGAACGACCGTGCAACCTTCCAGCAGGTCATCGAGTGCGAGCGTCTCGCCAACCGTCGCCGCGACGACGAGCGGCGTAGTCGGATAGCGAGTTCGGAGCCCGCGCACAACCTCACGGCCGTCTTGCTCTTCGAGGTCCAGCACCGTGACGACGAGATCGGCTCCCTCGACGGCCACGCAGGGCTCGAGCCGGTGGAGGGGACAGCGCGTCGGTGGATCGGCCGTTGCGTCGGGCCCTCGGCAGATCCCGACCGAGCAGCCTGTGCGCCGGATCAGCGTCGCGAGCTCCAACGCGGCATCCGGGTCGGGATGCTCGATCAGGACGCGCGGCCTTTCCGGATACGGCCACGGTTGGAGCTCGATCGTGGTTGCACGCTTCCTCATCATCAGGGCAGGGTGGCAGCGCGCTTCACGTGTCCACATCCGCGTGCCGCCGGATGTTCGGTGCGTAAGAAGTACGTAGGGGGTCCCTTCGGGCGGCACAACAACGGCGTCGGAGGGTCGGTCACAGCTGCCCGCATGATCGTCCAGTCGCCCAATGCCGACCTGCACGCTCGGGGCGGCCGCCTATCGCCGGAAACAGATGCTCGACGCTCGCAATTACTGCTAGGCCGTCGCGGCGGCGGTCCGCGGGGCAGTGCGAGGCAGGAGTATCCGCGCCAGGCTCAGCCAGAGCACCGGGCCGGCCGAGAGCGCAACGAGCACGGGGCCGCTGAGCCCCTTCAGGTCGGTGCCGACCGTGAGGGCGTGGCCGAGGAAGAGCACGAAGGCGCCGAAGCTCGCATAGTGCAGGAGCCTCCAGGCGCGGTGCCCCATCCAGCGCTTGGCGCGGAACGAGGCCGCGAGCGCGAGGGTCAGCCAGCCTCCGACGACCCCGGCGGCGACGCCCACGGGCTTCCAGGGAGCCAGCCCCGGGACGAGCAGGGCAGGCAGGCCGAAATGGAGCACGGGATCGAGCAACACGGCGACCGCGTGCAGGACGACGGTCCAGAGCGCGGTCCAGACGAGCGTGCGGTGCCAGCCGAAGAGCGCCTTCTGGCGCCTCGGCCCGAGCAGCCGGGTGCTCATCGCAAGCCCGAGCCACACCGACAGAGTCAGCAGCCCGAACGCAACAAGGCCCGAGGCACGCGCGACGAGCCAGATGAGGGGGACACCGTGCCCGACCATCATCCTCCTGGCGGCGGCGAGCTGTGCGTGGTCGTGTGCGTGGCGAGGGCGCTCGGCAGGAGGACGGCCTTCCCGCCCTTGCCCTTGACGACGACGACCTGCGCCGCCCCGCTCGGGGGCGACTGCAGCGGCGGGTGCGACCACGCAAGGACCGCGACAATCGCGAGTAACGCCCAGGTTGCGGCGACGGCCGCCCACACGCGGCGCATCAGTCGGCTTCCTCTGCGGGGGCAGCAGCGGGTGCCGGAGCCGGAGCGACCTGCACGACCTGCGTCGGCTGCGACGCGTGCGAGGGCACGTGGCGGAGGCCCGTGACGGCCGCCCCGCCGGTCAGGACGGTCAGTGCGAGCGCGGCCGCGAGGGCGAAGGCCTGGCGACGGCTCGGGGGTCGCGGAGCTTCGTTCATGCCACCAGTTCTATCGCGTGCGCGGTTACGTGCCGGGGAGGCCACGGGCAAGCCATGGTTCGGATTCGGCAAAGGTTCGGTAAAGGGACCGGGGTGCATTCCCGGCGTCTCTGTCACACCTGTCTCGCGCAACCAAGCGGTTTCCGCGCACTAAGACCGTTCTCGATGGGCCGTGTAGGGATCGAACCTACGACCTTGGGATTAAGAGTCCCCTGCTCTACCAGCTGAGCTAACGGCCCGAGGCGCCGCGTAGTGTAGCCGGGCAATGAAGGTGTTCTCCGTGGTGGGAAACCGCCCTCAGTTCATCAAGGCCGCGCCCACTTCGGCAGCCTTGCGAGAGCGCCGGATCGACGAGGTCGTGCTGCACACAGGCCAGCACTACGACCGCGAGCTTTCGCAGGTGTTCTTCGAGGAGCTCGGGCTCGACGAGCCGCGATATGCGCTCGGGTTGCGAACCGCCGACACGGAGGCGATGAAGGCAGCGCTCCTCCCAGCCCTGCTCGAAGAGCGGCCCGACTGGGTGCTCGTGTACGGCGATACCAACTCGACGCTCGCGGGAGCACTCGCGGCGTCCGAACACGGCATGCCGCTCGCGCACGTCGAAGCGGGCCTGCGCAGCGGCGATCTCTCGATGCCCGAGGAGCGCAATCGCATCGACACCGACCGACTGGCCCAGCTGCTGCTCTGTCCCGACGAGCGCTCGCGCGACCAGCTCGCGGCCGAGGGAGTGCCCGGCCGCGCCGAGGTGGTCGGCGACGTGATGGCGGACGCCTGCTTCAAGCTGACCCCCGTGGCGCGGAAGCGGTCGCATGTCCTCGGAGAGCTCGGCCTGGAGCCGGGCCGGTACCTCCTGCTCACGCTGCATCGCGAGGCGAATGCGCGCCAACCGCGTCTCGGCCGCATCGCGGAGGGCGTCAACTCGCTCGAGGAGCCGGTCGTCTTCCCGGTCCACCCACGCACACGGGCGGCACTCGACGCCGAGGGGATCGCGCTCGGCCCTCACGTCCTGCAGCAACCGCCGCTCGGCTACCTGGACCTGACGGTTCTGGCCTCGCAGGCTCGCGTGATCCTGACCGACTCGGGCGGTCTCCAGAAGGAGGCCTACTGGCACGGCGTTCCCTGCGTGACCTTACGCCCGTCCACCGAGTGGGTCGACACCGTCGAGACGGGGGCGAACGTGCTTGTGGACGACGACCCGGAGTGTCTCGTCGAGGCTGTCTCGGCAGCGCGGATGCCCGACGAGCGCCCGCAGCTCTACGGCGACGGCGAGGCGGCCGCAAGGATCGCGGATGCCGTCTATACGCTTACGCCCGCATGAACGTCGGTCGCGTCCCGCTCGCTCCCGCGGAGGAAATCATTTTTCCCCCACGTGCCCCCTTCTTAGAGTCCAGTGCGGGGGCACCTCCCGGTTCCCCCGCACCCCCTTCGCACCTTCACGGGGCAGAAATCGCTCCGTGAAGGCCGAGATTGCGATCGTCGGCGCCGGCTACGTCGGCGTCCCGTTGGCCCAGGTGTTCGCCGACGCCGGCCGGTCCGTGCTGCTCCTGGACGTCCAGGCCGACCGAGTCGAGCAGCTGAACCGCGGCGACAGCTACATCGAGGACGTCCCGTCCGAGGAGCTTAAGCGGCTCGTGGACGAGGGCAGGCTGGCCGCGACGACCGATTACGACGCCCTCCGCGACGTCGACGCGATCCTGATCGCGCTCCCGACCCCGCTCTCGGCGCAGCGCGAGCCCGACCTCTCGATCCTGCTGGCCGCGACGGCCGAGATCGCGCCGCGGCTGCAGACGGGCCAGCTCGTGGTGCTCGAGTCGACCACCTACCCCGGCACGACGCGCGAGCGGGTCAGACCGCTGCTCGAAGAGAGCGGGCTCACCGCCGGGGAGGACTTTCATCTCGCGTTCTCGCCCGAGCGCGTCGATCCCGGCCGGGAGGACTGGACGACCCAGAACACTCCGAAGATCGTCGGCGGCCTCACCGAGGAATGCACGAGCCGCGCGGTAGCCCTCTACGAGAGCGCCGTCGAGAAGGTCGTCCCGGTCTCCTCGCCGGAGGCCGCCGAGCTGACGAAGCTGCTCGAGAACATCTTCCGCTCGGTGAACATCGCGCTCGTGAACGAGCTCGCGCAGCTCTGCGACCGGATGAACCTCGACGTGTGGGAGATCGTGGACGCGGCCTCGACGAAGCCGTTCGGCTTCATGCGCTTCGAGCCTGGCCCGGGGCTGGGTGGCCACTGCCTTCCCGTCGACCCCTTCTACCTCTCGTGGAAGGCGCGCCAGTACGACTTCTACACCGAATTCATCGAGCTCGCGGGCAAGGTCAACGCGAACATGCCGTACTTCTGCCGCTCGCTGATCTCGCAGGCGCTCAACCACGGGGCTCAGCGCTCGCTGAACGGCTCCAAAGTGCTCGTGCTCGGGGTGAGCTACAAGGCCAACAGCTCCGACTCGCGGGAGTCGCCCGCGCTGAAGCTGATCGAGTTGCTTCGCAACGGCGGCGCCGAGGTCGCCTACCACGACCCGCACGTGCCCGAGCTGCCGGCGCATGGGCTTTCGTCGCAGCCGCTCGAGCCCGGCTCGTACGACTGCATCGCAATCGTCACGGCTCACTCCTCGCTCGATTACGACCGACTGGTCGACGACGCGAAGCTGGTGGTGGACTTCCGCAACGCCACCGGCAGAAACGGCCACATCCAGGGGAAAGTCTGGAAGCTGTGACCTCGATCGGTCTCGCCGGCCTCGGCTACTGGGGCCCGAACCTCGCGAGGAACTTCGACGAGCTCGCGGAGCTGCGCTGGCTTTGCGACGCCTCGTCCGACACCCTTGAGCGCTTCACGACGCGCTACCCGCGCGCGCGTGCGACGACGGACTTTGATGAGTTGCTCGCCGACGGCGAACTCGACGCGGTCGTGGTCGCAACGCCAGCCGTCACGCACTACGAGCTTTCGAAGCGCGCCCTCGAAGCCGGCAAGCACGTGATGGTCGAGAAGCCGCCGGCCATGAATGCCGCTGAGGCGGAAGACTTGCTGGCGACCGCGGAAGCCGCCGACCGCGTGCTCATGCCGGCACACCTGCTCCTCTACCACCCCGCCGTGCAGAAGGTGAAGGCGCTCGTGGACGCCGGCACACTCGGCGACGTCCTTTACGTGTACTCGAATCGAAAGAACCTCGGGAAGATCCGCAAGGACGAGAACGCACTGCTCTCGCTCGGAGTCCACGACCTCTCAGTCATCCTCTATCTGCTCGAGGAAGAGCCCTCGGAGACGTGGGCACACGGCAACTCGTTCCTCACGCCCGGGGTCGAGGACGTCGTCTTCTGCTACCTCCGCTTCCCTAGTGGCAAGATCGCGCACATGCACCTCTCGTGGCTCGACCCGCACAAGGTGCGCGAGCTGACCGTTGTCGGGAACGAAAAGATGGTCGTCTTCAACGACATGGAGCTGGAGCGCAAGGTGACGATCTACGAAAAGGCGCCGTGGCAGCCGGCGGAGACGTACGGCGAGTGGCAGACGCGGACCGGCGACATCTTCAGTCCCAAGATCCCGAGCGACGAGCCACTCCGCCTCGAGTGCCGCCATTTCCTCTCACTCGTCTCGGGCGAAGGCGACGCTGCGCGCGTGGCGCAGGACGGGCTCGCCGTCGTGCGCGTGCTCGAGCAGCTGCAGGCCTCCCTGGTCGCAGCGCCCGCGTGAGTGAGATCGCCGAGACCGCCGTCGTCTACCCGGGGACGGTGATCGGCGAGGGGTGCAAGATCCTCGACTACGCAGTCGTCGGCAAGCAGCCGACGCTCTCGCCGCGCTCGACCGCAAAGCGCGAGAAGCTGCCGCCGCTCGAGCTGGGCCCGGGCACGGTCGTCTCCACCGGGGCCGTGGTGTTCGCGGGGACGACGCTCGGCGAGCGCGTCATCGTCGGTGACCAGGCCTGCGTGCGCGAGCGCTGCGCGATCGGTGACGACGTCGTAATCGGCCGGGGCTCGCTCGTCGAGAACGACACCTCGGTCGGCGCGCTGACGAAGATCCAGGCGCACGCGTACATCACCGCCTACTCGTTGCTCGAGGACAACGTTTTCATCGCGCCGTGCGTGATCACGACCAACGACAACTACATGGGGCGCACGGAGAAGCGACACGACCTCGTCAAGGGGCCGACCATCCGCCGCGGGGCGCGGATCGGGGGCGGAGCGGTGCTGTTGCCCGGGATCGAGGTCGGCGAAGAGGCGTTCGTCGGAGCGGGGGCGGTGGTGCTCAGTGACATTCCGGCCCGCGCGCTGGTCGTAGGCAATCCCGCGCGGCAGATCCGCGACGTGCCCGAGGACGAGCTGCTATGAGGCGATGCGGATCGAGTACGAGCCCGAGCCCGGCTTCGCCAGCTTGACCTGCAGGTAGTACCAGCCGCTCGTGCGCGCGCGGTAGACGATCCGCTCGGGCGCGCCGGCCGGATGGATCGAGCGTCGGGCGCGGAGCGAGTCGGTGGCGAGCGCAAGCGACTGCAGCGCCGGCTTCCAGAGCACGATCGAGGTGTCCAGAGCGCCCGAGCGCTCGACCACTGAGATGCCCTGGCCGCGGTGGAGCTTGATCCGGTAGACGTCGTTCGGATCGTCCCAGGTGTCGAGCGTCGCCCGGCCGCGAAGCGCCCTGCCGTAGACGACCTGCGCCTCGCGCCCCGTGTCGTCGTTGGGCTCGAAGCGGTCGGGCGCCGGCAGCCGTCCGCGCAGGGCGTTGATCGCGGCCGTCACGTCGAGGCGGCCGTTGCCGGTCAGTTCGTCTCGCCCGACAGTGCAATCCGTGCAGCCGTCGGCCGGCGTGGCGTCGTCCGCGCTTCGCTCGAGGATCGCCGACACCTGGTCGGGCCGCAGGCTCGGGTTGAGCGCGAAGAGCAAGGCGGCGGCCGCGGACACCTGCGGCGACGAGAACGAGGTGCCGTCGGCGCCGCGGAACTCCTTCGGCCCACAACTCGAGTAGCCCTGCTCCGGACAAGCCGAATACGCCTTCGTCAGCGAGCGCGGCAAGAGCGAGAGCATGTCCTGCCCCGGCGCGGCGAGGTCGACGTAGACGTCGTCCCGGTTGGAGAAGCTCGGCACTTCACCCGTCCGCCCGTAGGCCGCAACGCCGAGCACGTGCGGCAGGGCGGCCGGATAGCCGGCGAACGGCCAGGGCTTGGTCGGCGCATCGCCGCCGTTGCCGACCGACGCCACCACGAGCACGGAGCTCCGGACAGCGGCGTCGATCGCTCGGCGCTCCGCATTCGAGAAGCCGTCGAGGTTGGGGTCTCCGGGGTCCCGGGTGCCCGAGATGCTCAGGTTGATCACCTTCGCCCCGGACTGGACGGCCCAGCGGATCGCCCGCGCCTCCGCGCGAGGCGGGATCGAGCCGTCGTCGCGGACGACCTTCGCAACGAGCAGACGCGCGGGCGGCGCCAGGCCCGCGATCCCGGTCCGGTTGTCGGTCAGCGCCGCGATCTCACCTGCGACGAAGGTGCCGTGGCCCTGTGTGTCGTTCACGGTCCCGCCGACGAAGCTCTTTGCCTCGACGATCCGCCCCTTCAGCTCCGGGTGGCTGAGGTCGACGCCGGAGTCGATCACCGCCACCCGCACGGTCAGCAGCTGCGGCAGGACGCTGAACGAGTCGAAGGAGTTGAAGACGCGGTCCTTCTCGATGTACCACTGGCGCTGTGCCAGCGGGTCGTTCGGAACGAAGCCGGCGTCCGCGACAGCAGGCGCCGCGAGCGCAACGGCCGCCGAGACGATTGCCACAGCACGCCTCACGCGGCCACCACCGTCAGCACCTTGGAGAGCCCGATCGCGAAGCCCTTGCCGGCGACCACACGCGCACGATACGCCCCTGGAGTCAGCTCCACATCCCCGGAGAAGGTGCCGTCGGCGTTGACCGTTGTGCGCGCCACGGTCGCCCACGCGCCGCCCGTGAGACGCTGCAGCTGGACGGCTGCGTTGGGCAGAACCGGCCGAGCGAGGCCGCTGAGCGAGAGCCGGTCGCTCGACGGCGCGATGCGGACCAAGGGCGCGACAAAGAGCCGGGCGACGCCGCTGCGGATCTCCCCGGACGAGAGGCGGTAGTCGGTCGTGACCTTGGGCGAGAGCGTCGCGGTGACCTGACCGCTCCTCGAGGTGAGTGGCGCGAGCGCCTTCCACTGGCCGCCGTAGGGCCGCGACTCCAGCGTCACCTTGGACACGCCTCGCGCCAGGCCGGTCAGGCGCGTTGACGCGCCGAAGACGACGGGAGCCGCCGGCGGAGTCAAGTTCAGCATTCCGATCGTGAACCATGTGGAGCGCATCCCGAGCGCCGCCCGCGCGGCCGAGCCGGTAATGGTGCGCTCGCCTTTCGTGCCGATCACAGTCAAGGTACGTACGCGCCCGGATGGGGCCGTGTCCGTCTTGATGTCGACCACCCGGCCGCGCGCGCCCAACCGCCGACCGAGCACGGCGGGCGTGAACCGCAACGGACCCCAGTCGTGGTACGGCGAGAGCGTGTCGTAGGGGTCGGGGACCGAGACGAGGTAGGGAAGCGGCGCCGAGCTCGGCCAGACGTCCTGGACGTTGGCGGTCCGGCCGCCGGAGCTGGAGTAGAAGAACGTGTCGGCGAGCGCGCCCTTGTAGAGCACCACCTCGCCGGCCGTCTTCGTGACGGCGTCGCTAGCGGTCTCGGCCTCGGCCGCGATCCCGGCGTAGACCTGGCTGCGCGTGTCCGCGTAGAGGTCGAAGTCGCCCCCCTTGTGGAGGTGGCTGAGCGCGTACGTACGGGCTACGACCGCCTGGGCCTGAAGCGCTTCGGCCGGCCAGCGATCCGGCATCTCGGAAGGCACGACGCCCCAGAGGTAGGGCTCGAGCCCGACCGTGTTCACGACCCGCAGGGTTTTCGTGGCACTCACTCGCAGGGAGCCTCGGTAGGCACGCTTGCCGAGCGCGAGCGGGTCGTCGCCCGGTGAGAAGACGAGCGGGCCGGGCAGCGTCTTGGCCCGACTCGAGGCGGCGAGCTTCAGCTTCAGCGCGGGCCCGAGCTCCTGCCGGCCCGCCGCGAGCTTGTGCACCTTGCCGGCCGCGTCACGGACGGTGAACGGAGAGCGCGACGAGATCACAACGCGCTTCGCACCTCCCGTGAGCAGCACCCGCACGCGCTTCAGCGGTGCCTCACCCAGGTTCGTGCCAGGGTAGTAGTGCGCGACGATCTGGTCGTAGGTCCACCCGTGCAGGGCGTACCCGTAGGCCCCGTACTGCGCGAGACCCACTCCGTGGCCCCATCCGTGCCCGGCCGCGAAGAACGCCGGCGACGATTGCGCAGGGTGGCCCGCCGGGGTGCCTGTGAGCCCCAGCGCGGCGAGGACGGCTGCTGCGAATGTGCTGATCATCGCGCTGACCTCAGAGCCCGGCTCGCGGCGGGTAGCTTCCGTGCCGGACGCCGCAGCAGGACCAGGCTGAGGGTAGCGCACCTTTAGACGGATTTACGGCGTTTTTACAGAACTCACACGCCTCCCGGATGCCGTTTCCGCCTCGGGCAGGCGGGGAAGCGCAACCCGAATGGCCGTGGACACCCGCATCCTGCCACCGCGTTACCACGCCCCGAGGTGCATCGCCCGCGGCGCGATGGGCGACATCTACCTCGCGACCGACGAGACCCTGGGCCGCGAGGTGGCGGTCAAGGTGCTCTCCGACCGTTACGCAGCCGACGAGGGGATCAGAGAGCGATTCAAGCGCGAAGGACTGGCCGCCGCGCGGCTCTCAGGCGAGTCCGGAGCCGTCACGGTCTTCGACGTCGGCGAGTGGCGGGGGAGGCCCTTCATCGTCATGGAGCACCTCGGCGGCGGCTCCCTCGAGGACCGCTTGCGACGGGACGGGGCACAGTCTCCGGCGCAGGTGCTGACGTGGCTCGACCAGGTCGCCGACACCCTGGACTCGGCCCACTGGCACGGCATCGTGCACCGCGACGTCAAGCCGGCGAACCTGCTCCTCGACTCGCGAGGCGACCTGCACGTCGCCGACTTCGGAATCGCGAGCGCGGCCGGGCTCGACTCGATGACGATCACGGGGACGATCCTCGGAACCGCCGGCTACCTCTCCCCCGAGCAGGCACGCGGCGAGCGCGTCGGCCCTGAGAGCGACCTCTACGCGCTCGGCGTCGTGGCCTACGAGTTGCTGAGCGGACACCGGCCCTTCGCGAACGACTCGCCGACGGCCGAGGCGACCGCCCACGCGCACGCACCCGTCCCGTCGATCTCCGAGCGCTGCGAGCACCTGCCGCCCGGCCTCGACCCGGTCTTCCGCCGGGCGTTGGCGAAGGACCCGGCCGCACGCTACGGCTCGGCCCACGAGCTCGTCTCGGCGCTGCGCGAGGCGCTCTTCCCGGCGGCCGAGACGGCGCTGCTGCGGCCGCCGGCCCGAGCAGCCGCGTCCAAGCGAAGGGGAGTTCCCGCCGCCCGCGTCCTCATCCCGGCCGCGCTGCTCCTCGGAGCCGCGGCAGCAGGAGCCGCGATCGCGGTCGTTCTCACAAGCGGCGACAAGCCGGCCGCGCAGGTGCGCACCGTCGCCGGCCCGGCAGGAACGACCACAATCCAGCAAACAGTCACCCAGGAGCCCGCGCATCCGCCTCCGCCTCCGCCTCCGCCGCCCCCACCGCCCGCGGCCTCAACCGGAGTCGACGGGCACACGCTCAACGATCGCGGTTACTCGCTGCAGCTACGAGGCGACTACGCGGGCGCGCTGCCGCTCCTCCAGCAGGCCGTCCGAACGCTCAGCGGAACCGGTCCCGCCGATCCCTACGAGGGCTATGCCAACTACAACCTCGGCTACACCCTCTACCGGCTCGGGCGCTGCTCGGAGGCCGTCACCTACCTCAGCCGGGCAGAGGGACTCGAGCCCGGCAGGCACGAGCCGAGAAAGATCCGCAAGCGCGCCGAGCGCTGCTAACCCAGCCGCTCGGAGTACTGCTTCTCGTAGTACGCGCGATAGTCGCCGGACTTGATCGGTTCCCACCAGTCGCGGTTGTCCCGATACCAGACGACGGTCTCAGGCAGGCCGTCGGCCAGCGAACGCGCCGGGGCCCAGCCGAGGGCGCGGAGCTTCGAGGCGTCGAGTGAGTAGCGGCGGTCGTGGCCGAGACGGTCCTCCACATGATGGACGAGCGACTCGTCGGTCCCGGTCAGCTCCAGGATCGTCCGCGTGAGGTCACGGTTCTTGACCTCCTCGCCGCCGCCGATGTTGTAGATCTCCCCGCTCGCCCCCTGCCGCAGCACGAGCTCGACGGCGGCGCAGTGATCCTCCACGTGGAGCCAGTCACGCGTCTGCCGGCCGTCGCCGTACAGCGGCAGCGGCTCTCCGTCGAGTGCGTTGGTGACGAAGAGCGGGATGATCTTCTCGGGGTACTGGTTCGGCCCGTAGGTGTTCGAGCCGCGTGTGATGCAGGCGTCGACGCCGTAGGTCCGGACGGCCGCGAGCACCTGGAGGTCGCCGCCCGCCTTGGACGCCGAGTACGGGCTCGAGGGCCGCAGCGGATCGCCCTCGCGGGACGACGAGCCCTCGGGAACGTCGCCGTAGACCTCGTCGGTCGAGACCTGGACGAGCCTGGTGCCGTGCTCCCGCACCCAGTCCAGAAGCACGTACGTGCCCAGCACATCGGTCTCGATGAACTCCGAGGCCCCGTGGATCGAGCGGTCGACGTGCGTCTCGGCTGCGAAGTTGACCACGGCGGCGCAGCCCGCGGCGGCCGCGGCCACGGCAGCTTGGTCACAGATGTCGGCCTCGACGAACTCCACCTGCGCCTCGGCGAGGTTCGCCGGATTGCCGGAATAGGTCAGCTTGTCGAGCACGACGACCTCCTCGCCGGCCGCGGCGAGGCGCTTGGCGAAGTGCGAGCCGATGAAGCCGGCTCCTCCGGTGACGAGCACGCGCATCGCGTCGAACCCTAGAGCAGTCGCTCCAGGCAGGCACGGAGCCCTTGGCGCCAGTGGGGCAACACCGGCGCGCCCTCGCGCTCGCTGCGCAGGACCGAGTAGGCGGGCCGCGGCGCCGGCCGAGCGAGCTCGGCGCTCGTGATCGGCGCGACCCGGCAGTCGAGCCCGGCCTCCTCGAAGATCGCAGTGGCGAACTCGAACCAGGTGCACTCTCCCTCGGCGGCCACGTGCCACGTGCCATGGGGGAGCTCCAGCAGCTCGCGCGTCGCCTCCGCGAGATGGGCCACGTACGTCGGCGAGCCGAGCTGGTCGTCGACGACACTGACCTCCTCTCGCTCCCGGCCCAGGGCGAGCATCGTCCGGACGAAGTTCTTACCGGTCGCGCCGAAGAGCCAGGAGCTCCTCACGATCCAGCCCTCTCGCACCTCGAGCTCGCCCGCGAGCTTCGTGCGCCCGTAGGCGGAGAGCGGGTTGGGCACGTCCGACTCGACGTAGGGCTCCCGTTTCGAGCCGTCGAAGACGTAGTCGGTCGAGTAGTAGACGACCGGCGCGCCGAGCTCGACCACATTCCGTGTCCCGCGCACGTTCACCGCGGCGGCGAGCTCCTCCCGCTTCTCGGCGCCGTCGACGTCGGTCCAGGCCGCCGCGTGGAGGACGAGGTCGGGCGGGCTCTCGAGCGGGGGCGGCGCCACCACGTTGAACTCGGCGCTCGTGCGGGCGTCCCCTTCGGGGAACGCCTCTCGGAGAGCGGCGCCCAGCTGTCCGCCGGCCCCTGTTACGAGCACGCCGCGAGGTCGCGCTCCGACAGGATCGGAGTGCTCGTGCTCCAGAGGTGCTTCACCCGAGGGTCCGCCCAGCAGACGCCCTGCTCGTCCGGACGGTCGGGGTCGTATTCCTCGGTGACGTGGTAGCAGAAGAGAAGATCGGTGAGCGCCTCGAAACCGTGGGCGTGGTGGCCGGGGATGTAGACGGCGACGGGATTCTCGTCACCGATGTCCTCGGTGAACGTCTCCCCGCTCTCACGGTCGAGCACGACCACGCGGGCCGATCCCTGCAGGCAGACGAAGAGGTCGTCCTGGCCCCGCTCGTGGTAGTGGAGCCCCCGGATCACGCCCCGGTGCGAGAACGAGACGTTGGTCTGCCTCGTCTGCTTCGGCAGCGCGCTTTCGCGGCGAAGCTCGAAGAACCAGCCGCGCTCGTCCTCGAAGCGCTGCAACGGGATCAGCCGGATGCCGTCGACCACGCCTCGTCCTTGTTGGCGCCGTTCAAGCGCACGAAGTCGTTCACCTCGTAGTAGGCGTCGATCGACTCACCGGCGTCGCCCCAGAACCCCTCGAGCACGTCGTACTCCATCGCGCCCTCGCCCACGTACCAGTTGTTCACGTCGGTGATCTCGAGCTCACCCCGTCCCGAGGGCGCCAGCGTCGGCAGCACGTCCCAGACCTGCTCGTCGTAGAAGTAGATCCCGGTGACCGCGTAGTCGCTCGGCGGCTCGGCAGGTTTTTCGACGATGTTGACGACGCGGCCGTCCTGGAACTCGGGCACGCCCAGGTGGCGCAGGTGCTCGGGCTCCTCGATCCGCGCCAGGACGATCCGCGCTCCGCGCTCTTGCACGTTGAAGTTCTCGACCGCGGGTGTCAACGAGCGCTCGAGGACGTTGTCGCCGAGCATGACGACGGTGCGGCCGTCGCGGGCGAACCGCTCGGCCAGGCCGAGCGCCTCGGCTATTCCACCCGGCTTCTCCTGGTACGCGTAGAAGAGGCGGTCGACCCCGTGCTCGTGGCCATTGCCCAGCAGACGGAAGAACTCGCCGGCGTGGGTGCCTCCGGTGACGAGCATCAGCTCCTGGACGCCGGCGCTCACCAGCGCCTCGATCGCCCAGCTGATCATCGGCCGGTCGTAGATCGGCAGCAGGTGCTTGTTCGTGATCTGCGTGAGCGGGTGCAGGCGCGAGCCCGTGCCGCCGGCCAGGATCACGCCTCTGAGAGCCGTCGCCATCCGGGGAGATGCTACGAGGTCGGCGCCTCGAGGGGTGAGGGGCGAACGCGCACCGCCCTGGCGAAGGTTGGCGGCAGCCACCAGTTCCAGCGCCCGAAGAGCGCCATCAGCGCGGGGACCAGGATCGCCCGCACGATCGTTGCGTCGACGAAGATCGCGACCGCGAGGCCCATCCCGAACTCCTGCAGGCCGACGACGCGTCCCGCGACGAAGCCCGAGAACGCCGCCACCATCACGATCGCAGCCGCCGTCACGATCCGACCGGTGCGCTCGAGGCCGAGGCCGACGGAGCGCGCGTTGTCGTGCGTCTCGTCCCAGGCCTCGCGCATGCGCGTGACCAGGAAGACCTCGTAGTCCATCGAGAGCCCGAAGAGCATCGCGAACAGGAAGATCGGGATCCACCCTTCGATCTGTTCGAACTGGTAGAGCCCGAGGAGGGAGTGGCCGACTCCCCACTTGAAGATGACCACCAGCATCCCGTAGCTCGCGGCCACGGAGAGCAGGTTGAGGAATACCGCCTTCAGCGGGAGGACGAGCGAGCGGAAGGCACGCATCAGCAGCAAGTAGGTCAGCACCAGCACGCCGAGCACGAGCCACGGAAAGACCGCGTACGAGCGATCGAGGAAGTCCACCCCCTGCGGGGGTCCCCCGCCCGCGAGCACGCGCGAGCCGGCCGGCCACGAGACCGCCGGGACGATCTGGTCGCGCAGGCGGTGGACGAAGCTCTGCGCGGGGCCCTCGCCGTACTCGTGCTTGCCGGCCACCACGACCTGGGCATAGCGGCCGCTCGAGTCGAGGAAGGGACGTGTCGGCCGGTAGCGCACGAAGGCCACCTCCGGATCGGACTGCACTCGCTCGACGAGCAAGCGGATCGAAGCCTGCAGGCCCGGATCCGCGGCACCGCCGGGTTTCCCGGAGTCGACCAGGATCTGGGTCGGCGAGAGCGCGCCGGCACCGACCGCGTCCTTGAGGATGTCGAAGCCGCGAACCGCCTGCGGGTGCTGTGGAATCCCCTGTGCGGAGCCCGGCGTCAGCGCGAGCGCAAAGGCCGGCGCGGCCGCGGCCAGGAGCAGCGCGGCGCCCGTCGCCAGGAACATCACGGGCCGGCGCATGATCGCGGCTGCCAGCCGTTCCCAGAAGCCACGCTGCGGATGCGCACGCTCCAGGCGCAGGACCGGCACACGTCTCGTCCCGCGCCGCCCGTAGACCGAGAGCAGCGCCGGCTGCAGCGTCAGCGCGCCGAGGATCGAGACGAGCGGGATCAGGAACCCGCCGACCCCCATCGAGCGCATGAACGGCGAGGGCATGAAGAGCAGGAGCGCGAGCCCGATCGCGACCGTGACGCCCGAGAAGACGACCGCGCGACCGGCGGTGGCCATGGTGCGCACGATCGCGTCCTCCTTCGAGCCGCCGTTCTCGAGCTCCTCGCGGAACCGGTAGACGATCAGGAGCGAGTAGTCAATCGCGATGCCGAGCCCGATCAGCTGGACGAGGTTCGTCACATAGGTCGCCATCGTGATCTCGTGCGCGAAGAGGTAGACGGCGCCGAGCGTGCCCATGATCGTGCAGGCCGCGAAGATCAGCGGGATCGTGACCGCAAAGGACAGGCCGAAGACCAGCAGCAGGACGAGCAGCGCGATTGGGATCGCGATCCGGAACTCGCCCTTCTGCAGATCCTCGTTGAAGATCGGGTCGAGGTCGTGCTGGATCGCGGCCTGGCCGGTCACGAACGACTCGACGCCGCCGCTGTGCGGGAGTGCCCGCAGGATGTCGTCCGTGTACCCCTTCGCCTTCGCGAGGTCGAGCGTCGAGACGATGTCGCCGTAGAGAACCTGGTCGCTGCCGACCACGAGCGTGCGCGCCTCCCCCGTCGGCACCCTCTGCGCCGCCTTCTCGAGCCGCTGCTGGAGGCGTGCGCGCAAGCCTGGCCGCTGGGCGTCGGGTACGCGGAAGACAACCGTGAACGCACCGTCGCTCCGTTCGCCGTAGCGCTGCTCGAGGATCGTCCGCGCCCGCTCCGAGTCGGTACCGGGCATCGTGAACGTGTTTGAGAGGAGCGCGGGGAGCCTCGACGACGAGTACCCGCCTGCCAGGAGAACCAGCAGCCAGGCGGCGAGGACGGGCCAGCGGTAGCGAAGAATCCAGCGCGTCCAGCGCTCCATCTGCGGCGCCCTCCCGGTTAGTCGTCGCTAAGCTAGCGTCTGCTAACTTACCACGTGCAGTCCGACGCTAGGGGATTCGCGTCGGCATCACTAACGTTTACCAAGAGGACGGATGAGAAGGCGTACAGACATCGACCGGTTGCACGACGAGATCCAGGAGCTCATCGACGAGCTCTGGCAGGTTCCGCGCTTCGCGGGCGGCCGCCGTGGCTTCAGGCCGCAGGTCGACTGCGTGCGCAGCGAGGACCCGCCCGCGCTGCATGTCGTGGTCGAGCTGCCCGGGGTCGAGCCGTCCGAGCTCCAGGTGGTCGCCGCCGACCGCGTCCTCGTGGTCGCGGGTGTCAGGCGGCGTGGGCCGATGGACGGTCGGTACCAGCAGATGGAGATCGAGTACGGCCCCTTCCAGCGCCGGATCCCGCTCGACGAGCCCGTCGACACGGGTGCGGCGACGGCCCGGTACGAGCACGGAATGCTGACCGTCGTGCTTCCGATCGCCACGAGGCCTCCGGGAGTCGAGCGCGTCCTGATCACGATCGGAGGCCGGGCATGAGACGACGCTCGCGGCGTCTCCCTCAGGCCGGGCGGGCTCTGCCTGCACGGCCGTCTGCAATGACCAGTCGACACGTCACTCGTCAGGTGGTTCAGGCGTGAGCGAGCTCAACTTCGACGAGCCGTTCGAGCCGACCGACGTCGCGATCCCGGCGACGCTGCCGGTCCTGCCGCTCAAGGAGACGGTCATCTTCCCGCAGTCGGTCTCTCCGTTGGCGATCGGCCAGGAGCGCTCGATCAAGCTGGTGGACGACGTCGTAGCCGGTGAGCGCGTGCTCGCCCTGGTAACCGCGAAGGACACCGAGGTCGAGCAACCGGGCTGGGACGATCTCCACGAGGTCGGCACCGCCGCAATCGTGCACAAGATGATCCGGGTCCCCGACGGGACGCTGCGGATCCTCGTCCAGGGCGTCGGGCGCATCAAGCTCGAGCGCCGGATCCAGGACGAGCCGTACCTCGTGGGCGAGTTCGCCGAACTGCCGGACGTGATCGAGGAGACGCCCGAGCTCGAGGCGCTGACCCGCAGCGTCCAGAACGAGTTCGGCCGCCTGATCTCGCTCGTCCCGTACCTGCCGGCCGAGCTCGAGCTCGCGGCGGCGAACGTGGACGATCCGAGCGCGCTCTCGCACCTCGTGGCCTCCACGCTCCGCCTCAAGACCGAGGAGAAGCAGACGCTGCTCGAGCAGGTCGACGTCTCCGAGCGCCTCCGCGACGTCCTGCGCATCCTCAAGCGCGAGCTCGAGGTCGTCGAGCTGGGCACGAAGATCCAGACGCAGGTTCAGTCCGAGCTCGACAAGGGCCAGCGCGAGTACTTCCTGCGCCAGCAGCTGAAGGCGATCCAGGAGGAGCTCGGCGAAGGCGACGAGCAGCAGGCCGAGCTGGCCGAGCTGCGCGAGCAGATCGAGGCGAAGAACCTCCCCGAGGACGTGCGCAAGGCCGCCGAGCGCGAGCTCTCGCGCCTCGAGAAGCTCCCGTCGGCCGCGGCCGAGTACGGCGTCATCCGCACGTACCTCGACTGGATCCTGACGCTGCCGTGGAACGAGACGACCGAGGACAACCTCGATCTCGGCCACGCGCGCACGATCCTCGACGAGGACCACTACGACCTCGAGAAGGTCAAGGAGCGGATCATCGAGTACCTCGCAGTCTCGAAGCTGAAGAACGACCTCACCGGCCCGATCCTCTGCTTCGTCGGGCCGCCTGGGGTCGGCAAGACCTCGCTCGGCCACTCGATCGCGCGCACGCTCGGGCGCAAGTTCGTCCGCATCTCGGTCGGCGGCGTGCGCGACGAGGCCGAGATCCGCGGGCACCGCCGTACGTACATCGGCGCGATGCCGGGCACGATCATCCGCTCGCTGCGTGACGCCGAGTCGAAGAACCCGGTGATGCTGATCGACGAAATCGACAAGATGGGCACCGACTTCCGCGGTGACCCTGCGAGCGCGATGCTCGAAGTACTCGACCCGGAGCAGAACTCGCGCTTCCGCGACCACTACCTCGACTTGCCGTTCGACCTCTCGAAGGTCCTGTTCATCTGCACCGCCAACCAGCTGGACACGATCCCGGGCCCGCTCCTCGACCGGATGGACGTGATCGACCTCTCCGGCTACACCGAGGACGAGAAGCTCGGGATCGCGCGCAAGTACCTCGTGCCGAAACAGCTCGAGGCCCACGGCCTCACGCCGAAAAGCGTGACGATCAGCGAAGGCGCGCTGCGCGTGGTCATCCGCGAGTACACGCGTGAGGCGGGCGTCCGCAATCTGGAGCGGCGCATCGCCGACCTCTTGCGCAAGGCTGCCCGCGAGATCGCCGAGGGCAAGACGGACAAGATTCGCGTCGGCGCCCGCAAGGCGCGCTCCTGGCTGGGCCCGCGCCGGGTCCCGTCCGACCCGCGCAAGCGCACCGCCGACCCGGGCGTGGCCACCGGGCTCGCCTACACACCGGTGGGCGGCGACGTGCTCTTCATCGAGGCGACAGCCTACCCGGGCAAGGGCAAGCTCACGATCACGGGCCAGCTTGGCGAAGTGATGCAGGAGTCGGCGCAGGCGGCGCTCTCGTGGGTACGCTCGCACACGGAGTCGCTGGGGCTGCCGGAGAACTGGTTTGCCGAGCACGACGTCCACATCCACGTGCCTGCGGGAGCGGTCCCGAAGGACGGGCCCTCGGCCGGGATCACGATCGCAACGGCAATCGCGTCTCTCGTCCGCGGCGTGCCGGTCGCCGACGATCTCGCGATGACCGGTGAGATCACGCTCACCGGACAGGTGCTCCCGATCGGCGGCGTGCGCGAGAAGGTGCTCGCGGCGCAGCGTTACGGGCTGAAGCGAGCCGTGCTCCCCAAGGAGAACGAGCCCGACCTCGCAGAGCTGCCACCCGAGGCCCGCAAGGAGCTCGAGTTCATCCTCGTGGACTCGATCGAAGAGGTACTGGCGGTCGCGTTCGACCAGCCGGGCCCCCTCAGGGCGGAGCCCGCTCCGCGGCCCGAGCGACAGGCCGCGCTGCCCGCCTAGCGCCGCCGGTTTAGCACGGCGCGCGTCGAGGGTAGAGAATCCCCCTCACACGCGACTGAAAGGACGGCCTTCCTCATGGCCAAAGCAGCAAGAGACAGGGTTGCCGACGTCAAGCCCTACGTACAGCGGGCGATCCAGGACGAGGAACTGCGCGAGAACCTCCGCAGTGCCTTCGACACCGCCCGTGACGTCTACGACGAGCTGATCGGCAAGCGCGGTGTGACCGGCGTCGCGACGAAGGTCGCAAGCGACAAGGACATCCAGGATCAGCTGCGCTCCGCCATCGGCGACCTACGCGCAGCGGCGAACCGGATCCAGGGCAATGAGAGCCACAAGAACCGCAACGGCACGCTGCTCCTAGCCGGGATCGCGATCGGGATCCTCTTCAACCCGATGACCGGCCCGGAGACCCGACGCTGGCTGAAGAACAAGATCTTCGGCGAGGAGGAGGAGTTCGGGTACGGCGGCGGGTCGTCCGGTAACTCGAGCTAGACCCGGCTAGGGCCCGCCGGCTGCCGAGGCGACGCCTCGCGGTGGCCTGAAACCGAGTGACCTGACCAGCTGCCCTTCGGCGCCCCTGGCGCCGCGGGCGGCCATGGCGCGCTGCAGGGAGCCGGGGTCGAGCCCACTCGCCTCCGAGATGTCGGAGACCTGGAGCAGGATCGCCGCCGGGCGCGGGGCCGGGTCGGTGACCACCGTCGGGACCCAGCCAGCGACGTTCGGGAGAAAGCGCACGTCCTGCAGGTGCTGCCACGCCCTCAGGTACGAGGTCGGGTCGACCGCCCCGTCGTAGCCCATGAAGAGGAGCGAGAACGGGTGCACCTCGAAGTGCAGGTGCGGCGGCGTGCCTTGAGCGTCGCCGGTGTTGCCGACGAAGCCGACCACCTCGCCCGCCTTCACGAGGCGCCCGTTCTTGGCGAGCGGCGAGAAGGCCGAGAGGTGCGCGTAGTAGAACTCGTTGCCCTGCGAGTCGCGGAGCCAGAGCCGGTTCCCGCCGACGTCGTTCCAGCCGACCGAGAACACGATGCCGTCGGCGCAGGCGAGCAGCGGCGCCCCGAGCGGCGCGAAGATGTCGTCGCCGTGGTGCCAGTTGCCGGCCACGTCTCCGCGGAAGGCGCCGTAGCTGTCACCGAACGAGACCAGGGGTCCGTAGACCGGGAAGACGTAGCCGCCGGCCGTCAGCTTCGGCTGGAGTCCTGGGGGCACCGGCAACAGGGGCGCCTGCGAGCGGCCACGGCTCGTTGGCTCGGGCGCCTTCGGCGTCTTCGCCGCCTTGCGTTTTGACGGCGCCTCGGGCGCGATTGGCTTCGGCGGCGGCGCCACGCTCGCCTGCACGCTTGCCTCGGCGTAGCCGACCTGGATCTCGGAGCCGGCCGGCAGGCCGCCGTGCGGTGCGGTGAGGTGGATATCCAGCGCCGTCGTGAACCCGTGGAAGCCCTGGGCACCGCCGGCCCCCGAGCTCCGGTCGGTTCCTTGCTCCAGCGTGATCAGGTAGCCCCAGTCCGCCAGCGCGACTCGACCGTTCGGCCCCGCGGCCGCGGCCTGGCCCAGAACGGTCAGTCCGGCGACTCCGGCGCCGGAGAAGTCGCCCCTCGCCGAGCGCGCCTTGGTCGAGCCTCTCGCGTCGCCGTTGACCGAGGAAGCGATGATCTCTCCACCGAAGACGATCAGCGACTGCACCTCGCTGGAGGCGCTCGCGACGGCAGACGAGCCCGCGTCGGTCGACGCGGAGGCGGTCACCGATCCGGTCGTGACGATCGAGCCGTCAGCCGGATAGGCGAAGCTGGAACCCGAGGCGATGTGGTCGGGGGGCGCGGAGACCGTGCCGACCGAAGCACCGGCCTGGCCCGGCACGACCACGCGGATCGCGTACGCCCGGGCCGAGGCCCCAGCGGTCGCACGCGCTCCACCCGCCCCGGAGGAACCCGCAGCGAGCAGCAGCAGGCCCGCGAGGACGACCGTGTACGCAACCCGCTTCCCCACCGTTCCGCATTATCAGCAAAGAATCGTGCCGGTGGGGCGCAAAATGCTGCTCGCGCTAGGAATCGGCGGCGAGGCGGCGCTTCGCAAACTCGATGAACCGAGCCCGCTCCTGCTCGTCCGGGCCGACCGGCAAGTCGTTGGTGTACGCCGGGTCGGCGGCGATCTCCTTCGCGACCACCCGAACCTCCCGCACGACCTGCTCCCGGTGCTGCGGATCCTGAAGCAGTTGCTCGGCCCAGGTGGTGGAGCTGTCGTCGGGCGGCTTCACGTCGTGCTCGACCAGCAGGCGGCCGAGCAGGATCCCAACCCGGATGTAGGCGAACGTGCGAAAAGCGAGCAGCTTGCGCGGAGAGTCCACGAGCGCCTCGATCTCCGGGTTCTCGCGCTGGATCTCCCCGACGATCGAGCCGATCGGCTCGTCGACGAGCGGGAGCCAGATCTCTTCGTGCGTCGCCATCTCAGGAAGGATAGGCCGGTTTGCGCCGGGCGCGTGCTGCGATCTGGGCGGCGACGAGAATCATGAGCCCGCCGAACAGCCTCCGCAGCGCGTGCTCAGGAAGAGCCTCGGCAAGCTGCACGCCACCCTCGACGCCGGCGATCGCCGCCACCCCGAGGATGAGCGAGGCGCGCCAGCGCACGTTCCCGTAGCTGCGCTGGCGCCAGACACCGGCAGCCGCCGTTGGCAGGATCGCGAGCAGTGAGGTCGCCTCGCCATGGAGTTGGGTGAGTCCCAGGACGAGCGTCAGCGTCGGCACGAACAGGATCCCGCCGCCGACGCCGAAGAGGCCGGCAAGCACGCCTGCGGCGGCGCCGAGGCAGCCTGCTGCGATCAAGGCCCACATCAGACGAGCATCCGCACTCCCAGCACGGCGAGCAGGGCGGCAAAGGCGAACGAGAGCGTTCGGTTGGCCAGGCGCTGTTGGAGCGCTGTGCCGACAACCGCCCCGGCGACAGCAGGGAGACCCACGACCGCGGCGGCCGCGGGCTTTACCTCGCCGTGGAGCCAGTACGTCACTGCCCCGACGAACGAGATGAGCGCGACGGCGGCGAGCGAAGTCGCCATCGCCGGCCGCTCCTGGTACTTCGCCACGATGAGCAG
>DATAOV010000109.1:0-17266 GCA_036265535.1 Gaiellaceae bacterium | reverse complement strand
GGGAGATGGGTCGTCGTTCTGAGCATCTGGGTGCCTAGTCGTGGAGGGCGTCGGTCGCTCAGGGCGCTCGGTTGGGTGCTAGCCCTGGTGGCGGCTTCCCTGGTCGCCTCGGCGTTCGTCGACACAGCTCGGGCTGATGATCCTCAGCCACCGGCCGCGAGCGGCACCTCAACGGATCCCACGGCCGTCTTGACGGACCCGGCGCCCGCTGCGACGGACCCGGGGCCCGCTGCGACGGACCCGGGGCCCGCTGCGACTACCGACCCGGCGCCCGCTGCGACGACCGACCCGGGGCCCGCTGCGACGACCGACCCGGGGCCAGCTGCGACGACCGACCCGGCGCCCGCTGCGACGACCGACCCGGCGCCCGCTGCGCCGACCGACCCGGCGCCAGCTGCGACGGACCCGACGCCCGCTGCGGCGGACCCGCCTGCCGCCGATACAAAGATGCCCACTAGCGCCGAGCCCCCGCTGAGCGCCCCGACGACTTTGACCGACCCGGCGCCCGCCGCGACCGACCCGGCGCCCGCTGCGGCGGACCCGGCGGCCACGGATGTAGCCGCTGAGGCGGACTCTCCGCAGTTCGCAGGTCCGCAACGACTGACGATCGCGCCTCTCCCGACGACCGCCGGCTCGACGCCGAAGCCTCAAGCGGTCGGCGAGATTTCGTGGCTTGCCGATTGTCGGCTCGCTCTCTGCGGCGTGCCCTCCCTGGCGAGGTCGCCTTTCGAGTCCGCGCAAGCTCTCTTCGGTCCGTGGCGCTTCCGCGGGGCTTCGTCGACGCAGTCAGGCACGGGGTCGGGAGGAGAGGGCGGCCGGCAGGATGGCGCGCAGCCACCGAGACCGCCTATCCCACCTGCTCCGAACCATCAGCCCGAGGGTCCAACCGCTCCAGGCGCTTTCTTCGGGTTCAGCAGCTCTGGGAGCTTCCACAACGGAGGCGTCCTCGCTCTGATTGCCGTTCTATTCGGCTTCATCTTCCTTCAGAGCACTCGTCGGATCACGCCTCCCGAGCAGCGCGCGCACGGGATGCTGCTCGTCCTTTCGCTCGAGCGTCCTGGCTAAGGCCTAGCGGCCAGCCAGCCCGCGTTGCGGGGCCGCCTCGGCTGCCCACGCGACGGGACGACTCGAAATGCGAAAGGAGGCTTTCAATGAGCATCGACTTTGCAGAACGACCGCCCGGTCGGACTCACAGCAGCACCGCAAAAACCAACGGCTCGGACTCCGGTCTAGAAGACTCGCTCGCCCTTTACGCCCGCGGCGTCGGACGGGTGCCGATTCTCTCGCCGGCCGAGGAGCGCGAGCTCTTCCGCCGCAGAGACGCCGGAGACGAGCAGGCGAAACAGCTCCTGATCGAGGCGAACCTGCGTCTCGTCATCTGGATCGCGCGCCGCTACGCGCACCGCGGCGTTCCCCTGCTCGACCTCATCCAGGAGGGAAACCTCGCGCTCACGCGGGCGGTCGAGAAGTTCGACGCCCGGCTGGGCTTCAGGCTCTCGACGTACGCCACGCAGATGATCAAATGGGCGGTGGAGAACGCGGCGGAGCGCCATGGGCGCGCGGTGCCGGTGCCGATCCACGTCTGGAGGCTGATGCGGGCCGTTCGGAAATCGCGCCAGATTCTCCTCCAGCGCCTGAATCGGGAGCCCCTGCTCAGCGAGATCGCGGCCGAGGCCGGGCTCGACGTGCACCGCGTCACCGAGCTCCTCGACTACGACCAGCACCCCGTCAGTTTCGAATCCTCTCCGGAAGACGGGCAACGGGCTCAAAACGAGCTGCTCGAGGATACGAAGGCGGCTCATCCGGAATCGACCATGGCCGAACGCCAGCAGAGAGAGGCGGTTGCGACCATCCTCAACTCACTCGACGATCGCCTCCGTCTCGTGCTCGAACTGCGCTTCGGTCTCTCGGGACAGACCCCGCGCTCGCTCGTCGAGATCGGGAAGGAGTTGGGAGTGACAGGCGAGCGAGCCCGCCAGCTCGAAGTCAGGGCGCTCGAGAAGATGCGCACGCTCGCGCCCGATCTCCGTGACTATCTCGAGGTGGCGTGACGACATGTGCGACGTGACATTCAAAGGAAACGGCACACTAAGCTGCGCCCAGAAGCTCCCCCTCTCCCTCGCTTCTGGGCGCAGCCTTGTCCCTATTCAGTGCAGGGACGGCGAGAACACAACCCCCACTCGCAAGAGACACGACGGGCGCGCCCCGTAGCGCGGCGCGCCCGTCTTCAGCTGGAACCGGCTCAGCTCGTCGGCAAGGCCGGAGCGGTCGGCACTTCGACCCGATCTGCCGACTCGCCCGACTCCAGGCGCGGCAGCCACTCGAGCCAGCTCGGCAGGTACCAGTTCCAGTCCCCGAGCAGCTTCATCGAGGCCGGGAGCAGGACGGCTCGCACGATCGTCGCGTCGATGAGTACCGCCGCCGCCAGGCCGGACTCGCGTCAGGGATGAAGATGTGGTAGTCCATCGAGAGGCCAAACAGGATCACGAACAGGAAGATCGGTAGCGAGTAGGCGATGCCCCCGTTCGAGCTGAAGTCGAACAGGCTCTCGCCCCAGCCGTACTGGAAGACCAGGATCAACACGCCGTAGGCCGCGCCGACCGAGAGCAGGTTGAGCACGAGCCCCTTCAGTACGATCACGATCGAGCGGAAGGCGACGAGGAGGAGTGCGAAGGCGAAGATCAGCACGAACCCGAACACGATCGGCGCCTTGCTCTTCAGCAGCGCGTTCTGGTCGACCGATTGGGCTGTGTTGCCCGTAACGGCGAAGGTCGCGCCGGGAACTCTCCCGATCGTGGCCGGCAGGATGTCGTTGCGCAGGGTCTTCAGCGCATCGTTGGACGTCTCGTCGACGCCGCTGCCGACGAGCGGGATCGTCACCCGGGCGACGTCATGAGACGCGTTGACCTCGACATCGATCGGCTGCTTCGCTTGGCCGCTCGCCAGTGCCTTGGCCTCCAGTGACGCGATCGCCTGCGGGTCGCGGGCGAATCGGTGTTCGCCCGGACGGCCACGATCGCGGGCGAGACGTTGCCGTTCGAAAAGGCGTCCTCGATGCGCTGGATCGTGTCCACGGTCGGTGCGCTCTTGGGGAGCGCCTCGAGGCCGCTCTGCGAGGTGTGCAGGTGGAACGCCGGTAGCGCCAGCAAGACCAACAACCCGCCGGCCAACGACGCAGCGATAACCGGATGCTTGAGGGTGGGCGTGAGGATCGCCTTCCACAGCCGACTCCCGGCCGCGTCGTTCCGGAAGCGGTGCACGAACGGGATCCGCCCCTTGTCGACACGCGGCCCGAGCTTCGACAGCAGAGCCGGGAGCACCGTCAGCGATCCGAGCATGGCGACAGCGACGACGATCATGGTCGCGATCCCGAACGAGAGGTAGGTCTTGTCGCCGGCAAGGAAAAGACCCGCCATCGCGATCAACACGGTGAATCCGGAGATGAGCACGGAGCGCCCCGACGTGGCGGCCGCGGCTGCGAGAGCAGCGGACGGCTCCCTCCCGGCTGCGCGCTCCTCGCGCCACCGCTTGATGTAGAAGAGCGAGTAGTCGACGCCGACCGCGAGGCCGATCAACAGGATCACGGCATTGACGTTCTGGTCCGCTGGGACGAGGTGGCTCGTGACCGCCACCAAGCCGATGGTGCCGATAACCCCCGTCAGCGTAAGCAGGATCGGAATTCCGACTGCGACCGCAGTCCCAAGCACAAGCAGCAGCACGGCGATCGTGATCGGAATCGAACGCTCGCCGGCTAGCTTCAGCTGATCACCGAACATCTTCTCGAGGGCCTTGTCGGAGCTGACTCCGGCGCGAAGAGGTTCGGCGGTCTGCCGACCTTCCGGGGTGCGGGCAACGCCACTGCGGCGGTCGTAGCCAACTCGGCTCCTTTCTGATCCGTTGCCAGGAGGACGGGACCTCTCAGGCGACCGCGAGAGAGCGGCACGGCACGGGTGAAAGGAGGCGCCCAGAGACGAGGATACGCCTGCTCGTGGCAAAGGCCCAACTCTGCGAGGCTCGCCGAGATCAGGAGGGAGCGGCGCCGCTACGATCGAACGCGGTGGGGAGACGCCGGCACCACTGATCTACGGACCCGTGCAGCGACTCTCGACAGGCGCGGAGCTGCGCGTCACCGGGCCGACCGGCGGCGCGACGGTGGTGTGCGTCAACGGCGGCCAGGGCGCGGAGGTGGAGGGAACCTGGAGCGCTTCGATCGAATGGCTCGTCCGGCGGCTGGCGCCGAGCTTCCCCGGCCTGGTCTTCGCCGAAGTGCGTTACCGGATCAAGTCGTGGAAGCGGATGGACTGGTGCGTCGCGGACACGCAGGCCGCGGTGCTCGAGACGGGAGCGCCGCGGACGCTGCTGCTCGGCTTCTCGATGGGCGGCGCGGTGGCGATCCAGGCTGCGGCCGAGCCGTCGGTCGAGACGGTGCTCGGGCTGGCTCCCTGGATTCCCGACCGGCTCTCGCTCGAGACGCTTCGCGGGCGCCGCCTCGACGTCCTGCACGGCTCGCTCGATCGCCGGCTGCCCGGAATCCCGGGCGTGAGCGCGAAGGGGTCACGACGCGGGTTCGACCGCGCCCGGGCCCTCGGCATCGAAGGCGCGTACACACTGATCCCAGGCGCTCTGCACGGGATCGCGTTCCGTTCCGGCTCGAGAGCGCTGCCGTTGCCGCGCGCCGGCACCTGGGCGCGGCTCGTTGCCGCCGAACTGTCCCGCTTTCAGGCCGGCGCGGACTGAACCCTGGGCCGAGCGAGCTGCTCGGCCTCAGGCACCTTCACCCCCGAGACGAGCCACGCTCAGGGTCGCCCGTGCGCCTGGATCCGGTAGACGGCGCCCCGGCCCCAGTCGGCGACGAGCAAGGCGCCCTGGCGGTCGACCAGCAATGCGAGCGGATGGGCGAACCCGGAGGCGAAGCTGCTGACCCGGCGCGCGCGGCCGTTCCGCCCCAGCTCAATCCGCACGACGCGACGACCGAAGCGGTTGCTCAGGTACTCACCCCATTCGGCGACGAAGGCGTTGCCGCGGTACGCACGCGGGAAGCTGCGGCCGGTGTAGAACGCGAGCCCGTCGGCGGAGGAGTGCGGCTCGAGGTAGGCTGCCGGAGCCGAGACCCCCGTGACAGCTGCCGCTCAGGGTAAGGGTGCGCGCGTTCGGCCAGCACCCCGGCCAGCCGTAAAGGGCACTTCGGCGCACGACGACGAGCATCTCCGCCGGCTCGGGGTCGCCTGCCGTGCCGAGCTCGTCCTGGCCGTTCACCGTCGCGTAGAGGCGGCCAGTGCCGGGCTGGAAGGCGAGCCCGTACGGGTTCCGCAGGCCTCGCGCCACCACGCGCAAGTCGCTGCCGTCGGGGCGCAATGACAACACGGTCGCACTGCGCCGGTCGCGCTCTCGGCAGACGTCGCAGGTCGAGCCGCTCCCCCAGTAGAGCCGCCCGCCGGGGCCGACGACGACGTTGTCCTGCTGGTGGCGCCCGAACGGCAGCCCGCGGACGAGCACGCGCCGGTCCTCGAGGCGACCTCCACGAAGGACGAACCGCTCGAGCCGCCCCTGCTCAGAGACGAAGAAGGTGCTACCGATCCAGGCGAGCCCGAGCGGCGTTCGCAGCCCACGGACGAGCACGCGCGGCACCCGGGTTCCGCGCCGGATCGCGACGAGCGAGCCGTTGTCCTGCGTGACGTAGATCCGCCCGTCGGGCCCGTACGCCATCGCCGTCGGGTGAGCGAGGCCGTGCGCGAAGGTCTCGACGCGAAAGCCGGCGGGGACGCTGATGCCGTGGGTCCCGCCCGCGGCCGTCGTCGCGAGCACGGCGAGTGCGACGAGCCCCCCGGCCACGACGTTCATGAGCATCTGGGTCGGGCTCCTGTACAACACGCGAACGATATGCAGCAGCCCGATGAACGGAGCCGAGTGATCACGTGGGGCCTGCTCTCGACGGCTCGGATCAACCGCCGCCTGCTCAAGGCTGCGGCCGAGACCGATCGAGCCGGGGTGGTCGCAGTGGCGAGCCGGGACGCGGCTCGGGCCCAGACGTATGCACGGGAGCACGGGATTCCGAAGGCGTACGGGAGCTACGAGGCGTTGCTCGAGGATCCCGAGGTCGAGGCCGTCTACATCTCGCTGCCGAACGCTCTGCACGTGGAGTGGACGCTGCGAGGGCTCGAGGCCGGGAAGCACGTGCTCTGCGAGAAGCCGTTCTCTCGGCGGCCCGAGGAGGTGCGACAGGCTTTCGACCTGGCCGATTCGAAGCACCTCGTCCTCTCGGAGGCCTTCATGTGGCGCCACCACCCCCAGACGAAGACGCTCGCCGCGCTGCTCGACGAGAGGGTGATCGGTCGGCTGAGGATCGTGCGAGCGGCCTTCGGCTTCCGGCTCGAGTCCGTCCACGGCACCGGCGATGCGCGCCTCAGTCCACAGCTCGAGGGCGGCTCGCTGATGGACGTCGGCTGCTACTGCGTGAACGCAATTCGCCTTCTGGCCGGCGAGCCGAAGTGCGTGCACGGGGAGCAGGCCCTCGGGGAGAGCGGCGTCGACATCACGTTCGCCGGGACGCTTCGCTGCGCGGATGACGTCCTTGCACACTTCGACTGCGGCCTCGTACTGCCCGATCGCGCCGCCCTCGAGGTCGTGGGCGAGGGGGGGGAAGCCTCGTCGTCGGCGATCCCTGGCACGCTCACAGGCCAGGCATCGAGCTGCGGCGAGGGGACGGGTCCCAGGTCGAGCTCATCCCGATCGAGACGGCGAACTCGTATCGGCTCGAGCTCGAGGATGTCTGCGCTGCGATCAAGGGCGAGACAACCCCGCTGCTCGGGCGGGACGATGCGCTCGGCCAGGCCCGGACGATCGACGCCCTCTACCGGGCGGCAGACGGTCGCTCGTGACCTACGTCCCGGCCGCGGACCGCTACGAGCGGATGATCTATAACCGCTCCGGCCGCAGCGGCCTTCTGCTCCCGGCCGTCTCGCTTGGCCTCTGGAACAACTTCGGGCACGACCACCCGTTCGAGACGAGCCGCGCCATCGTCTGCCGCGCATTCGACCTCGGGATCACGCACTTCGACCTCGCCAACAACTACGGGCCGCCCTACGGGTCGGCCGAGGAGAACTTCGGACGCATGCTCGCGAGCGACCTCGGCCCATACCGGGACGAGCTCGTGATCTCGACCAAGGCCGGCTACGACATGTGGCCCGGCCCCTACGGCGAATGGGGCTCCCGCAAGTACCTGCTCTCGAGCCTCGACCAGAGCCTCGAGCGGATGGGGCTCCAGTACGTGGACCTCTTCTACTCGCACCGATTCGATCCCGAGACGCCGCTCGAGGAGACGATGGGGGCACTGGATACGACGGTGCGGCAGGGAAAGGCGCTCTACGTCGGCATCTCCTCCTACTCGGCGGAGAAGACGCGTGAGGCGGCGGCGATCCTGAGCGAGCTCGGCACGCCCTTCGTGATCCATCAGCCGTCCTACTCGATGCTCAACCGGTGGATCGAGCCGGAGCTGCTCGACGCGCTCGGGGAGCTCGGCCTCGGCTGCATCGTCTTCTCGCCGCTCGCCCAGGGCATGTTGACCGACAAGTACCTCGGCGGGATCCCCCCGGGGTCACGCGCGAGCAGGGAGAGCTCCCTCTCGCCCGACCTCCTCACCGACGAAGCGCTCGAGAAGATCCGAGGGCTAAACGAGATCGCGAAGCGTCGCGGCCAGAGCCTCGCCCAGATGGCGATCGCCTGGGCGCTGCGCGACCCACGGGTCACCTCGGCGCTCGTCGGGGCGAGCAGCGTCGAGCAGCTCGAGGCGAACGTCGCCGCATTGCAGAACCTCGAGTTCAACCAGGACGAGCTGAAGGAGATCGACCGCTACGCCTCGGACAGCGGGATCAACCTCTGGGCCGACTCGAGCGAGGAGTAGAGGAGAGCTCCGCGACCGCCTCGTCGAAGACCGCCGTGTGCCGGTCGACGTCGCCCTCGGTGGTCGCCGGCGACATCAGCGCCATGTTGTGAAACGGCGTCAGCAGGATGCCGCGGTTGAGCGCGTAGAGGTGGATTAAGCGGTCGAGCTCGGCGTCGCCGCCCGCGGCGGCCTCGCTCCCATTCCGGGCCCGCTCCGGGCGGAAGAGGTACTCGACCCGACAGCCGAGCCGCGTCACGTGCCAGGGAAGCTCGTGGCGCTTGATTGCCTCCGCAACGCCCGCCTCGAAGCGCTCGCCGAGGGCGATCATCCGCTCGAAAGCCTCGTCCGTCAGGACCTCGGCGAGCGTGGCCCGGGTCGCGGCCAGCGAGAGCACGTTGGCGGCGACGGTGCCGCCGATTCCGCCGACGTCGGCCCGCTCGTCGCGGGGGAGCAGCTCCTCGATGCGCTGGGCGACCTCGGCCGAGAACCCGTACGCGGCAACCGGGACACCGCCCGCGATCGGCTTGCCGATCGTGAGCAGGTCGGGCTCGAGGCCGTAGGCGGCCGTGTAGCCGCCGGGACCCGCGCAGATGGTGTGTGTCTCGTCGATGATCAGGAGCGTCCCATGGCGCCGCGTCGCCTCCCGCAACACGTCATGGAAGCCTGGCTCGGGGAGCACGATCCCGATGTTCGTCAGGGCGGCCTCGGCGAGGATACAGGCGACGTCGCCGTGGGCGAGTTCGGCCTCGAGCGCCTCGGCGTCGTTCCACTCGGCCACGCGCGTGGTCTCCGCGAGCGGCACGGGCGGGCCGACGTTGCCCTCCCGCGATGCCACCGAGCCGTTCTCGAGCGTGGCGAACGTCTCGTCGACGGTGCCGTGGTAGCACCAGTTGAAGACGAGGATCTTCGGCCGCTTCGTCAGCTCACGCGCGAGGCGGATGGCGAAGCGGTTGGCGTCGGTGGCCGTGAGCGCGAACTGCCAGCGCGGCAGCCCGAAGCGCCTCACCAGCTCCTCCCCGACCCAGATCGCGTCCTCGCTGGGGAGCATCAGCGTGATCCCACGTCGCGCCTGCTCCTCGAGCGCCCGAACCGTCGGACCCGGAGAGTGGCCGGTCATCGCGGCCGTGTCCCCGAGGCAGAAGTCGACGTACTCGTGCCCGTCGACATCGCGGAACCGCGCGCCCTCGGCCTCGGCCGCGAAGACCGGGAAGGCGCCCGGCCAGCGGATCATCCACGGCATCGGCACCCCGGACAGGAGCGAGCCCGAGGCGCGGGAAGCCAGCTCGCGGGAACGCGGATGCTCGCGCTCGAAGCGCTCGAGCTCCCGCGGAAGCAGGTCGGCGACCCTCACGCGGGCTAGTCAATCACCTGCAAGGGCGAACTTCCGGCTTGTCCTGACGTCTCAAACGTGGTAGCAACGTTCTCTCCCAACCGCAATAAAGGAGTCGCACGTGAAGAAATCACGTCGGTTGGCGATCGGAGCAGTGACCGGGGTCATCCTGGTTGGGCTGATCGCCGCAGGAGCGTCGGCGCGAACTAGTTCGCCGGCCAAGAAATCCGCCTCGATCCAGGCGTGTGCGCTGCTCCCGGACACGAAGTCCTCGACGCGCTACACCCTGTTCGATGCTCCCTACCTGAAGGCCGCGTTCAAGAAGGCGAACGTGCCCGCTCAGGTGCTGAACGCACTGAACGATCCGCAGAAGCAGAAGTCGCAGGCGCAGCAGTGCCTCGCGAAGGGCGCGAAGGTGATCCTGCTCGACCAGCTGAACGCTGCCTCGGGCAAGGCGATCACCAACCTGGCCGTCAGCCAGGGCGCCAAGGTGATCGACTACGACCGCCTGGTCGTAGGCAGCAAGGCCGCCTACTACGTCTCGTTCGACAACGTTCGGGTCGGTCGGCTGATGGGCGCCGGGCTCGTCGCCGCGCTGAAGGCGAACGGGAAGTACGGCAAGCACCCGGTCGTCGGCAGGCTGAACGGCGGCATCACCGACAACAACGCCCACCTGTTCAGGCAGGGCTACAACTCGGTGCTGAACCCGCTCTACAAGAATGGCACGTTCAAGAAGGCCCAGGGCGACGACCAGTACACGGACTGGGACCCGATCAAGGGTCGCCAGATCTTCGACCAGATGCTCGCCCGCAACGGTAACCACATCGACGCGGAGATCGCGGCCAACGACGGCCTCGCCGGCGCCGTGGTCTCCTCGCTCAAGGCCCACGGCCTGAAGCCGATCCCGCTGACCGGCCAGGACGCGACGCCCACCGGCGTCCAGTTCATCCTCGCCGGCTGGCAGACCGGCACCGTCTACAAGTCGGTCAAGAAGGAGGCCGCCGCTGCTGCCGCCGCGGCCATCGCGATCCTCAAGCACAAGAAGGTCCCAGGTGTGAACGGGAAGATCAGCGGGACGAAGTCGATCCTGCTGACCCCGGTCTGGGTCACGAAGAAGAACTACAAGCTCCTCTTCACGGACGGGTTCCTCAAGAAGAGCCAGGTCTGCGTCGGGGAGTACAAGAAGTTCTGCAAGTAGGAGGCTGATTCACGGTCAGGGCGCCTGTCGGGCGCCCCGACCGTGATACAAACCGTCCGGATGTCCGAGACGGCGACGGCCACGACGCTCGAGCTCCGCGGGGTCTCGAAGAGCTTCGGCTCTGTCGAGGCACTGCGCAGCGTCGACTTCGAGGTTCGCGACGGCGAGGTGATGGCCCTCGTCGGCGACAACGGCGCAGGGAAGTCGACCCTGATCAAGTGCGTTGCGGGGATCTACTCGATCGACGACGGCGAGCTCTACTTCGACGGCAAGCGGGTCTCGATCCACAGCCCGAAGGACGCTGCGAAGCTCGGGATCGAGGTCGTCTACCAGGATCTTGCCCTCTGCGACAACCTCGACGTCGTCCAGAACATGTACCTCGGCCGCGAGGAGCGCGACTTCCTCTTCCGGCTGAAGGAGTCGCCCATGGAGCAGAAGACCGCCGAAACGCTTGCGTCGCTCTCGGTGACGACGCTCAAGTCGGTTCGCCAGCCAGTGGCGACGCTCTCCGGCGGCCAGCGCCAGTCGGTCGCAGTCTCGCGCGCAGTGATGTGGAACAACCGGGTCGTCTTCCTCGACGAGCCGACCGCTGCGCTGGGAGTCGCCCAAACCCGGCAAGTACTCGCCCTTGTCAAGCGTCTCGCCGAGCAGGGCATCGCCGTCGTGATCGTTTCGCACAACCTCATCGACGTATTCGAGGTCGCCGACCGGATCACGGTCCTGCGCCTCGGCCGGAACGTCGGCGTCTACGAGCGCGACAAGACGAACCAGCAGCAGATCGTCCAGGCGATCACGGCCGGGAAGCCGGACGTCGGGGCCCCCGCGTGAGCTCTGCAGCGCCCGCGGAAGTCCAGGCAGCCGCGGTCGACGGCAGCCTCGCCGCAATCGCCCGGGCGCGCTGGGAGGCCCTGAAGGGCGGCGACGTCGGCTTCCTGCCGGTGCTCGTCGGGATCGTCGCGATCACGGCGTTCTTCACCGCGAAGACGAGCATCTTCTTCACCGCGGTCAACTTCTCGAACCTGATCGGCCAAATGGCCGGCACGACGGTGATCGCGATCGGCGTGGTCTTCGTGCTCCTGATCGGCGAGATCGACCTCTCCGTCGGCTACGTGAGCGGCATCGCCAGTGTCGCCGTCGCGGAGTTCCAGATGGCGGGCTCGAGCCACGACTACCCGGGCCTCGTCGCGATCGGGCTGGCGATTGGGATCGGAGCAGCGATCGGCCTGGTACAGGGGTCGATCATCGCCTTCCTCGGCGTCCCGTCGTTCGTGGTCACCCTCGCAGGCCTGCTCGTGGCGCAGGGGATGATCATCAACCTGCTCGGCACCCAGGGCGTGATCGGGATCCAGGACAAGCAGGTGAACGACGTCGCGAACTACGTCCTGACCAAGAACACGGGCTGGATTGTCGCGGCGATCTTCACCGGAGGCCTGGCGCTCGCGACCCTGGGGGCGTACCTGAGCCGTCGGCGCGCCGGCCTGCCCACCGGCAACGTCGCGCTCGCCGTTCTCCGGGTCGTCTTCTACGGCGGCCTCGCCTTCGCCGCCGTCGCGGTGTGCAACCACTACCGCGGCGTGCCGCTCGTCGGCCTGGTCGTCCTCTTCGTCGTCGTCCTCTTTTCGTACCTCGCCGGCAGAACGACTTTCGGCCGCCACGTCTACGCGGTCGGTGGCAACGCCGAGGCGGCGAGGCGCGCCGGCATAAACGTGAAGCTGATCCGGATCCTCTGCTTCGTCATCTGCAGCTCGTGCGCCGCCCTCGGCGGCGTGATCTTCGCCTCGCGCCTCAACTCGGTCGACCTGACCTTCGGCGGCGGGACGATCCTGCTCGACGCGATCTCCGCCGCCGTCATCGGCGGCGTCAGCCTCTTCGGCGGCCGGGGAAAGGTCGTCGGCGCGCTCTTCGGCGGCTTGATCATCGGGATGATCAGCAACGGCACCGACCTTGTGGGCTCCGCCGACTGGGTGAAGTACGTCACGACCGGCCTGATCCTGCTCGCGGCGGTCACACTCGATACGGTCGCCCGCCGGCGCCAGGCCGCCGTCGGCCGCTGAGACCCGTTAGCGCCACCACGCTGACTGCCGCCCACGCGGCGAGGTAGAGGAAGGCCGCACGGGGCGAGACGAGCGTCCACAGCGCTCCCGCGACCGCGGAGGCCGCGAGGTTGCCGAAGCTCTGGACGGCCGCGAGCGCGCCGAACGCCGAGCCGCGCAGGTCCTGCGGCGCCAGGGTCGCCACGGCCGCGTGCTCGGCGGTCTCCGTGAGCCCGATACCGACGCCCGCGGCGGCGAACAGGAGCGCGAGCACTACGATGCTCGAGCCGGTGAAGGCGAAGCCGCCGTAGGCGACGAGGAAGACCAGCACCCCGGCCAGCAGCACGACGATCCCGCCGCGCCGGTCGATGGCGTGGCCAGCGGGGATGCTCGCGAGCGTGGCCGCGAGGTTGTAGGCCGCGTAGAGGACGATCGCGACTCTGACGGCGGAGTCGTGGCCCCGCTCGGGGGTGAGCAGGTCGATCGCGCGCAGGATCAGGAGCGTGGCGGCGACGTTGCCGAGCTCGAAGGCCGAGACCGCCAGCAGCAGGCGCCCGAGCTCGCCGCGCAGCACCGGCCGGATCTTCAGGCGCAGCCGCGGGCGCTCGTGCCGCTCGAGCCTCGGCGCCGACCTGATCGCGACGAAGATCGCGGCCGCCGCCAGGAACCCGGGCACGACGGAGAGCAGGATCGCCTCGCGGACCCCGACCACCGCGACGAGCCCGAGCGCGAGCAGCGGCCCGGCGATTGCGCCGAGGTTGTCCATCGCCCGCTCAAAGCCGTAGGCGCGGCCGTATGCCTCCGGCGGGACGAGGTCGGTCAGCAGCGCGTTGCGGGACGGCGTGCGCAGTCCCCGGGTCAGCCAGGCGCCGGTGCGCAGCACGCCGACCTGCCAGGCGGCGGTTGCAGCGCCGATCAGGGCGCTGAAGATGGCCGTAGCGGAGTAACCGCCGATCGCCGTTGCGCGCCTGCGGGCCGGGTCGTCCGCCAGCGCGCCGCCCGCGAGCTTCGCCGCGCCGGCCATCCCGTCGGCGACGCCCTCGATCGCCCCCAGCGCAGCAGCCGGGGCGCCGAGCGTTGTGGTCAGGAACGAGGGGAGGAGCGCAGTCGGTATCTCGTGTCCGACGTCGGAGAGGAAGCTCGCGACGCCGATCCCGGCGACGCCGCGGTTCAGCCAGCGAGGATGCACGCGGCCCTGTGCCCCGCCGCGGCGCCGTGACGCTCGAGCTCAGGGTCGATCTCACGGCAATCGGCGATCGCCACCGGGCAGCGCGGGTGAAAGCGGCAGCCGCGAGGAATCCGGATCAGCCCTGAGCCTGCCACCACTCCACCCCGCGCAGCGCCTCGGAGCGCGCATCGTAGGGGCTCGCGGGAGCGGCGACGCCGATCGTCCCGCCCGGGGGCAGCGGCTTCATGTGCGTGTTTGTATAGGAAGGTCGCCGGCGCGAGGACGGCGAAGCGGGTAGACGCGCCCGCCGGCGGCCTCCGCCATCCGGTCGAGCCGGCGGGTGAGCTCGCGGCGGGAGCGCTCGAGGTGGCGCCGCAGGCTGCGCTCGAGCCAGGGCCCGGGCGGCCGGGCACCCGGCTCGCCCCGGAGGGAGGCGAGCTCCCGCCAGAGGTCGGGCCCCGGGTCGGCGTCGCCCTGACTGCCCCAGCAGGCGCGGGGCGCGGTTCGGCCCCGGCGGGCTCGTTCGCGCCTGAAGGCCTCGTGGGAGAGATCCGAGCAGAGCCAGTTGAGCCCGGCACGCGCCAGCGGCTTGGCCGCGTTCGGAAGATCGGCCAGCGCCGCTTCGAGCAGCTCGACGTCGGCGGCGGTCTGCTCGTGCGGGTAGCGGGGGGCGTCGATCGCGTCGAGGCCGTGCAGCCCGCGCCCGACGGCGGTGAAGCGCTTTCGGCCCTCCGCCTTCGCGAGTCCGTCGAGCGCGCGCTCGAGTTTCCGCGGCACCTTGCCGTTCAGCGACCTGCGGAGGTCGTTGGCCCGCGCGGCGAAGTCGAGCACCGGCTCGTCGAGCAGGAGCCTCGCGCAGACCTCGGTCAGCCGAGCCAGGTAGTCGAAATCGACCTTCTCGGTCGTGTCGTACTGCGTGTGGTACTCGGTGCGGTCGAACTCGGTGGTGAACGTGGAGACGTTGATTGCCGGGATCCCGGCCACGAGGAACGGCCAGACCTCGGTCCATGTGTTCGGCGGCGCGAGGCGGTAGCCCTGGGGCAGCAGACCGTCGCGGCTCGCCTGCCGGCAGACTCGACGCACCCAGCTCGTGAGCTCGGGCGGCACGTCGAGCGTAAACAGCTCCGGGCGGCCCGACCCCTCGACGTTGAGGTAGAACGGCGAGCCGGTCGACCACTCGCGGTGCTCCGCGACGACCTGGTACCAGGCGCCGTAGCACCAGTCATACGCCGACTCGGCGATCCCGTACTCCTCCGCCGTGTGCGAGACGAAGGCGATCGTGCGCCTCGGCCGGATCCCGGCCTCGGTGAAGGCACGGGCGAGCTCGAGGGTGACCGCGACCCCGGTAGCGTCGTCGAAGGCGGCTCCGAACCAGCCGTCGTGGTGGCCGGCGACGATCGCGGGGGCGCCCCGCTGCCGCCCGGGCAGCTCGCCGACCACGTTCGCGGCCACGGCTCCGCGGGTCAGCGGCGCGGAGAGGACAACGCGCACCTCCTCTCCAGCGCGTGCGGCCAGCAGTGCGCCGTCCTCCTTGGTCGCGGTCACGCACGGTGGGCCCTCCGCGTGCCAGATCCCATCGAAGGTGCCGAGCGCACCCGGCGCCTGGTAGTAGGGTCCGCCCGGCGGCGAGTAGACCACCATCGCCGCGGCGCCGCGCAGGCCGAGCTCGAGCCCGACGTGGTAGGGCCAGAGCCGAGCTACCTGCCACTCGACGAGCGCGACCCTGCCGCGCACGTCGACGCGGTCGAGCTGGTTCCGGCCCCCTCGCCCGACCGGGACGAGCTCGCCTTTGACCCCCCTGCGTCCGGTCTCCGGGACCCCGCCGAAGGATGCGCAGTCGAACCGCGTGCCGTCGGCCAGCTCCACGAAGGCCTCCCGGAGCCGCCAGCCGTCGACCGGCACCGGCTCCTCGGTCACGTCGGCGAGCCCGAGCGTCCGCATCTCCGCGGCCACGAAGGCCGTCGCCGCCCGCTCCTCGGGTGTGCCGGCGACGCGGAAGCCCAGCGGATGCGAGCGAAACGACTCCAGGCGCTCGACCACGTGCCGCAGGTACTCGGGCGAGATCTCGATCACGCCGCGCGGCCCTCCGCGAGCCCGAGCAGCGCCTCGCGGACGAGCGGCCCGATCCGCTCGAGGTCGTAGCCGCCCTCCTGGACGACGACCGTCGGCAGGCCGAGACCGCCGAGCAGCGCGCCAGCGGAGCGGAAGGCGGGTGCGGTCACCTCGAGCGGGCTCTCGGGGGTCGCCGGCCGCGGCGTCCACGCCGAGCGCGACGACGATCCCGGCGAGGCCGTGCGCCCACTCGGCCAGCTCGGCGACGGCCGCCAGCCAAGGCTCGTCGCCTGCGCCCGGTGGCAGCGGCAGGTTGCGGTTCGTGCCGTCGCCGGTCTCGTCGGCGAAGCCGAGGAAGTGCGGGAACCAGCCGGCGCCAGGGTCGACGTGCACCGAGCCGACGAGCACGTCGGGCCGCTCGTAGAAGATCTCCTGCGTCCCGTTGCCGTGGTGCGCGTCGACGTCCAGCACGGCGACGGGGCCGTCCAGCCCGGCGACGAGCGCGGCGGCGGCGACGGCAGCGTGTTCAGGTAGCAGGATCCGCCGTAGCACGCGCGGCCGGCGTGGTGGCCGGGCGGCCTCGTGCAGGCGTACGCCACGGGCTCTCCCCCGAGCACAAGGTCGACCGCGGTGAGGGCGCAGTCCACGGCGGCGCGTGCCGCCTCCCAGGTCCCGGGGCCGACGAGCGTCATCGTGTCGTAGGCGAAGTGGCCCGGTCTGGCCCAGACCGCGGCCGGAGCCCGGCGCGCGCCCAGCGCCGCGTGCGCGAACACGTACGGGACGACCCTGTTCTGACCCGGATCTTCCGGCAGGCCAGCGGCCTCCCACTCGTCCCACGCAGAGGCGAGGTACGCCGGGAGCTCCGGATCGTGCACCTGTAGCAGCGCCTCGTTCGGGTGTACCTCAGCCTCGACGACCCGGGCGTCCAGGGAATCGCGAATCGCGGCGATCCGCGCGGGAACCTCTGTCGCCGGGGTGCGGACGCCGATCCAGATCTCCGCGTCCGGCTCGTGGAGGAGGCAGCGATCGCTCCAGACGACCGGCATCGAGAGCTCCACCGGCCGACTCTACACTCCTCCCGTGAGCGAGCCTCCCGAGCCGCGCGGGCCACGACCGAGGGAGCTCGGGCTGCACCTCGGCGACCTGGAGCCCGGCCCGAGCAACTCGATCGCCGACGTCCCCGGCGTGACGGTCGGGCACGTGACGGTCTGGCGCGACGAGCCCGAGCCGCCCGCGGGCCGAGGCGTCGCCCGCACGGGCGTGACCGTGGTCGTTCCGAGCCGACTCCCGCTGCCGGCGGGGGTCGCCGTCCTGAACGGAGCCGGCGAGCTTACCGCCTCGCACGAGATCCGTGAGTGGGGTCAGATCCACACGCCCGTCTACCTGACCGCGACGATGGCCGTCGGGCGGATCTACGACGGCGCGGTCTCGGTCGCCTTGGCCGGCGACCCGCGCGTGGGCTTGGACGACGTCGTGATCCCGGTCGTCGGCGAGTGCGACGACAGCCACCTCAGCGACGCCCGCACGGTTCAGGTCGAGGCCGAGGACGCGGCCCGCGCGGTCGAGGCCGCCTCGGGGTGGCCCATCGACGAGGGGGCCGTCG
>DATAOV010000108.1:0-16669 GCA_036265535.1 Gaiellaceae bacterium | reverse complement strand
CGAAGCCGAACTCGGAGTTCGTCCCGTAGGTGACGTCCGCCGCGTAGGCCCGCTGCCGGTCGGCGAACGGCATCATGTTCTGGACGAACGCGACGCGCATGCCGAGCGCGTCCCAGACCGGCTTCGTCCAGCTCGGATCGCGCTTGGCCAGGTAGTCGTTGACCGTGACGAGGTGGACGTTGTTGCCGGTCAGCGCATTCAGGTAGAGCGCCTGGACGGCGACGAAGGTCTTGCCCTCACCGGTCTTCATCTCGGCGATGTCGCCCTCGTGGAGGACGATGCCGCCCATCGCCTGGACGTGGAAGAGGCTGACTCCCATCGTGCGCTTGAACGCCTCGCGCACGGCGGCGAACGCGTCGAAGACGAGCTCGTCGACGGATTCGCCGTTCTCGATCCGCTGCCGGAACTCGGCCGTCTTGCCGGCGAGCTCGGCGTCGGAGAGCTGCTCGAACTCCGGCTCGAGCGTGCCGATGTACGCTGACTGTTCGGCGAGCCGCTTGAGACGCCGGCCTTCCCCGAAGCGAAGGACCTTTTCGAGCGATCCGAGCTGTTGCGCCATTCGCCCTAGGGTAGCGACTCCGCGCCCGTACGCTCGCTGCCGGCTAGAGCGCCGACGCGATCACTTCCCACAGGTCGCCGTCCAGGCGTTTCGCGCGGACGACGAACGAGTCGCTGTCGCGCGCGCCCAGATCCTCGAGCTCCGGGACGCTGCCGAACGCCCGGGCCCCGTCGACCGTGAGCGAGCGCCCGTCCTGGTTGACGACGAGCTCGATCTCGTCCCCGTCGGCCTCGAACTCGGCGACCTCGACCCGACGCGCAGCGACCGCCCAGACGTCGTCTCCCTGGCGGACGGCCTCGGCCCGGTACGGCGGTTCGATCGTCTGCTCGACGGCATCGGCAAGCGGGCCGAGTGTGTCCGGGGGCTCGTCCTCGTCGACCAAGAGGTCGCCGCCCGGCAGTGCGACAAAGTGCAATTCGTCGCCGGAGAGACCGGGCGCTTCGGCGGAGGCGACCGCGTCCCAGCGCCTGGGCCGGGGGACGCCGTGAATCCCCGTCGCGCCCCAGTGGGGCCCGACATCGACCGGCGCCTCCGACTCCGGCTGCTCGAGCTCGGCTTCGCGGGCGAGCTTCTTGTGCAGCGGCTCACGCCGGAAGATCACTGTGGCTCGATCAGCCCGAAGTTGCCGTCGCGGCGGCGGTAGACGACGTTGATCTCGTTCGAGTCGCCGTTGCGGAAGACGAAGAAGTCGTGGCCGATCAGCTCCAGCTGAAGCACGGCCTCGCTGGGGCTCATCGGGCCGACCGCGAACTGCTTGCTCTTCACGATCAGCGGCTCGGCCTCGTCAGCGACGACGGGCATCGTCTCGGCAGCGGGCCCGTTGGAACGAGCGGCGCGCCGCCTGCGGGAGCGACCCTGCGTCTTGTAACGGGTGACCTGTCGCTCGAGCTTGTCCACGAGCTGATCGATCGACGCGCGGATGTCCGAGGACGCCTCCCGCGCCCGCAACACCGGGCCTTTTGTCCAGATCGTCGCCTCGGCGACGTGATTCTCGGCGATCGAGGGGTTCTTCTCCACCGTCAGCTCGAGCTCGACGCGCGGGTCCGTCAGCTGGCGGTCGAGCTTGCCGAGCTTCTCCTCCGCATAGCTGCGAATCGCGTCGCTGACCTCGAGGTTCCTGCCTTTCACCTGCAGCTGCATCGCCTCTCCTTCGACACGGGGCCTCTCGAGGAATCTAACGAACGACCCGTGCGAACGTCACCACCTCGACTCGGCGGGCGCCTCCTTTCCTCAGCGCCGAGGCGGCCGCAGCCGCGGTCGAGCCGCTCGTGTAGACGTCGTCAACGAGCGCAACCGCGGGCGGTGCCTGCGTTGAAGGGGCGAATGCGCCGGCGACGTTCCGCCGGCGGTCGGCCAGAGCCAGCCCGCGCTGCCGCGGAACGGGGCGCGGCCGCAGGAGCAGCGACAACACAGGCAGAGACCAGCGCTCGCCGAGCTCGCGCGCGAGCCGCTCGGCCGGATGGTGGCCTCGTTCCAGGCTGCGTGCCCGGTCTGGCGGGACGAACGCAAGGACGCCGCAGCACGGCCTCGGCACGACGGCGGCCACGGCCGCGGCCGCTTCGGCGGCGAGGCGGCGGAGCCCACGCTCCTTCCACGCGCGGACGAGCCGGCGGACGTCGTCGTCGTACGCGACCGCGGCGCGGGCGGAGGCGAAGGCGAGGCGACGGCCCGAGCACTCGCGGCAGCGCAGGACCGGCCACGCGGTCGGCGCACCGCAGCGATTGCAAAGAGGCGGCTCGAGCCGCGGCAGCCTCCGCCGGCACGAGGCGCACAGCTGAACCCCGCCCGTGCCGCAAACGGCGCACCGCATCGGGAGTAGAAGATCGACGAGCTTCACGTCACACCACGCTCACCTCCTCCGGCGAAGGTAGGCGAGAACGCGTTACGCGTGTGTGACGGCTTCGTGCCGAATCCGTGTCAGTCGCCGGGCGTGAAAGCGCGGTCGGCCTCGACGAGTGTTTCCTTCGAGCCGACGTCGTACCAGCGGCCCGGAACACGCCACGCGTACACGGGCATTCGTGGATAGAGCCACTGCACCAGCCGTCCCGGCTGGTCCGGGTTGTTTCCCTCGGCCAGGTAGTCGCCGACGACCCCGAGCGCCGACCGGGGATAGAAGTAGAGCGCGATCCCGGTCAGCGTGCTCGTCGGCCGCTCCGGCTTCTCCTCGAAGAACGTGATCCGGTCCGACTCGTCGAGCTCGATCGCGTTGTACTTCCGAATCGCCTCGAGATCGCCGACGTCGTAGACCCCGATCGCCGGCGCGGCCCTGGCGCGGGCGAATTCCGCAAAGGGGGCGAGCGGTTCGCTGAAGAGGTTGTCGCCGGCGAGTACGAGCACGTCGTCGTCGATCTCCGCGGCCCTAATCGTCAGGTCCAGGTCGCCGATCGCCCCAAGCTTCGTCTCCTCGTCCGTCGTCCCGTCGTCGAGGATCTGCACGGGGCTGCCGCCGTAACCGCCGGCCCAGTCCCGGAAGGCCTGCGCGAACTTCGAGTTCGTGACCACATGGATCTCGTCCAGTCCTTGAACGCCCTCCAGCCCCTCGAGCAGGTGCTCGAGCATCGGCTTCCCGCCTACCAGCAGCAACGCCTTGGGCCGGTCGAGCGTCATCGGGTAGAGCCGCGTCGCGTAGCCCGCGGCCAGCACGACGGCCTTCACGCCGAAAGAGTGGCTACGTGCCTTCGTCCCAAGAAGCCAGGTACTTGGCCTGCTCCTCGGTGAGCTCGTCGATGGCCACGTCCATCGTCTCGAGCTTGAGCCGCGCGATCTCGGTGTCGATCTCCTCCGGCACCGGGTAGACCTTGCGCTCGAGGCTCGTGGCGTTTCCGACCACGTACTCCGCCGAGAAGGCCTGATTCGCGAACGACATGTCCATCACCTGGGCCGGATGGCCCTCGGCGGCAGAGAGGTTGACCAGCCGGCCGTCCGCGATCAGGTAGATGCGGCGCCCGTCCTCGAGCTTGAACTCGTCCACGAACTGCCGCAGCGTCCGCGTCTCGACCGCGAGGGAGCGCAGAGCCGGGATCTCGATCTCGACGTTGAAGTGGCCCGTGTTCGCCAGGATCGCTCCGTCCTTCATCTGCAGGATGTGCTCGCGCGTGATTACGGCCTTGTCGCCCGTGGCGGTGACGAAGATGTCGCCGACCTGCGCTGCGCGCTCCATGGGCAGCACCTCGTAGCCGTCCATCACTGCCTCGAGGGCCCGCAGCGGGTCGACCTCGGTCACGATCACGTGCGACCCCATCCCCTTTGCCCGCATCGCCACGCCGCGCCCACACCAGCCGTAGCCGGCAACGACGAACCGCCGCCCGGCGAGCAGGATGTTCGTCGCCCGAATGATCCCGTCGATCGTCGACTGGCCGGTGCCGTACCGATTGTCGAAGAAGTGCTTGGTCTTGGCGTCGTTCACCGCGATCACCGGGAAGCCGAGCGCCCCGTCGCGCTCCAGAGCCTTCAGCCTGATCACGCCGGTGGTGGTCTCCTCCGTGGCGCCGATGATGTCGCCGAGCTGCTCGCGCCGATGCGAATGAAGGACGCCGATCACGTCGGCGCCGTCGTCCATCGTCAGCTGGGGCTTGTGGTCGACCGCGGCCTCGATGTGCTGGTAGTACGTGTCGTTGTCCTCGCCCTTGATCGCGAAGACGGAGATGTCGAACTCCTCTACCAGCGCGGCCGCGACGTCGTCCTGCGTCGAGAGCGGGTTCGAGGCGCACAGCACGACGTCCGCGCCACCCTCCTTGAGGGTGCGCATGAGGTTCGCGGTCTCGCTCGTGACGTGAAGGCAGGCGGAAATCCGGTAACCCGCCAAGGGCTGCTCGCGGGCAAAGCGCTCCCGGATCGCGGCCAGGACCGGCATCTGCCGGTCGGCCCACTCGATCCGGCTCGACCCCTCGGGCGCGAGCTTCAGATCCTTGACATCAAAGCGCTTCGTGGTTGCCACGCGCGGCAGTCTAATCAGAGACGGCGAATCCTCGGAGCCCGGCTATTCCGTCGTGCGGCCGTACCGGTCCTCGAGCCGGACGACGTCGTCGAGCTGCGGCGTCGAGACCTCCACGATCCTCGTGTCCTCCAGGGCAGTCAGGCGGTGCACGGTCCCGGGCGGGAAGCGAAAGGCCTCCCCCGGCCCGATCACATCGCTGTTGAGCATGCGTTCGCCCGGGCCGCCGACCTCCAGTTGCGCACGCCCGTCAAGGACGTACCAGGCCTCGTCCTTGACGTTGTGGAACTGGAGGCTCAGCGACTGTCCCGCCTTGACGAAGAGGATCTTCCCCGCATACTCGTCGGCGACGGCCCAGATCAGCTCGTGACCCCATGGCTTGTCCACCTTCGTGGGCTCGGTCACGAATCTGTCGAGCCCGCCGAGGTTGGGGGAGGTCAAATGGTCACGCCCGGCCACGAGCCGCGCGAACCTACCACCCTCGCGCTACCCACGCGAGCCTGCCGGCCAGCCGGGGTTTTCCGCGAGGTAGTCGTCGGCGACGCGCAGGTCCTTCGGGGTGTTGACCGTCAACCAAATTCCTTCGTGCCGTAGGGCTCTCAGACGACCTTCTACCGCGAGCTCTGGGAAGGTGGTCGTCTCGTGGTCACCCCGCTCCGGCAGCCGTTCGATCGCCTCTTCGCCTAAGACGTAGACGCCACAGCTGACCCAGTGCTCGAGGCGTGGCGCCTCGCGGAAGCCGGTGACCAGGTCATCATCGAGGTCGACGACGCCGAAGGGCGATCGCAGCGGCACGACGGTGATCGTCGCGGCGGCCTCGCGCTTGCGATGGAGAGCCAGCAGCTCGCCGAGGTCGACGTCAACCAGCTCGTCGCCGTTCAGCGCGAAGACATCGCCGTCCTCGGTCCGAGCAGTCGTCGCCAGACGGATGCCTCCGCCACGGCCCAATGGCTCCGGCTCCGGGACGGGCACCACCTCGGGCCCGAGGCCGCCGAGCGCCTCCACGAACAGCTCCTCCTGCCCGGCCGCGCAGCTGACCAGGACACGCTCCACGCCGGCCCTCGCGAGCTGGTCGACCTGGTAGGCGGCCAGCGGACGCCCGGCGACCTCTACCAGCGCCTTCGGCCGTCCGGCCGCGGCGTCGCCGAGGCGCTCCGCCTTCCCACCCGCGAGGATGATCGCTTCCACTAAGGAACCGCTTGCGGTGCCGTCGTCAGGACGCTCGGGCTGCGCCCGGGCGTCCGTCGGAACTGACCGGTCGACCGAGATGAATTCGTCGAGTTCACGTGAGGAGCCCTAGGCCTCGAGCTGAGGCTCGCGCTCCTCGGTCTCGGGGAGCGCCGCGAGCGGCGAGGATGCGCGGCCGATTCCCTCGTAGAGGAAGCCCGCCGAGCGCGCCTGCTGCGGATCGAGGAGGTTGCGGCCGTCGACGATCACGGGCCGTCGCATCGCTCGCCGCACGTCCTCAGAGGCGAGACCCTTCAGTTCATCCCACTCGGTCACGATCACGGCCGCGTCGGCGCCGGTGACGGCGTCGAGCACGGTCTCGCAGAAGGTGACGCCCTGCAGGACGCTGCTCGCGTCCGCGACCGGGTCCCAGGCGCGGACCTCGGCACCCTCGGCGAGCAGCCGGGAAGCCAGCACCAGCGACGGCGCCTCCCGCATGTCGTCCGTGTTCGGCTTGAAAGCGAGGCCGAGCAAAGCAACCGTCTTCCCGCGCAGCTTGCCCACGTGCTTTTCGAGCTTGCCGACGACGCGCCGCTTCTGGAGCTCGTTCACCTCGATCACGGCGCTCAGGAGCTGGAAGTGGTAGCCGGAGTTCGACGCGAGCTGTTTCAACGCAACACCGTCCTTGGGAAAGCAGCTGCCGCCCCAGCCGATCCCGGCGCGGAGGAAGTGCGGCCCGAGCCGGTGGTCGAGGCCGACCCCCTTCGCGACCTGCTCCACGTCGGCGCCGGTCGCCTCGCAGACGTTCGCGATCTCGTTGATGAAGCTGATCCGCGTCATCAAAAAGGCGTTGGCGGCGAGCTTGATCATCTCGGCGGAGGCGACGTCGGCCCGCACCATGGGCGCACCGAGGGGCTCATAGAGCGACGCGACGACACCGGCATCGGCCTCCGCGAAGGCGCCGACGACGATCCGGTCGGGCTTCATGAAGTCCTGGACGGCGCTGCCCTCCGAGAGGAACTCGGGATTGGAGACGTAGCCGATGTGAGCAAGCTCGCGTGCATCGAGGGCAGCGCGAACCCTCTCGCCGGTACCGACGGGCACCGTGCTCTTCATCACGAGGATCGCCCGCTCCTCGAGCCCCGGGAGCTCGTCGACGACCGACCAGACCGCCGAGAGATCGGCGTCGCCGGAGTAGGTGGGCGGCGTCCCGACGCAGACGAACATGATCTGGGCGGACACGACCTCGTCGAGCTCAGTCGTGAACGTCAGCCGTTCCCGGTTGCGTTCGAGGAGCTCGTCCAGGCCCGGCTCGTGGAGCGGCACGCGGCCCGCCCGCAGCGCTTCTATGCGCTCGGGTAGAACGTCGCGGATGACGACCTCGTGACCGATTTCGGCCAGGCAGGCACCCGTGACCAGCCCGACCCAACCGGCCCCGAAAACCCCGATTGCAGGTTTTTTGTCTCTCACCACGCGGCGGAGCCTACCGGCCCATCGGGCGCAGGCCTCGGGCGATCGCGAGCATCGTCTCGTTCGAGAGCGAGTCGAGCAGGGTGTTCACGACCCAGTAGGTCGCACCGTTGTCGCGGAGCACGACCATGTGCAGGTGCGAACCCGAGTAATGGAGGTCGAAGGTGCGGCCGCCGAGCCGCTGGGTGAGGCTCTTGTCGGCGAGGGTCGGCGCGTCCGCCCAGCGCGTCATCTGGATACCCCAGTACTCGGTCGAGCCGGTGCGGTAGGTCAACCGCAGCGTCGGCTGCCCGCCGAGCTCGTAGACGCGCCACGGCGTCTCCCCCGTACCCGAGTCGAGGTACGAGCTGCGCTCGAGCACCCTCGGAACCTCCAGACGGAAGGGCAGCCGCTTCCGGAGCTTGAACAGCGTCGAGTAGGTCTCGGACGGATCGAAGCGGACGTTCGGCGGCTGCCGCGTGGGGCGCGTGGGGATCACGACCGGCGCGAGCTGGTCGTGGAAGGTCGAGCCCACGATGACCATGATCAGCGCCCCGTTCGAGAGGGCGGCGAGGTTCGCGGGCATCGCCTCGATGTCGGCGCTGCCGACCAGGCGGGAGACCTGCGCCGCCGCCAGCTTCCCGTTCCCGGGCCGCGCCGGGTCGTAGTAGATCTTCGAGTGGAAGTAGTTCCAGTTGGGCGCATTGGCGGGTTGGCCCGACGGCGGCAGGACGGTCGTGTAGCCCTTCTGGCCGAGCAGGTAGTTCGCATTCGAGGCCGAGCCGGGCCGGCCGTTGCCGTTCAGCACCGTGAGCGTGACCTGCTTCGGCGCGATCGTCCGCTTGCGCACGCGGATCTTCGTTCCGGTCGCGACCTCAGTGGCCGTCGTCGGGGCCTCGACGTCCGGGTGGAGGAAGCTGTCGACCGCGTCCTGGATGTTGGTCGAGTCGGTCGTGAGCTCGCTGTAGCCGCTGAGGCCCTGGATCTTCACCTGGAAGACGTGCCCCGAGGGAAGCCCGTAGGCGAACTTCGCGTAGCTGAAGACGGTGCTGAGGTTGAGCTCGCCACCGGCGCCGACGCCGATCTCGAGGAAATGGTGGTGGGCGATCGTGTTCACGATGCGCACGAGGCTGCTCGGCCCGATCGAGCTCGCGATCTGCTGCCGCATCGCCGAGACGAACTGCTGCTGGCGCGCCAGGCGGAAGAGGTCGGAGTCCGTGTGCCGGTAGCGGACGAAGTCCAGGGCCTTCTTGCCGGTCAGCCGCTGGTACCCGGGCTGCAGGTCGATGTTGGCGAAGTTCGTCGAGCCGGTGCCGACGTTCTTGTTGTAGTAGCGCCGGTCGATGTCCATCCAGACCCCACCGAGCTTGTTGACTACGGCAATGAAGCCGAGGAAGTTGACGCTGATCAGGTAGTTGACCGGCAGGTTCGTCAGGTGGCGCACGGTCTCCAGCGCCCCCGTCGAGCCGCAGTACGCGTACGCGCTGTTGATGCGGCCGTGGTCGACCACCGTCGCCGGGCCGGTGCGGGCTCCGCTGGCGGTCTGGCCCGGGCAATAGATCGGGACGTCGAGGTCGCGCGGGAAGGAGAGCAGCGAAATGGTCTTCGTCGTCGGGTCGGCCCGGATGAGCATCATCGTGTCCGAGCGTGAGGGGAGGCCTCGTTCGCCGGCGCGGTGGTCGTAGCCGATCACGAGCGCCACGGCCGGCTGCTTCGCGTCGGGAACCGGGTCCAGGCGCGCCTGCGACCGCTTCGCGTCGATGGAGTGCGCCTGCAACGCGGCCGCGCTCTCGTGCGCCCAGAGGTAGAACCCACCGACGAGGCCGACGACGAGCATCAGGACAGTCACCGCCAGCCAGCCGAAGAAGCGGCCGACCTGCGCCCCGAGGCCTCGCTGCGGAGGGGGCGGCTGCCTGTACAGCGTGACCGGAGACAGGGCCCCCGGCGGGAGAATCGACCGACCGTTGCCGTTGACCTCGGCGCCGCGGCCGATCCCTCTTTTGAGCGTCGTCTTCATCAGAAAAAAGCGAAAACGCCCGTCGAGGCGTTCGCCGGACTCAGGATAGCCGACGCTCCGGAGGGGCCACGGAGAAGCGTGGGCTACGCGGAGGCGTGCGCGCGATTGAGCGCCTCTTCCGCGAGGCGCGTGCCCTCGACCATCGCGCGCAGCTTCTCGTAGGCCACGTCCCAGCTGCGCGTTCGCAGACCGCAGTCCGGGCAGACGTGGATCCGCGCCGGATCGCCGAAGACGTCGACGGCATAGAGGATCCGGTCGCGCACGAGCTCGGGCGGTTCGACGAAGTCGGTGTGGATGTCGAGCACGCCCAGGCCGAGGATCGGGTCGTAGGGCAGATCGCGGAACTTGGAGATGACCTCGTACCCGGGCCGGTCGGCGCCGGAGGTGCCGAGCTCCCGGCGGTCGTAGTTGGCGAAGCCGACGCAGTACTGGCGGCAGCCGTCCATGCCCTCGATCGCCGGGAAGAAGAGGTCGTAGTCCGAGAAGCAGAGGTGGGTCGAGAACGTGCAGTCGAGGCCCTCGACGCTCACGTTGAAGCTCTCGACGAAGAGGTCGAGCTCGTCGGCTTCGGTCGAGGCTCCGGGCTCGTCGATCTGGATCCAGGTCGCACCGAGGCCGATCAACGCCTCGAGGTTCGGCCGGATTAGGTTCCGCGCGATATCGAGCGTCAGCTCGCGCCGCGCCTCGATCTCCTGCGAGCGGCCGTAGCCTGCGCCGAGCCGACCCTCCTTCGGCATGTGGTGCTCGTCGTAGGACCAGATCGCAAGCGTGTACGCGCCGGTGATCGGGATCTTGAGGTCGGCCCTGGCCACGGACTGCAGGAACGAGAACTCCTCGTTGTGGTACGGCTCGCGCAGCCCGACCGGCCCGACGGCCGCCGACTTGGAGTAGTACTTGTTGTCGAAGCTGCGGATGGTGCCGCGGGGCTCGAAGCCCGTCGAGTGCTCGATCGCCCAGGCGTACATCTCGCTGCGCAGCTGCTCGCCATCCCAGATGACTTCGACCCCGGCGGACTCCTGCATGCGCACGCAGTAGCGGCTCGACCAGCGCGCGACCTCGTCCGCGTCCGCGTCTCCGCTCCTGAGGGACTCGACCAGCTCCTCGTGTCCTTCGACGCCGACCTTCTCGCCCCAGCTGCGGGCGTGCTCGATGTCGGACTCCTCGAGCTCGCGGCCCTGCGAGGTCTTGACGAGCCACGGCGGCTTGCCGAGCGAGCCGATCTCGTGGGTGAGGAACCTGAGGTCGGTCATGCTGCTGCCTCCGTCGTCGCGGTTCTGGCCTTGCCGAGTCGCGCGAGCTTCTCGCGGGCGATCGGCACGGAGACGTACTGGAGGTCGCCGTTCGGGACGAGGGCGATTCTCTCCGCGCGCTCACCCAAGCGCTGCGCGAAGGCAGCGAGCTCGCGCGGCTCCTCGAGCAGCGAGCTGCGCACGTCCACGACGCCGGCCAAGAGCAGCTTCGAGAAGCCGTCCGGCACGTCGCTCAGATGCGTGGCGTAGAAGTCGACCCCGATCCCGTCGACCGGGAGGTCGGCTGCGCCCTGCTCCAGCAGCGACCGGGCATCGCCGAACGTGAACCAGATCGCGACCTTGGGGCCGCCGACGAGCACCTCGAGCGCTTCCGCGAGGTCGTCGAGGGAGGCGGACTCCTCGTGCGCGAGGAACGGCTCGACGAGGACGACGAGCTCGGCGTCGACCGCGTCGAGCTGCGGCTTGAGCACACCCTCGGCCATCGTCCGGGGCGTGACCCCGGTGCCCTTCGCGAGGGCGAAGGGAGACGGCAGCGTGACGAGCCGTGGTCCGGGCAGCGGCGAGAGGTAACGCTCGCCGAGCGGTGCGCCGAGCTTCGGCGTCGCGGCCGTCGCCTTCGGCGCCCGGTAGAAGGTGTTGGTGTCGAGGAAGCGCGTCAGCGCGCCCGTCTCGAGCCCGTCGGCGGCCTCGAGCAGCGGCCGGAAGTGGTCCTGCCAGCGCAGCATCCCGTCCCCCAGGAGATCGAGACCCGCGTCCTGTTGCGCGGTCACGCAGGCCGCGCTGTCGCGCTCGACCTGCTCCTCGACCGCCTCGGGCGTCGTTCGCCCTCGGTCGAGGTCGCGCGTCGCCTGGACGAGCTCCTCGGAGCGCGGGTAGATGCCGGGGGCGAACGCCTGCAGCTCAGCCACGGCCGGCGACCTCGAGCTGGTTCTCGGCGTGTCGGACACGCTGCTCGAGCTGCCAGCGGTCGACGTCGGATTCGCCGCGGTCGAGGCGCTCGAGCTCGGCGCGCGCCTGCTCGAGCTGCTCGCGCGCCCGCGCGTCGTCGATCTCGCGGGCCTCGACGGCGTCGTCCACCAGCGCGAGTGCCCGGTCCTGCTCTACCTTGAAGAACCCCGGGCCGGTGGCAAACTCGAGCACGTCCTGGCTGTCGCGGTCGCGGTAGATCCGAGTCGAGCCCGCCTTGAGCATGGCCACGAGCGGCGCGTGCCGCGCGAGGACACCGATCTCGCCGGCGTCGCCCGGCACGATCAGCATCTCCACCTCACCCTCGAACGCCGCGCCGTCGGGCGTGACGAGCGAGAGTGCGAACGTTTTCCCCGTCGCCACTAGGCCGGAACGGGCTCGGCCTCTTCGGGCTCGGCGCTAGCTTCCGCCTGGTCTTCCTCGGCCCCGGACTCGTCGCTCTCGCCGCGTGCCTTCGCCACTGCCTCTTCGATCGTCCCCACCATGTAGAAGGACTGCTCGGGCAGGTCGTCGTGCTTGCCGTCGAGGATCTCGGTGAAGCCGTTGATCGTCTCCTCCAGGCGCACGAACTTCCCGGGCTGGCCGGTGAACGCCTCGGCGACGAACATCGGCTGCGAGAGGAAGCGCTCGATCTTGCGCGCCCGCTGCACGATCAGCCGGTCCTCGTCCGAGAGCTCGTCCATGCCGAGGATGGCGATGATGTCCTGCAGGTCCTTGTACCGCTGCAGCACCTCCTGCACGCGAGTCGCGGTCTCGTAGTGCTCCGGCGAGACGATGTCCGGCTGGAGGGCCCGTGACGTCGAGTCGAGCGGGTCGATCGCCGGGTAGATGCCCTTCTCGGAGATCGGCCGCGAGAGCGTGATGAACGCGTCGAGGTGGGCGAAGGTGTTCGCCGGCGCCGGGTCGGTGAGGTCGTCGGCCGGCACGTAGATCGCCTGCACCGACGTGACCGAACCCTGGCGGGTCGAGGTGATCCGCTCCTGCAGCTGCCCCATCTCGGTCGCGAGGGTCGGCTGGTAGCCGACGGCGCTCGGCATGCGGCCGAGGAGCGCCGAGACCTCGGAGCCCGCCTGGACGAAGCGGAAGATGTTGTCGATGAAGAGCAGGACGTCGCGGCCTCCGCCCTCGTCGCGGAAGTACTCGGCCATCGTCAGACCCGAGAGGCCGACGCGCAGGCGCGCGCCGGGCGGCTCGTTCATCTGCCCGAAGACGAGCGCCGTCGAGCCGAGCACGCCCGACTCGGTCATCTCGAGCCAGAGGTCGTTGCCCTCCCGCGTGCGCTCGCCCACGCCCGCGAACACCGAGTAGCCCTCGTGCTCCTGGGCGACGTTGCGGATCAGCTCCTGGATGAGCACGGTCTTGCCGAGCCCGGCGCCGCCGAAGAGGCCGACCTTGCCGCCGCGCACGAACGGCGCGACGAGGTCGATCACCTTGATGCCGGTCTCGAAGATCTCCATGGTCGGCCGCAAGGATTCGAAGGTCGGCGGATCGCGGTGGATCGGCCAGCGCTCGACGTCGTCGGTCAGCGCGTCGCCCTCGTCGATCGTGTCGCCGAGAACGTTCAGCAGGCGGCCGAGCGTCTGCTCGCCGACCGGCACGCTGATCGGCGCACCCGTGTCGATCACGTCGACGCCGCGCGGGATGCCGTCCGTGGCGTCCATCGCGACCGCGCGCACCCGGTCGTCACCGAGGTGCTGTTGGACCTCCGCGATCAGGTCGACCGCCGGCCCCTCCGGGCGCTCGGGCAGCTGGATGCGCAGCGCCGTGTAGATCTCCGGCAGCCGCTCGGTGAAGAGCGCGTCGATGACGACGCCCTTGATCTCGACGATCTTGCCGACGTTCTGGCCGTTCTCTTGGTCAGGCATGCGTCTCCTGGAGAGGTGGGTCGGGTGCCTTCCGGAGGCGGCGTTGGAGCCGCCCGCCGAGCGCCGTGAGTCTACCGAAGCACACCCGGTCTCGATCCTCTACCAGGAGCAGTGAACGCCGATCCTCGGCAAGCGCCGCCACCCGGGCGGCGTGATCGAGGCTTCAGACGTACGAGGTGACGAGCGACGGCATCATCGCCAATACCGTAGTCGTTCGAGAGGGGCGTGTGTTACGTCGGCTTCTTGCCGCTTTGGGCCAGGACGATGCTCTTCTTGGGCATGTTCGCCATGGCGCGGAACTGGTGCATGAGCTGGATGTCCTGCGAGTGGAAGTCGTCTGCGCGGACGATCGCGTCGAGGGTTGGATTCGGCCGGGCCTCAGTGGGGTGCGACTGCAGTGAGCCGACGAGCCCCGCGGTCGCCGCGACGGCAGCCGCTGCGACGGCGGCTGCGCCCTGGAACACGCGGGCGCGGACGCGGCGCCTGGACGGAAGCGAGATCGGCTGGGGCAGCGCTTCCAGCGGCGCGACACGCAGGCGCGTCACGATCTCGGTCAGCTCGACCGAGTAGGCACGGCACGCCGCGCACCGCTCGAGATGCGTCTCGAGGAGCGCCCGCTCGAAGTCGGACAGCTCACCGTCGAGCGAGCGGGACGAATATTCGCGCGCGCGGTCACACACGCGGCTCTGTGCCCTTAGTTCTCGCATATTCGTTCTGACGCCTATCCCTTGTCGAAGTTAGATGAATGTTCTTGCAGACTAGAACAAGCTATACCGGGTGTCGGCCGCAAATCCAAAGAGGATGAGCACGAATCCGAGCAACACGTAGATCGCCGACATGTTGATCGTCTCTTCGCGCTCCTCTGGCGTCGCCCAGCGAACGAAGCGGGAGCCGAACAGCGGGGCGCCGAGGTCGCTCTTCAGGCGCACTGGGCCGCGATTCCCGACGAAGAAGCCCGAGACGAGCCAGAACGAGCCGACGAGGTAGAAGCCGATGGCGATCGAGCGGCTCAGCGAGGCGCCGAGCAGCAGGCCGAGGATCACCGACCCGACCACGGTGAAGGCCGCCGCGAAGACGATCACGACGAGCAGGCGCCGGAGCGCCGCGATGAGGTGGGGCCCTAGCCGGCCGCCGGCGTCGCCGTCGTCGGTGACGACGTCGCGCGCCTCATTTCCTCTTCCGTCATCGGCCATCGCTCAAGAGGGTAGTGACAGGCGGCCACGTGGCCGTCGCCGAACTCGTACAGCGGCGGCGTCTCGACGTCGCAGTGCCCCTCGCGGAAGCGCGGGCAACGAGGATGGAACCAGCAGGCCGAGGGCGGGTTGATCGGGCTCGGCACGTCGCCTTCGAGCACGATCCGCTTGCGCCCCCGACCCACCTCCGGATCGGGGATCGGGACCGCCGAGAGCAGCGCGCCCGTGTACGGGTGCTTCGGCTCGCTGTACAGCTGCTGCCGCGCGGCGAGCTCGACCGTGTGCCCGAGGTACATGACCAGGACGCGGTCGGAGATGTGGCGGACGACGTTGAGGTCGTGCGCGATGAACACGTACGTCAGCCCGAAGTCCCGCTGTAGGTCCTTGAGCAGGTTCAGGATCTGGGCCTGCACCGAGACGTCGAGCGCCGAGACGGGCTCGTCGCAGACGATCAGCTTCGGGTTGACCGCAAGCGCGCGCGCGACGCCGATGCGCTGGCGCTGGCCGCCGGAGAACTCGTGCGGAAAGCGGTTGTAGTGCTCCGGGTTGAGGCCGACGACCTCGAGCAGCTCCTGCACGCGCCGCTTGACCTCGGCCGCCGTGCCGAGCTTGTGCACCTCAAGGGCCTCGGCGACGATGAAGCCGACCCGTTTGCGCGCGTTCAGCGACGCGTACGGATCCTGGAAGATCATCATCATCTCACGCCTGATCGGGCGCAGCTGGGCGCGGGAGAGGCTCGTGATGTCTCGGCCGTCGAAGACGACGCGGCCGCCGGTCGGGTCGAGCAGGCGCATGATGCAGCGCGCCATCGTCGACTTCCCGCAGCCCGACTCGCCGACGACGCCGAGGGTCTCGCCCTCGCGCACCGTGAACGAGACCCCGTCCACGGCCTTGACCGCCCCGATTTGCTTCTGGAAGACGATCCCGCGCGTGACAGGGAAGTGCTTCTTCAGGTCTTCGACGACGAGGAGCTCGGAGCCGTTCGAGTAAAAAGCCTCGGGCTGAGAGTTCGTCGCCACCCTAGGCCTCCGCCATCATCCCGGCCAGGAGCTTCTGCGCCTCGCGGTCCTTCGTCTCCTCGTCGAGGTGGCAGCGTTGCAGGTGCTCGCCCTGTTCGCTGACCGGGAGCAGCTGCGGCTCCTGCTCCTTGCAGACGTTCATCACGTACGGGCAGCGTGGGTGGAAGCGGCAGCCGCGCGGCGGATTGAGCAGCGACGGAGGCTGGCCCTTGATCTGCACCAGGCGCTCGACGTCGGCGTTCAGGCGCGGCAGCGAGCCGAGCAGGCCCCACGTGTACGGATGGTGGGGGCGCTTGAAGATCGTGTTCGCGGAGCCCTGCTCCACGACCTGGGCGGCGTACATCACCATCACGTCGTCTGCGATCTCGGCCACGACGCCGAGGTCGTGCGTGATGATCATGATCGCGCTGCCGAAGTCCTGCTGGAGACGCGTCATCAGCTCGAGGATCTGCGCCTGCGTCGTCACGTCGAGGGCAGTCGTGGGCTCGTCGGCGATCAGCAGGTCGGGGTCGTTCACGAGCGCCATCGCGATCATGACCCGCTGGCGCATTCCGCCCGAGAACTGGTGCGGGTAGTCCGCGAAGCGGCGCTCCGCGCGCGGGATGCCGACGGCCTTGAGCAGCTCGACGGCGCGCGCCCGCGCCTGCTTCTTGGTCACGTCGCGATGGAGCAGGACCGCCTCGACCAGCTGCGCCCCGATCGTGTAGACGGGGTTCAGCGAGGTCATCGGATCCTGGAAGATCATCGCGATCCTGTTCCCGCGCAGGTCGCGGAGCTTGCTCGCGGAGCTGTGGAGGATGTCCTCGCCGTCGAAGAGGACCTCCCCGCTCGAGATCGTGTTCGCCTTCGGATTGAGCCCCATGATCGTCAGGCAGGTGACGCTCTTGCCGCAGCCGGACTCGCCGACGATGCCCAGGGTCTGGCCCTTCTCGACCGAGAAGTTGACGCCGTCTACGGCCTTGACGATGCCGTCGTCGGTGCGGAAATGCGTCTTAAGGTCGCTGACCTCGAGCAGGGACATGCGCTACCGCCTTTAGGCCAGCCTGATCCGCGGATCGATCCAGGCGTAGAGGAGGTCGACGATGAGGTTGAAGACGATGATCGCCAGAGTCGAGAAGACGACGATCCCCTCGACCGTTGGCAGGTCGAGCGCGTTCAGCGCCTGGACGGCCGTCCTTCCTAAGCCGGGAAGGCTGTAGACCGTCTCGGTGAAGATCGCGCCCCCGAGCGCGAGGCCGATGTCCATCCCG
>DATAOV010000107.1:0-3598 GCA_036265535.1 Gaiellaceae bacterium | reverse complement strand
GCCTCCGCCTCCCGCGCGCGGCCGCTCGTGGCGAGCTCGTCGCGCAGCTTCCGCGCGAGCGCCTTGGCCTCCTCCCTGCTCATGCCCTCCACGGTCAGTGAGAGTACCACCACAAAACCGATTGCAAAACCGACGTGGATTCGCTACGGAAAACTTGCTTGCATGTCGGGCCGGCCGCGGACGGGCTCGTAGAATCCGGTCGAGGTGGCCGTGATCAAGCCAGATGTCGGAGTCACGGGGCGCCGCCAGCGGCTCGACCCCGAGGTCTTCCGGCTGCCTGTGGAGAAGATCCGCGACGGCTATTACACGGACGCCTACTTCAACTTCACGAAGGAGCTCCTGGAGGCCGAGGACCGCCATCCGCGCGTCGTGATGCAGGTCTTCCAGAAGCGCCGGTCGGTGCTCGGCGGGATCGACGAGGCGATCGCCGTGCTGAAGCTCTGCGCCGAAGACTGGGAGACGCTGACCGTGCAGGCGCTCTACGACGGCGACCGGCTCGAGCCGTACGAGCCCGTGCTGACGATCGAGGGCGACTACACCTCGTTCGCCCATCTGGAGACCGTCTACCTCGGGGTGCTCGCGCGTCGAACGCTGATCACGACCAATGTCGTCCGGGTGCTCGAGGCGGCGAACCGCAAACCGATCATCTTCATGCCTGCCCGCCACGACCACCATCGGGTTCAGACCGGCGACGGCTACGCGGCCTACGTCGCGGGCCAGGTGGTCGGCGCCGAGATCGGGGTGACCTCGGATGCGCAGGCGTCGTGGTGGGGCGGCCGCGGCGTCGGCACCGTCCCCCATGCGCTGATCGCCTCCTACGGCGGCAATACCGTCCTCGCGGCGACGAAGTTCGTCGAGAACATCGGGCCCGGCATCAACGTGACCGTCCTCGTCGACTTCGAGAACGACTCGGTCGGGACCGCGCTCGAGGTCGCCCGGGCCCTCGGGCCCCGCCTGTGGGGAGTGCGGCTCGACACTTCGGGCCAGCTCGTCGACCGGGCGCTCTGGGACGAGATGGGCGACTTCGATCCCCGCGGCGTCAACGAGCGGCTCGTCTGGAAGGTCCGGGAGGCACTCGACCGGGACGGTTTCGAGCACGTGAAGATCGTCGTCTCCGGAGGATTCGACGCCGAGCGGATCGGCGCCTTCGAGAGCCGCGGAGTGCCGGTCGACTCCTACGGCGTCGGCTCAGCGCTCATCCGCGGGGAGAACGACTACACGGCCGACATCGTCATGACCGACGGCCGGCCGTCGGCCAAGGTCGGCCGCCGCTTCCGCGAGCACCCGCGGCTCGAGCTCGTCGACTAGGCCCGGACGGAAGCAGCGATTCCTGGCCACTCCTCGATCGGAGTGTTCGAGCGCACGACGTGCATGCCGGCCTCGGCGAACCGGGCGAAGGCGTCCTCCGCCTCGTCGGTGTAGTCGACCACCCCGGGCACGACCACCGGCGAGGTGCAGTCCTCGAGCAGGTACACCTTCTCCGTCAGGCCGTCTTCCCGGAGCAGCGCCGAGTCGAGGAGGTCGGCGATCGTCCACGCGACGCAGTGGCTCTTCGCCTGGCCTGCGATCACGACCGCGTCGAAGGCGAGGAGCTCGTCGATCAGCGCCGCGTTCTGGCGCGCAATGGGCTCGCTGTCGGGCCCGTCGGTGACCTCGGGCCCCAGCACCGAGTAGTGCTCGGTCAGGGGCGAGTCCCCTTTCACCTGGAAGTTGGGCTGCGACCGCCGCGCGATCCCGTGGAAGAAGATCGCCTCCTCGAGGGTGGAAACGAGCGCGTGGCCGATCCCGCCGAGGAGGGCATGGTACGGCCAGATGGTGAGGCGGTACTTTCCGCTTGCCTCGAGCGCGCGCACGTAGTGGAGCAGGTGCCGCTGTGCGTACTCGGGCTCGAGCCCGAGCGTCTCGGCGACCGCTGGGTTGGCCCGCCAGCGGCCGGCCTCGACGTCGGTGGCGTCGACCAGCGTGTGCGGCTCGGGATGGCGGCCGTCCTCGTCCACGAGCCAGACCGCGTGGAAGATCTGCATCGCCTGGTGGGTGTCCAGGGTCGGCACCACCTGCGTGATCGCATCGAGGTTCCGGTAGATGAACTCGGAGAGGCGGCGGTTGTCGTCGACGGCGCCGGTTCCCGAACGCCCGGTGACGAACAGCTCGAAGCCGGGGATGCAGAAGGTGTTCTGGACGTCGACGGCCACGAGACAGACCCGCAGCCGGTCGTCTGCAGCTCGTTTCAGCTCGTGCTCCCGCGCCCAGGCCTCGGCCGCTTGCGCCCGCTCCTCATACGGCACGCGCCAGACGAGGTCGACGCTCTCGGGGTCGAAATGCGCAGGGATGGGCAGCACGCGGCCTAGTCTAGAGGCGTGGATTGGCCCTTCTCCGGCCGGCAGCCGCCGCTCGTAACGCGCGCGCTCGGGCTTGCGCGCGAGCTCCACTTCGAGGGCTCGTCGATCCCGGAGGTCGGCCGGCTGCTGCATGTGCTCGCCGGACAGCGCGGACGCGCTCGCGTCGGCGAGATCGGAGCCGGCACGGGCGTCGGTGCGGCGTGGATCGTGTCCGCCCTCCCGCCGGAGGTGCCGTTCGTGACCGTCGAGCTCGATCCACGGCTCGCGACTGCCGCCGCCGGCCTGTTCGCGGAGGACGAGAACGTGACCGTGCTCAGCGGCGACTGGCACGAGCTGCTGCCGCCGGAGGCGCCGTTCGACCTGGTCTTCTTCGACGGCGGCGGAAAGCAGCGTCCGGACCTCGACGGCGAGCAGGTGGTCGGGCTCCTCGCACCCGGCGGCACCGTCGTGTTGGACGACCTCACCCCGGGCCGATCCGGCCCGGACCCCGTGCGAGAGTTCTGGCTCGAGCACTCCCGGCTGGCTGCGATCGAGCTCCTGACGACGCCTGAAACCGCCGCAATCCTGGCTGTTCACGTGTAGCCGACAGTTGACGCGGCAGCCAAAGCCGTCGATAACACGAGGTAGGGAATGGACTGGTTGGTCTTCTTTCGCGACGGGATCGCGGCCTGGTTGCCGCTGTTCTTCGCGGTCTTGCTCATCCTGATGGTCTACATCCTCTGGCGCACGCTCCAGGTGATGCCGAGGGTGACCGCCGCGAAGACGATCGTTGCCACCTCGACCGTCTCGTGGGACGACGTCGCGGGCCTGGACGAGGCGAAGGAGGAGCTCGCCGAGGTCGTGGATTTCCTGCGGGAGCCGGAGCGCTTCGGACGGTTGGGGGCGCGCATCCCGAAAGGGATCCTGCTCTACGGTCCGCCGGGAACCGGGAAGACGCTGCTCGCGAAGGCGATCGCCAGCGAGGCGGGGGCGCGCTTCTACGCCCAGAGCGCCTCCGCGTTCGTCGAGATGTTCGCCGGTCTCGGCGCCGCCCGGATCCGCAAGCTCTTCGAGGAGGCGCGCAAGAACGCGCCGGCGATCATCTTCATCGACGAGCTCGACGCCGTCGGCGCCCAGCGCACGGGCCACGGCTTCAGCCGCGAGCAGGACCAGACGCTGAACCAGCTGCTGGTCGAGCTGGACGGGTTCGAGTCGCGCGAGCAGATCGTCGTGATGGGGGCGTCGAACCGGCTCCAGGACCTCGACGTCGCGCTCCTGCG
>DATAOV010000106.1:0-7659 GCA_036265535.1 Gaiellaceae bacterium | reverse complement strand
GAGGCGACGAGGGCCGCGGGGGCGCGCTCGGTGTACCTGATCGAGGAGCCGATGGCCGCGGCGATCGGGGCCAACCTGCCGGTCGCGGACGCGGTCGCGAGCATGGTTATCGACATCGGCGGCGGCACGACCGGGTGGCGGTGATCGCCCTGGGCGGGATGGTCGTCTGGGAGTCGATCAGGGTCGGTGGCTACGAGATGGACGAGGCGATCGTCGACCACGTGAAGAACGTGCACAAGCTGATGATCGGCCAGGAGACCGCGGAGGCGGCGAAGATCGAGGTCGGCTCTGCGTGGCCGACGGACGAAACCGCCGAGACGACCGTCGCAGGGCGGGATCTCATCACCGGGCTACTACGGCGGGTCGCCATCACGGGGAACGACGTGCGCCGCGCCCTCGAGCCGCCGGTCAGCCGGATCGTGAGCGCGGTCAAGGACACGTTGGAGCGGACGCCGCCGGAACTGGCGGCCGACCTAGGCGTGCGAGGGATCGTTCTGGCCGGAGGCGGCGCGCTCCTGCGGGGGATCGACGACCGGCTGCGAAGCGAGGTCGGCCTGCCGGTCCAGCTGGTGGAGTCGCCGCTGACCTGCGTCGCCGAGGGCGCCGGGCGCAGCCTGGACGAGCTCGAGACGCTGGACCGAGCGGCGAAGGCGCAGCGGCGAAGTCGCAGCCGGCGCTAGCCTCAGCCTCGCGGGAGCAGCGCCAGAAGCCGGTCGACCGCGCTCGGACGCGGTCGGGGCGCCGCGAGGAACGCGGCCAGCCGCTCGGCTTCGTGCTCCTCGAGAGACACAGCGGCTTCGGCGATGCCGCGCGCGCTCCAGACGCTGAAGCGAACGTGCGGATCCTCGGTCAGGTAGCGCGAGACCCTCAGCGCCCGACCCTCGTCACGCGGGTGGGCGCGGAAGAACTCGACCAGCTTGCGCCTCTGCGGAGCGGCGCACCACGGGCAGAAGCGGTAGGCCGCCTCCAGCTCGCTCCCACACTCGGCACACACGCGCATCCGGCTTCCCTTCACGAGGCGCTGTCACCCCGAATCGGTGATTTTCGCACGACGGGCGCAGGTTTCGCGAGCCCTGCCTAGTGTCTCGACGCCGGCTCTGCCCGCGCTGCCGAAGCTTCCCCAGCCGCGTAGCGCTCGGGGTCGGCCTCGAACTTCGTGCGGCAGCCCGGCCCGCAGAAGAAATACCGCCTCCCGCCGTGCTCGCTCGTCACCGCGCGGCCGAGGTCGACGGTCATGCCACACACCGGGTCCCGTGCTCCACGTCGCGTCGTCAAGCCGATCAAGCCGGCGGCCACCAGGGTGAACACGATGTTGAGGAGCGTCGTGTAGTTCCAGCTGATCCCGCGCTCGGTGATCGAGTCGATCGACGGGCGCTCCTCGGGGATCAGCCCGAAGACGCTGAAGATCCCGTCCACGGCGAGCGCGGCGGCCACGATCGCCGCGAACATGATCGTCACGAGCAGCGCAGCCACCCGCCAGCCGTAGTAGCGCCCGTAGACGAGCACCAGCGGGATGATGATCAGGTCGGCGTAGATGAAGGCGATCACGCCGGAGAACGAGATCCCGCCCGCCCAGAGCACCGCCGCGAGGGGGACGTTTCCGACCGAGCAGACGAACGAGAGCACCGCCACGAGCGGCCCGACGAGCACGTTCTCGAGCAGCTGCACCCAGCCGCCGGTGCCCGTCAGGAAGAGGTCGTTGAAGAAATCCATCGGGAGCAGGGCGATGAAGCCCGCGATCAGGAAGCCCGCAGTGATCTCCTTCCAGAGCATCCCCCAGTCGCCGCGGAAGTTGTGGGCGACATCCGACCAGGCATCCAGAGAGAGCAGCCGCGAACCGCCCCCGGCCGATTGATGCTGGTGGCCGCTCTCCGCCGCCAGGGCGTGCTCGCGAGCCCGCTCCTCCTCGCGCCGAGAGACGAAGATCCGCAACGCGACCCACATCAACACGATCAGGATCAACCCGCCCACGAACTCGGCCAGCGTGAATTCCCAGCCGAGGAAGATCCACATCACGATCCCGATCTCGAAGACGAGGTTCGTCGAGGCGAACTGGAACACCATCGCCGACACGAGACTCGCGCCCTTCTGGAAGATCGACTTCGCGATCGCCACCGCTGCGTAGCTGCAGGACGACGAGGCCGCCCCGAGCCCGCTCGCGAGGACGACGGTCTTCAGGCCGCGCCCGCCGAGCGACTGCTCCATCCGCGAGCGCGGGACCCAGGCCTGGACGATCGCCGAGAGCAGGAACCCCAGCACGAGCGCCCACCAGACCTCCCACGCCATCTGGAACGCGTTCCACAGCCCCTGGCCGATCTGGTCGAGGACGTCCATTGCCCGACGATAACGAGCGGCTAGCGCTCAGCCGCGAGCCGCACCCCGAACGCGACCAGCACGGTGCCCGTGACCGCGTCTAGCGCCCGGCGAACCCTCGGGTGCCGCAGAACGTGCGCCGCCTTCGCGACGGCGACGGCGTATGCCGTCAGCCAGACGAGGGTCAGCGCGGCAAAGCAGAGCCCGAGCGGAAGCATCGTCCAGAACGTCGCCCCGAACTGCGGCAGCAGGCTGGTGAAGAAGACGGCGATCTTCGGGTTGCCGAGGTTGCTCAGCAGTCCCTGGCGATACGCCGTCCGGGGCTCGAGACGCCGCATCGCGGGAGCCGTGGGCGGGGCCGCGCGGCGAGCGCGGAGGGCGCCGGCGAGGAGTTGCAGGCCGAGCAGGACGAGGTAGGCCGCGCCCGCGAGCCGGAGCGCCGTGAAGGCCGGCTGCGAGGCGACGAGCAAGGCGGCCAGCCCGGCGCTCGCCGCGAGCGCCCAGGTCACCTGCCCACTCACGACGCCGAGCGCCGTGAAGATGCCTCCACGCCGCCCACCGGCGAGCGTGTTCCGGATCGTCAGCGCCGTGTCCTGGCCCGGAGTGACGATGACCAGGAGCGACACGCCGAGAAACGCCGCGACCTGGCCCGCATCCACGGGCGCTACTCGACTGTGACCGTCTTGGCCAGGTTACGCGGCTGGTCGACGTTCAGGCCGCGCAGGCGCGCGATCCGGTACGCCAGGAGCTGCAGCGGCAGCACCGCGAGCACGGCCTGGAGGAAGGCGGGCGTGCGCGGCACGTAGATGACGTCGTCCGCGTGGTGCTGGATGTCCTCGTTGCCGTCGGTCGCGATCGCGATCACGTGCGCGCCGCGGGCCCGGGTCTCCTGGATGTTCGAGACGACCTTGTCGTAGACATGCGAGTCAGTCGCTACGACGACCACCGGCACGTCCTCGTCCAGCAGCGCGATCGGCCCGTGCTTCATCTCACCGGCCGAGTAGGCCTCGGTCGGGACATAGGCGATCTCCTTCAGCTTGAGCGCGCCCTCGAGGCAGACCGGCAGGCCGATGTGCCGCCCGAGGTAGAGGAAGAACGGCTTGTCGTAGTAGCGCTCGGCGATCTCCTCGATCGGATGCTGGGCGTCGAGGAAGGTCTCCATGCGGGCCGGGAGCTCGTGCACCTCGTCGAGAATGAACTTCAGCTCGTCCGGATCCATCGTTCCGCGAAGCTGGGCCAGCTTGAGCGCGATCAGGTAGAAGAGCGCGACCTGGGCGGTGAACGTCTTCGAGGCGGCGACCCCGATCTCGAGGCCGCAGCGCGTGTAGAGCACCGAGTCGACCTCGCGGGTGATCTGCGAACCCATCATGTTCGTGATCGCCAGCGTCCGCGCGCCCTTCTCGCGGGCGAGCCGGATCGCCGCGATCGTGTCGGCGGTCTCGCCGGATTGCGAGATCCCGATCACGAGCGTGTCCTTGCCCACCACCGGGTTGCGGTAGCGCCACTCGCTCGCGATATCGGGCTCGACGGGGACGCGGGCCCACTCCTCGATCGCGTAGCGGCCGACGACGCCCGCGTGGTAGGCGGTGCCGCAGGCAAGGATCACGATCCGGCGCAGGTTGCGGAGCTCGTCGTCGGTCATGCCCATCTCCTCGAGCTCGAGGCGCCCGTGACGAACCCGGTCGCCGAGCGTCTCGCCGACGGCCGCGGGCTGCTCGTAGATCTCCTTGAGCATGAAGGTCTCGTAGCCGCTCTTCTCGGCGGCCTCGATGTCCCAGTCGACCTCCACCACCTCGCGTTCGAGCTCGCCGTTCTCGACCGAGACGAAGCGGGCGCCTTCGGCGGTGATCGAGACGATTTCGCCGTCCTCGATCAGCTGGATCGACCTGGTCTCGTCGATGAACGCCGCGGCCATCGAGGCAAGGAACATCTCGCCGCTTCCGACTCCCACGAGCAGCGGGCACTGAAGCCGTGCGCCGACGAGCTCCTCGGGGTGGTCGTGGTGGATGACGACGAAGGCGAAATGGCCCTCGAGCTCCTTGTAGGCGCCACGAACGGCTTCGAGCAGGTTCCCTTCGTAGTGGCGCTCGATCAGGTGCACCACGACCTCGGCGTCGGTCTCGGTGTGGAAGGAGTGCCCCTCGGCCTCGAGCGAGCCCTTCAGCTCCCGGTAGTTCTCGACGATTCCGTTGAGGACGATCGCCAGCTTGTCGTCGTCGCAGCCGGTCAGGGGATGCGCGTTCTGCTCGGTCACGGCGCCGTGGGTGGCCCAGCGCGTGTGGCCGAGCCCGGTCTTCGCCGGGGAGCCGTTCGTGCCGGCCTCTTGCTTCAGCGCCTGGAGGTTGCCGACGACGCGCACGTAGTCGAGCCCGCCGTTCTCAAGCAGTGTGAGCCCGGCCGAGTCGTAGCCGCGGTACTCGAGTCGCTCGAGGCCCTGGAGCAACAGGTCTTTGCAGGCTCTCTGCCCGACGTATCCGATGATCCCGCACACGCCGAAACCTCCCTTAAGAACGCGAAAGGCCCGGCCGCTCCCCCGGCCCTGCGTCGGGTCCGGTCAGCCGAGCTCTCGAGTAACGAGAGCGCTGATGGTACCACACGTTTCTTCGGCTTCAGCAGCCGTTTCCGCCTCGGCGAGGACGCGGATGACAGGCTCCGTCCCGGAAGCTCGCACCAGCACACGACCTTTGCCGTCGAGGCTCTGATTCAGGCGCTCGACGGCCTTCGTGAGCGCCGCCGGGATCTCGCGGCTCGACACGCGGATGTTCGCCTTCGCCTGGGGGTAGCGCGGCATCACCGCGGCCGCCGCTTCCAAGGTGCGTCCCTCGAGGGCCCCGCAGAGGAGGAGCGCCGCGGCAAGGCCGTCGCCCGTGACGTGGTCGCGCAGGTAGATGATGTGGCCGGACTGCTCCCCGCCGAGGACCCCGCCCTCCCGGCGGAGCGCTTCGAGCACATACCGGTCTCCGACACTCGTCGTGACGACGCGGATGCCGTGCTCCTCCGCCAGGCGGTGGAGGCCGAGGTTGGCCATCACGGTGACGGCGATGAGATCGACGCCGAGGTGCAGCATCAGGATCGCGAGGATCTGGTCGCCGTCGACCACCTGACCGCTCCCGTCCACCGCGAGCATCCGGTCGCCGTCGCCGTCGAACGCGACGCCGAGATCGGCGTCGGAGCCGCTGACCGCCGCCTGCAGGGCCGCCAGGTCGGTTGCGCCACAGCCGACGTTGATGTTCGTCCCGTCCGGCTCCGAGCCGATCGTCGCCACCTGCGCGCCGAGGCGCTCGAAGGCCTGCGGGGCAATGCTGGCGTAAGCGCCGTTGGCGCAGTCGACGACGATCCGCAGCCCCGAGAGATCGGATCCGAAGCGCTCGACAATGTGCTCGAGGTAGCTGTCGGTCGCAACGGTCACGTGATCGACCTCACCCTGCGGGCCGGAGAAGGGCGCATCGAAGAGGGCTTCGATCTCCTCCTCGGCGGCGTCCGTCAGCTTCCGCCCCTCGCGGTCGAAGAGCTTGACCCCGTTGTACTCGGGCGGGTTGTGAGAGGCGGAGACGACCGCGGCGAGATCGAGCGCGAGCAGCGCTACCGCCGGAGTCGGCAGCACCCCAGCGAGAACGGCGTTGCCGCCGGCGGCCACGACGCCTCGCGCGAAGGCCTCCTCGAGCTCGGGGCCCGAGGCGCGGGTGTCGCGACCGACGAATACCCGCCCGCCCTTCGACCAGAGCGTGGCGGCCCGACCAAGGCGTTCCACGAGCCCGGGCGTCAGGTCCTCCCCGACGATCCCCCGGACACCGTCGGTACCGAAGTAGCGGCGCAACTACCGCTTGGAGAACTGCGGCGCCTTGCGCGCCTTGTGCAATCCGGCCTTCTTGCGCTCGACGATGCGCGCGTCGCGCGTGAGGAAACCGGCCCGCTTTAGCGGCACACGCAGCTCCGGGTCGGCCTCGACGAGGGCGCGTGCGATTCCATGGCGGACGGCGCCCGCCTGGCCGCTGGGCCCGCCCCCCTGCACCCGGACCCTGACGTCGAATGTCCCCTCGACTCCCGTCACCTTCAGCGGCGCGAGCGCGAGCTCGCGGTGCGTGGCGCGCGGGAAGTACGCCTCGATCGTGCGCCCGTTGAACCACGTCGTCCCGTCACCGGGGCGCAGGATCACTCGCGCGACGGAGGTCTTCCGCTTGCCGGTGCCTTGGTACTGGGCCTGCTCTGCCATCAACTCGTCACCTCTAGTTCCTTCGGAGCCTGGGCCTCGTGCGGATGCTCCGGCCCGGCGTAGATCTTCAACTTCCGCATCTGGGCGCGCGCGAGCCGGTTCCGAGGCAGCATGCCCTTGACCGCCTTGCGCAGCACCTCGGTCGGCCGGCGCTCGAGCTCGTCGCGCAGCGGCCGGCTCTTGAGCCCGCCCGGATAGCCGGAGTGGCGGTAGTAGAGCTTGTCGTCGAGCTTCTTGCCGGTCACCGCGATCTTCTCCGCGTTCACGACGACGACGAAGTCGCCGGTGTCTACGTGTGGCGTGTACTCGGGCTTGCCCTTGCCGCGGAGCGTGTCGGCGATGCGCGTCGCGAGTCGGCCCAGGGTCTTGCCCTCGGCGTCGACGACGTACCAGTGGCGCTCGATCTCGCCCGGCTTTGCATTCCACGTTTTCTGCATAGAAGCGGCGAGCTCGAGGCCCGCCGGATCGGGATTGTACCAACGATGTACCAACGATCACGCCGCGGCCTGGGGCACGGGCCTGAGCCTCGCGAGGAAGATCGCGGGCGCCACCGCGATCGCCGTTGCGCCCAGCGCCAGCGCCGTGACGCCGATCACGTCGAGAGCGACACCGCCGAGGAGCGCAAGGCCGGCGCCCGTGAGCCCGGCCAGCAGGTCGTTGAGCCCGAGGAGCTTCCCCCGCTCGGCCGGGCTGGTCGCATCGGCGAGCTGAGCCGTCGCGGCCACGAACGAGAGGTTCCAGCCGATGCCGAGCCCGAACAGCAGGAGCGCCGTGAACGGGACGCTCTCGGCCCAGATCAGGCCCGCGCAGGAGAGGGCCATGATGAACAGTCCCCCGGCGAGTGCGGGACCGCGGCCGATCCGGTCGATCAGCGTCCCGATGACGAGCACGAGCGCGTACATCCCGAGGACGTGAGCGCCGATGATCGGGAACACCGACTGCTGCGAGTGGTGGTGATGGTTGACGACGACGAAGCCGGTCAGGTTCATCACGGAGACCATGACGCCGAAGCTGGCGATCGCCGCCAGCATCGCCGGGAGCACGCCGGGCCGGCGGAGAATCTCCCGGAGCGGCGCCGCGGGCGAGACGGTCCGATTCACGTCGCCGGGAGCGATGCGTTCGGCGATCACCTT
>DATAOV010000105.1:0-3227 GCA_036265535.1 Gaiellaceae bacterium | reverse complement strand
CCGAGGTCCGGAATCGAGGCCATCAGCTTGTGCCCGCCTGCCTTGATCGCGTCGTAGAGATCGAACCAGCGGACTCCCGGCTCGACGACGGCATAGGCGCATTCCTCGTCGATCTCGAGCACGCGGTTCATCTTCCGTAGGCTGAGGATGACCGAGCCGTTCAGGCGCGGCGCCGGGCCGCCGTAGCCGTTGTTCATGCCGGCGCCGTGCGTCCAGAGGCGCACCTTGTGCGCGTTCGCGATCCGAACGATCGCCTGGATCTCCTCGACCGTCGTGGGCATCAGCACGGCCGAGGCCGTGTAGTCGTCCCAGGTCGAGAACGCGAACGGGTCTCGGAACCCCCGCAGCTCGTTCTCGTCCGTGAGCACGGCCTCCGGCTCCAGTGCCGTCTTGAAGGACTCGAGCGCCTCCTCGGAGAGCTCCGGGGTCAGCATGGTCGCCATCGCGCACCTCCGGTTAGTAGCGGGCCGTTTCGGCCACATTCGGCCCCGCGCAGGTCGCCGATCATATTGGCCTCAGGCGCTCGTTACCACCGCACGAGGCCGCCGGGGTTCGCTTTCGCTCCGCACGAACGAGACAATCCATGCGAGCAGATGGCGCAGACGGTTATCGGCCGTGAGCAGGAGCTTGGCGCGATCCAGGCCTTTCTTGCCGAAGCCGAGCAGGGCCCGCGCGCGCTCGTCCTCTCCGGCGAGCCGGGGATCGGGAAGACGGTTCTTTGGGGCGAAGGCGTCGAGGAGGCCCGAGGCCGCTTCGGCTGTGTGCTGACCTGCCGAGGGGTCGAGGCAGAGGCCTCCCTCTCGTTCGCCGGACTCTCGGAGCTGCTGGCACCCGTCTTCGACGAGGTCGCAGCCGAGCTGCTGCCGCCACGTCGGCGGGCGCTCGAGATCGCTCTCCTGCGGGTCGAGCCGGGCGATATGGCTCCCGATGCCCACGCGATCGGGCTGGCCGTGCTCGACCTGCTCCACGCTCTAGCCGAGCAAGGTCCGGTGCTGGTCGCCCTCGACGACCTCCAATGGCTCGACCCGGCCTCTGCGGGGGTGCTTCAGATCGCTCTCCGGCGCCTGCGCGAGGAGCCGCTCGGGGTGTTGGCGACGTCCAGACCGGAGGTCGAGAGCCCGGTCGAACTCGGGCGCTCCTTCTCCGAGCCTCAGCTAACCCAGCTCTCGATAGGCCCGCTCAGCCTCGGCGCGGTCTACAGCCTGCTCAAGGAGCGGCTGGGGCTCGAGCTGACGCGGCCCGAGCTTGCCCGGGTGCACGAGGCGACGGCGGGCAACCCGTTCTTCGCGCTCGAGCTCGGGCGTGAGCTTGTCCGCACGGGCACACGGCCGGCGGCGGGTCAGGCGTTGAGAGTGCCCGAGAGCCTGCACGAGGCGCTCGGCGGCCGCCTCGCCCGTCTTCCCGGTGAGACTCTCGACGTCCTGCTGCAGGTCGCCGCGCTCGCCCGGCCGACGGTGGAGCTGGTGGCGCTTGCCCACGGCGACCTGGAGCGCGTCCTGGGAGCGCTGGAGGCCGCTGTGGGCGAGGGGGTCGTCGAGCTCGACGACTCGCTGATTCGCTTCGCACACCCCTTGCTCGCCTCGATCTGCTACGAGCAGGCGCCGTCGTGGAAGCGTCGCGCCGTTCACCAGACGCTGGCCGGAGCGGTGTCGGACGTCGAGGAGCGGGCGCGGCACCTGGCTCTGGCGGCCGAGGGCCCCGACGCCGCCGTCGCCGCCGAGCTCGATTCGGCTGCAGAGCATGCAGCCGCGCGTGGGGCCACCGCTGCTGCGGCCGAGCTCTCCGAGCTCGCCGCCGAACTCACGTTAGACGATCCCGCGCTCGTGCGACAGCGTCTCTTGCGGGCCGGGAACTTCCACCGTCTCGCCGGAGACACGGATAGGGCGGTCACCTTGCTCGAATCGCTTCTCGAGGAGGCGCCGCCGGGCGTGGAGCGGGCAGACGTTCTCTTCGCACTTGCCTCCACGTTCGGAATCGGCATCCCTAAGCTGGTCGAGCTCTGCGACGAGGCGCTGGTCGAGGCGGCGGGTGACGATGAGCGCTCGGCCCGGATCCTGGCCTTCCGGAGTGGGCTGCACTTGCTCGGAAGCGGCGACGTCGGCGAGGCGCGCGCCGACGCCAGCGCGGCGCTGGAGAAGGCTGAGCGTGCCGGCGACCCCACCTTGCTCGCCGGCGCAATCGCGCATATCGGGCTCGCGGAGTCGCGTAGCGCCGAAATCACTCCAGGTCTCCTCGAGCATCTCGAGCGGGGTGAGGAGATCGAGGAGCGGCTGGGGCTCGCGCTGGAGTACGCGGAAAGCCCGCGTTACGTGCTTGCTCGGCTCCGGTTGCGTCTCGGTGAGATCGAACGGCCTCGCGCCGTGCTCGAGGAGATCGAGGCGGAGGCTGCGGCGCGCGGAGATGAAGGCACGCGTGGGCAGGCTCTCTGGCTTCTGAGTCTGCTCGAATGGCTCGCCGGTCGCTGGCAGCAGTCGTTCGACCTCGCCACCACGGCGCACGAGCTCGCCATGCAGACACAACACACACATGGGCGCCTGTGGGTGGGACGTATGAAGGCGCTCGTCGAGGCAGACCTGGGACTCGTCGAGCAAGCGCGCAGCACGATCGAGGAAAGTCTCGCCACCACCGAGGCGAGTTCGAGTGACTTCTACACCATCGCCAGCCTCGGGACGCTCGGCCGGCTCGAGCTCGCGGTCGGGCACCTCGAGTCGGCCGCGGACTGTCTGCGGGAGCTTCCTGGACGGCTGCTCGCGAGAGGGATGAACGACCCGACAGCCCCCGTATGGTCGGACACGGTCGAGACGCTCGTCGCCGTGGGCGAGCTGGAGCAGGCCCGCGCCTACCTCGATCACTACGAGCTCCAGGCGCGAGGGCTCGGCAGTCCGTGGGCCATTGCTGCCGCTGCGCGCTGCCGCGGTCTGCTGGCCGCTGCGGAGGGCGACGCCCAGGAGGCGTCGGCGGCGCTCGAGGGTGCACTCGCCGAGCTTGAGAGACATCCCTACCCGTTCGAGCGTGGCCGCACCCTTCTCTGTCTCGGCATGGTGCGCCGGCAGGCGCAGCAGAAGAAGGCCGCCCGCGAGGCGCTCGAGGCAGCGCTTGCGATCTTCGAGGAGCTGGGCGCCCGCCTCTGGGCGGAGAAGGCCCGTGCCGAGCTGAAGCGGATCAGTGGTCGCGCGCCAGCATCCGACGAGCTGACCGAGACCGAGCAGCGCGTGGCCGAGCTCGCG
>DATAOV010000104.1:0-20512 GCA_036265535.1 Gaiellaceae bacterium | reverse complement strand
TCTGGAACCCCGACGGGTCGACGGCCGAGCTCTCGGGCAACGGCGTCCGCATCGCGGCGCGCTGGCTCGCACGCCGCGCGGACGCCGCCGAGGTTCGCGTGCGGGTCGGGCCGCGCGAGATGACGGCGCACGTGCACGGCGAGCGGGAGGTGGAGACGGCGATGGGGCCGGTCGAGGTCGCCGGGCCGGAGGTGCTGGACGTCGGAGGCGAGCAGGTCGAGCTGACGCCGGTGTCGGTCGGCAACCCACACGCCGTCGTCCGCCGCGAGCCGAAGCGCGGCGACCTTCTGCGCCTCGGGCCGCTCCTCGAGCGCCATCCGCGCTTCCCGAACCGCACGAACGTGCAGCTCGTCGCCGTCGAGGGTCGGCACGACCTGCGCGTCGGCGTCTGGGAGCGCGGCGCGGGGGAGACGCTCTCCTCGGGCACGAGCGCCGTCGCAGCCAGCGCGGCCGCCGTCGCGAACGGGTGGTGCGAGAGCCCGGTGACGGTGCACCTCGCGGGCGGGAACCTCCGGGTCGAGCTCGCCGAAGGCCGCGCGCGCCTAACCGGGCCGGCCGAGGAGATCTGCCTCGTCGAGCTCTCACAGGAGTTCACGTTGTGAGGTTCGCGCGGCGCCTGGACGCAGTGCCCCCGTACCTGTTCGCGGAGCTCGAGCGCAAGCTCGCGGAGAAGCAGCGGGAGGGCGTGGACGTGATCAGCCTCGGGATCGGCGATCCCGACCTGCCGACACCAGAGCCGGTGGTGGAAGCGCTGATCGCCGGAGCCCGCGACGCCGCAACGCACCAGTATCCGACGAACCACGGCTCGCACGAGCTGCGGGAGGCTGCGGCGGCGTTCTACCGCGACCGCTTCGGCGTCGAACTCGATCCGGCCGCGGAGATCGTGCCCGCCCTGGGCGGGAAGGAAGCGGTCGGGCACGTGGCACTCGCCCTGCTCGACCCGGGTGATGTCGCGCTCGCACCGGACCCCGGATATCCGCCGTACACCTCAGGTCCCCTCTTCGCCGGCGCGCAGCTCCACTACCTTCCGCTCACGGAGGAGAACGCCTTCCTACCCGAGCTGGACGCGATTCCGGTTGCTCTGGTCGGGCGCGCGAACGTCCTCTACCTCAACTACCCGAACAACCCGACCGGAGCCGTGACGCAACCCGGTTACTTCGAGCTGGCAGTCGACTTCGCGCGCGCCAACGACGTGGTCGTGGTGCACGACAACGCCTACTCGGAGATCTGCTTCGATGGCTACCGCGCTCCGAGCTTCCTCGAGACCCCGGGGGCGAAGGACGTCGGCGTCGAGATCTTCTCGCTCTCCAAGGGCTGGAACATGACCGGCTGGCGGTCGGGGCTCGTCGCCGGCAACCCCGAGGTGGTCGAACGCTACCGGCAGCTGAAGACGAACCTCGACTCGGGGATGTTCGAGGCGGTTCAGCGCGCTACGGTGGCGGCGCTCACCGAGGCCCGTGACTTTCCAGGCGAGATGTCGGAGATCTACCGGCGCCGGCGAGATCTCGTCGCCGAGGGGCTGACGGCGATCGGGCTCGAGGTGACTGCGCCGAAGGCGACCCCGTACTTCTGGGTGCGGGTGCCCGGCGGCCACACGTCGGAATCGTTCACCCAGCTCGTGCTCGAGCAGGCCGGCGTGCTCGTCTCGCCCGGGCCTGCCTACGGCCCGAGCGGCGAGGGTTTCTTCCGGATCTCGCTGACCGTGCCCGACAAACGGCTCGAAGAGGCCGTGCGCCGGATCGAGAGCTCGCTTCGGAGCGGCATAATCACGGCGTGACGACCCGCCAGCCCGATCCGGCGCCGGGCGCAGAGCCCGAGCGCGGGTTCGTCCTCGCAGCGCCCCCGAAAGGGTCGGACTCCGCGGTCGAGCTCGCCGAGCTGCGGGAGCTTGCCCGCACGGCGGGCGTCGAGCCCATAGCGGAGCTCGTGCAGCAGCGTTCGCGGCCCGACCCGCGGACCTACGTCGGCAAAGGGAAGCTTGCCGAGCTGAAGGAGGCGTTCCCGCAGTCGGGGGCAGAGTCGCTGATCGTGGACGACGAGCTCTCGCCGGTGCAGCAGCGCCAGCTCGAGGACGCTCTTCAGGCGCGCGTGGTCGACCGTACCCAGCTGATCCTCGACATCTTCGCCCAGCATGCCGTCAGCGCCGAGGGCAAGCTCCAGGTCGAGCTGGCGCAGCTGGAGTACAACCTCCCGCGCATGCGAGGCCTCTGGCAGCACCTCGAGCGGCTCGGGGGCGGCGTTGGCACCCGGGGCCCGGGCGAGAGCCAGCTCGAGACGGATCGGCGGCTCGCGCGGCGCAGGGTCACGCTGCTGCGCCAGCGGCTGCGGACGCTGGCGAAGCAGCGTGCGACGCGGCGCAAGTCGCGGCGGCGCTCCGAGACGCCGACGATCGCGCTGGCCGGGTACACGAACGTCGGCAAGTCGACGCTCCTCAACGCGCTCACGGAGGCGGGCGTGTCCGTCAACGACCGCCTGTTCGAGACGCTCGACCCGACCACGCGTTCATTCGAGGTCGAGGGACGCCGTTACCTCGTTACCGACACCGTCGGCTTCATCCGGCGTCTCCCGCACCAGCTGGTTGAGGGCTTCGCGGCGACGCTCGAAGAGACGCTCGTCGCCGACCTCGTGCTCCACGTCGCCGACGCCTCGGTCTCCGACGCCGAGCTCGACGAAATGCTCGCCGCCGTGGATGCGGTCCTCGGCGAGATCGGCGCCCGCGAGCTGCCGATCGAGCTCGTGCTGAACAAGATCGACGCGGCCGACCCGCTTCGGCGCAAGCGCCTGGGCAACCGCTTCCCGGACGCCCTCCAGGTCTCCGCGCGCACGGGGGAGGGCCTGGACGAGCTGCGACACCGGATCGCCGAGCGCTTCGGAGAGCGGTTCGAGGCGGTCCGGCTGCTGATTCCGTACGACGAGGGTGCCCGGCTCGCCGAGCTGTACGCGCTGGGCGCTCCGGTGGATGAGCGCGCCGACCGGCCGGAAGGGGTTTTCGTACGCGCGCGCCTGCCGCGCAGGGAGGTGCGACGCTTCGCGCCGTACCTGATCGTCGAACCGCGCGAGTCCGAGGCCCCCGCGCGGTCGAGCGCGTGATCGAGCTGTCGATCCGCCGTCTGCGCCCGGACGCGATCCTGCCCGAGCGCGCCTACACGAGTGATGCCGGCCTCGATCTCGCCGCCTGCGAGCGGCACGAGCTCGGACCGGGGGAGCGGGCCGTCGTCGGCACGGGGCTTGCGGTCGCCATACCCGAGGGTTTCGCGGGCTTCGTCCAGCCTCGCTCGGGGCTCGCGGCTCGCCACGGGATCACCGTCGTCAACGCCCCCGGCCTGGTCGATTCCGGCTACCGCGGCGAGATCCGGGTCGTCCTGCTCAACACGGATGCGCGCGAGCCCTTCGTGGTCGAGCCCGGCATGCGGGTCGCCCAGCTCGTCGTTCTTCCCGTGCCCGAGCTCGAGCTCGCCGAGGTGGAGGAGCTCCCGGAGAGCGAGCGCGGCGTGCGCGGCTTCGGCTCGTCGAGCCGTACCGGTTGACCATGAACGGATCGACAGTTCACTTCAGACGCGCGTCCGGGCAGGGCCCGCACGCGCTGAGGGCGGCGCCGCTAGCGGCGCCTGGGCAGCGCGCATGATGGAGCCTCGCATCCGGGTCTCGGCGATCCTGCGCTGGCAGGGGAGCATCCTGCTGTGTCGGCACGAGAAGGGCGGCCGCGAGTACTGGCTCCTCCCGGGCGGCGGGGTGAACTCGGGCGAGAGCCTGGTCGACGCCCTCCACCGCGAGCTCCGGGAGGAGGTCGGGATCGAGGACGAGGTGCCCGTCGAGGGGCCGGTTGCGATCGCCGACTCGATCGCGCCCGTGCGCAGCTTCGCGGCGAAGCACGTCGTCCACATCATCTTCGCGGGCGACCTGGGCCAGCGCTCGCTCGAGGCGGTGACCTCGCAGGACGCAGCCGTGCGCGGGCACCGGCTCTTCGGCGCCGACGAGCTCGACGAGGTCGTGCTGCACCCGCCGATCCAGCGCTTCCTCCAACGCTGGACGCCCGGCGACCCCGCGGTCTACCTCGGCGCCCTCTGGGCCCGCTGAGCCCTCGTAAGTCAGGCCCGCTTCGGAGCATGACGACGTACGAGGGAGGAGGTTCCTGAGTGCTTGCTCCCGTTTCGATTGATGTTCCTAGTAGCGTCCGCCTCTGTTTCGAGCGCGGTCGGCGGAGACGGTATGCGCCTCTCCTTCGAGTTCGTCCTCGAGTGGATCTAGCTGGGGCACCTCGCCCGTGCGGTGCCCCAGGGCCTGCGCCAGCAGCCAGTCGGCGAGCCATGGGTTGCGCGGAAGCAGGGGACCATGGAGGTAGGTCCCGATCACGCGGCCCGCGCGGCAGCCTTCGTACCCGCTCGCTCCGTCGTTGCCGAACCCGGCGAGGACGCGACCGAGCGGGTCGGCTCCCTCGTCGAGGTACGTGCGGCCGGCGTGGTTCTCGAATCCTGCGAGCGAGCGCGGCTGGCCGGGAACGAGCTCGCACTCGAGTAGCACGTCGCCGATCATCCGGCGCTGGCCGGCGACCGTGTGGAGCGGGAGAAGCCCCGCCCCGGGTAGCTCGTCACCGCTCTGGTCGCGGTAGGAGCGCCCGAAAAGCTGGTACCCGCCACAGACCGCGAGCGCGGCGGCGCCCCCGGCCACGGCCCCCCGGAGCGCGTCGCCCATTTCGGCGAGGGCCGGCGCGATCAGCTCCTGCTCGCGATCCTGGCCGCCCCCCACGTAGAAGAGGTCGTGCACGCCGGGCCGGATCTCGGCACCGGCACCGAGCGGAAGCACCTCGAGCTCGTGGCCCCGCCAGGCGGCCCGGCGCTCCAGTACCGCCATGTTCCCCCGGTCGGCGTAGATGTTCAGGTAGTCGGGGAAGAGGTGGCCGACGATGATCTTCACGCCGCCGCTCACGCGGCGGCCTCCCAGTAGGGCTTGACGAAGCCGCGCCGGGCCACGAGGTCGCGCAGCCTGAGCATCGCCGTATAGGTCGGGAGCGCGACGAGCTCGCCGCGCGCCGGGGTCAGCTCGAGGCCGCGGTCGAGCGCCTCGTCGAGCGAGGAAACGACCTCGATCGCGTCGGCGGGCAGGCCGGCGTACTTGAAGCGCAGCGCCAGCTCGGCCGCCCGCTCGCCGCTCGCGACCAGGCGCTCGAGCCCTCCGAGCAAGGGCTCGAAGTCGACATCCCAGATCCAAGAGACGTCGCGCCCGTCGGCGATCTCGTCGTTCAGCGCCACCAGGAGGAGCTTTGGCGGCGTCCCGGACAGGAGCGTTCGCACGACCTCGTTTGCACCCGCAGGGTTCTTGACCAGCAGGGTAAGCAGGGAGCGTTCGCCGATCTCGATCCGCTCGAACCGGCCGAAGGCCGCCGAAAAGCCCTGCAAACCGGCCTGAATTGCGTCCAACGACGCCTCGAGCGCACGAGCCAGGGACGCGGCTGCGAGCGCGTTGTACACGTTGTAGAGGCCGGGAACGCCGAGCTCGACCGGACGCGTGCCCTCGGGGGTCACGAGCTGGAATGAGGCACTGTCGAGGCCGTTCAGCTCGATCTCGCGCGCGAGCACGTCGAGCGGCGGCCTTGCGTGGCCGCAGGCGGGGCAGCGGTAGTCGCCGAGATGGCCGATGTACGCCGCCGCGTACGCGTACGGAGTCCCGCAGCGGACGCACCACTTCGAGTCCGCCGCGTGCTGGAGCTCGGCCGAGGCGTGCCGTGGATCGTCCAGCCCGAAGACTGTAGAGCCGGGCCGCTCTTTCGCCAGGTCGCCGACCTGAGGGTCGTCTCCGTTCACGACCAGGCTCGCTTCCGAAGGCAGCTCCCGCACCGTTTCGCGCCAGCGCCCCGCCAGCAGCTCCAGCTCGCCGTAGCGGTCGAGCTGGTCGCGAAAGAGGTTCCCGAGGAGGACGGCCCGAGGGCGAAGCCTCCGGGCCACCTCCGGCAGCGCGGCCTCGTCCACCTCGAAGAGACCCAGCTCCGCACCGCGTGCGGCGAGCAGGGTCGAAGCGACTCCGGAGACCAGGTTCGCGCCCGAGCGGTTGTGAGCAAGTCGCGCAGACGGCGCGAGGATGCGCGCCGCCATCGCCGCGGTCGTCGTCTTTCCGTTCGTCGCCGAGATGAGCGCCGACCCTCGGGGAAGACGGGCGGCGAGGCGGTCGACGGCGCCCGGATCGAGCTTCCAGAGCAGCTTCCCCGGAACTGTCGTGCCTCCCCCGGCACCGACGACGCGGGAGAGGGAAGCCGCCGCGCGCGCGAGCAGGATCTCGGCCGAGAGGGGAAGCGGGAGGCGCACGGGCCGCACGCTACCGCCTCACTCGTTCGAGGGAACTTTCCAGGAGCTCACCCTCCCGGGGGATGTAGCGAAGGGGTGCCGCCGCCTAGGTTCCGGCAGGTTCTTACAGCGGTCGGCAGGCGTCGCCGTTGCGGTCAGTCAGACATGCGGCCCGCGCAGAGGGCGCGGAAAGGAGAGCGGACGGTGCGGATGAACGGCGGCAATCGAGGAGAGACGCGGTCGAGCGCGCTCTGGGGCACGGGGAACCGTGGGGGCGAGTCTCGGTCGAACGCTCTCTGGGGCAAGGGCGGGCGAGGAGCATTGACCGCGCTTGCGGCGATGCTGGCCATCAGCGTTCCGCTCGCAGCAAGCTCCCCTGGAGGCAAGAACAGGCTCGATCTCGAGCACAGCTACCTCGCCCCGGTGCTGGCCCAGCGGGCGAAGGGCAACCCGAACACGATGGTCTCGGTGATCGTCCAGACCGACGAGACCTTCGATCCCGGCCAGCGGAAGTTCATCCAGTTCCTGAAGAAGTCGGACCTCACGCCGAGCCGGCAGCTGGACCTCGTCGACGGCGTGGCGATGACGATCCCGGCGAAGTTGATTCACAAGCTCCGGGACTTGAAGGGACTGACCATCACGCCGGACGCGCCCGTCCATGTCAGCGGCTACAGCTCGACCCAGCTCTGGCCGTACGCGGTCGGGCTCGCGAATCGTTGGAGTGGCTGGAACGCCCCGGCGCCGGCCTCGGTCCCGACGATCGCCGTCGTGGACTCGGGTATCGAGCCCGGTCGAGCCGACTTCGGCAACCGCCTGCTTGCGCAGGTGAACTTCAGCACGCTGCCCGACAACTCGGCCGGTGACGGGCGGGGTCACGGCACGTTCGTGGCCGGCATCGCCGCTGGCGGCGCCGACGGCTACACCGGCGGCACCCCGCAGGCGAAGTTGGTCTCGCTCGACGTCATGGACGACTACGGTGTCGCCCGGACGAGCGACGTGATCGCTTCCTGCCAGTGGATCCTGGCCAACAAGGACAAGTACAACATCCGGATCGCGAACTTCTCGCTGCACTCGGCGACCGCGAGCAACTTCATCCGCGACCCGCTGGACAGGGCGGTCGAGAAGCTCTGGTTCAACAACGTGTTCGTCGTCGCAGCTGCCGGCAACTACGGCAAGGCCGACGGGCCGAGCGGGGTTCCGTACGCGCCCGGCAACGATCCGTTCGTGATGACCGTCGGCGCGATCGACATGGGCGGGACCACGAGCCGCTACGACGACACCCCGGCACCGTGGTCGGCGTGGGGCTACACCCTCGACGGGTTCGCGAAGCCGGATGTAGCGGCGCCCGGCCGGTACATGGTCGGTCCGGTGCCCGGCAACTCGTCGCTCGTCGCCGAGCGGCCGGACAAGGTCACCGCGCCCGGCTACATCCAGCTCTCGGGCACCTCGTTCTCGGCCCCGGTGGTCGCGGCGGCGGCCGCCCAGATCCTGGCCGCCCATCCGAACTTCACGCCGGACCAGGTCAAGGGCGCGCTGATGTTGTCGGCCAAGCCGGTGCCCAACGCACCGGTTGGCTCGGTGGGCGTGGGCGAGATCCAGATGAACTACCTCGCCTTCACGAACTACCCACCGAACCCGAACAAGGCGCTCGGCAGGTTCCTCGTCAGCGACCTCCTCGGCGGCGGCAAGACCTTCGACAGCGTCAGCTGGTACGACGCGGCCAAGAGCAGCGTCTCCTGGGACTCGGTCTCGTGGGACTCGGTCTCCTGGGCAGACGTGTCCTGGAACGACGTCTCCTGGGCGGATGTGTCCTGGAGCGACGTTTCCTGGGCGGATGTCTCCTGGGCGGATGTCTCCTGGGCCGACGTGTCCTGGAACGACACCTCGTACGAGGACGCGGCCGAGGGTGACGCGAGCGGCGACCCGAACGGGTACGAGCTCACCCCGGAGCAGGCAGCCGCGGTCCTGGCCGATCCGAACATCGCACCCCCCGGGGACACGCTGCCGGCGGCGGTCGCAAGCGCCCTCGACGACACGAATTCGACAAGCTCATCGACGGACGGGACGGTTCCCGGTCCCTAGCGGCCCAGGGAATCGGTAGACGCGGCGGAGGGGCCGGGAGGGTATCCCGGCCTCTCCCTCTTTTGGGGGATATTGGGGCCGTACCGAAAAAGGGGGATGTGACCCCCGCCTGGGGGACGTAGCTTCCAATTGTGGTGATCCATCTCTGCGTGTTTCGCCACCCAGCAGAAGTTTCTGTTTGTGCGGCCCCGCGCTCGCGCGGGAGTTAGGAGACGACCAGCAGGCGATGAGGAGCATCGACCTGAGACCGATGGGGGAGGGGACGGCGTGAGCGCGGTCCCGAGCCCGATCCTCCAGGACGTCGAGACCGGCGTCGGCCCCGGCGCGCCCAAGCTCGCCGCCAAGGCCACGGCGTACTTCGTCGTGGTGGCCCTCGCGACCGCCTTCGCGGTTGTTCCACTGCTGGCGCGCCTGAACCCGGACACGCACGGGTGGGCCACCTTCGTCATCCTCGGCGTGATCGCCGCGGTGGCGCAGCTGTTCGTGGTACGCACGCCCCGGAACCAGTCGTACCACACGACGATCGTCTTCCTCATCCCGGCTGCGATGTTGCTCCCGCCGGAGCTCGTCGCGCTGATGGGCTTGATCCAGCACATTCCGGAGTGGCTGAAGAACCGCAGCGCCTGGTACATCCAGATCTTCAACATCTGCAACTGGACGCTGGCGATCCTGGCGGCGTACGCGAGCTTCCACGGGATCCTCCGGCTCGGCTCGGGTAGCGACGTCGACTACGCGCTCGCGGGCTTTGCCGCCGCCGCTGCGATCGTGATCGTCAACCACGCGCTGATGGCGCCGATGCTGCACCTCGCACGAGGTCACTCGATCCGCGAGTCGGGGCTCTTTTCGTTCCCGAGCCTCTCGACCGACCTCGTGCTCGCGATGCTGGGCGTCGCGATGGCCGCCTTCTGGGCCTGGAACCCGTGGCTGATCCCCTTCGCGGTCGCACCGTTGCTCCTCATCCACCGCTCGCTCTCGGTGCCGCAGCTCCAGGAGGAGGCGCGCGTCGATCCCAAGACCGGCCTCTTCAACGCCCGCCATTTCGCGGTCGCGCTGAACGAGGAGCTCGTGCGGGCGGAGCGCTTCGAGCGACCGCTCTCGCTCGTGATGGCCGACCTCGACCTCCTGCGCGACATCAACAACACGTATGGGCACCTGGCGGGCGATGCCGTACTCCAGGGCATCGCCGAGGTCTTCCGCGCGCAGTTGCGCCACTACGACGTCCCGGCGAGATTCGGCGGCGAGGAGTTCGCGATCTTGCTCCCCGAGACACCGCCGGAGCAGGCCTTCGAGATCGCCGAGCGGATCCGGCGCACGGTCGCCGCCAGCTCGTTCGACGTCGAGACCTCGAGCGAGCCGATCCGGGCGACGATCTCGATCGGCATCGCCGGCTACCCGCGCGACGGAGCGGATGCAAACGAGCTGATCCACCAGGCGGATCTCGCGGTCTACCGCGCCAAGCTCCAGGGGCGGAACCGCGTACTCGACGCGAGCTCGGAGCCATTGCTCATGCCGGAGAAGCGCCAGGGCCGGCTCGTGGCCGTGCCGGAGGAGGGCGACCATGTCGCCCCGCTTCCGCCCGCCGTCGATGCGGGCCCGGCCCACGAGCGGCGCCATCCGCGGCCGCATGCGATGCACGGTCCGCGCTTCCTGTCCCTCTCGCCGCGGCTCGCCGCCTTCGTCGGCGTGGTCAGCTTCGTCGGGGTGGCCGCAGGCCTGCTGGGCGCGTTCTTCGGCACGAGCACGGACTGGATCGGGCTCCTGGCGATCGTGGCCCTCGTCGGAGCGGGCCAGGCGCTCGCCCTCGAAGTAGACGACGGCTCGATCTCCGTCAGCGCCGTCGGCGCGCTGGCCGGCGCTGCGCTGTTCGGCCCGCGTGCCGCGCTCCCACTGGCGATCACGACGGCGGCGGTGGAGTGGAGCGCCCGCAGGGGCCCGCTCCACTACGTGCTCTTCAACGTCGGGACACTGTCTCTCGCCTCGCTCGCGGCCGCCAGTGTCTTCAGCGCAGGCTTCGACGGCGACCTCGGCCGGATGGTCTACGTGGTGGCCGGGATCGGCGCGGGCGCCAGCTACTTCGCCGTCAACATGGGCCTGCTCAGCCTCGCCGTGGCGATCGAGGGTCACGAGCGCTGGTGGGCGGTCTTCAGAGAGCGGTTCGCGTGGTTGGCGATGCACTACCTCGTCTACGGCTTCATCGGCGGCGTGATCTGGGTCGGCTACGACGCCACGGGGCTGTGGGCTCTCGCGGTCTTCGCGGTGCCGTTGCTCCTGATGCGCAAGACTCAGGAGGCCTACCTGCGCCATACACAGCGGAGCGCGCAGAAGCTGCGCCAGGCAGCCGAGACGATCCAGACCCAGAACGTCTCCCTCGAGCACGCGAACAAGCTGCTCAGGGAGCGCTCGACCGCGGCCATGGAGAGCCTGTCTGCGACGGTGGACGCGCGGGACGCGTACACCGCCGGCCACTCGCGCCGGGTGCAGCAGCTCGCGCTTGCGATCGGCCGCGAGCTCGGCCTCTCGCAGGCGGAGCTCGATCTCCTCGGGCACGCGGCCCTCTTCCACGACATCGGCAAGCTCGCGATCCCGGACGCGATCCTGCTCAAGCCGGCGAGCCTGACCGAGGAGGAGTGGGAGCTCATGCAGCGCCACGCGGACGAAGGCGCGCGCATCATCGACCGCCTCGGCTTCCTGAACGACGCGGTCCCGGCGATCCGGCACCACCACGAGCGCTTCGACGGAACCGGCTATCCCGACTGCCTCAAGGGGGAGGAGATCCCGCTCGGCGCGCGGATCATCCACGTCGCCGACGCGCTCGACTCGATGCTCACCACCCGCATCTACCGGGCCGCCCGTCCCGCCACGGAGGCGCTCGACGAGCTCCGTCGCGCGGCGGGAACCCAGTTCTGCCCGCGCTGCGTGGCCGCCCTGGAGCGGATCCTCCCGCTCGAAGGCCTCGACGACGAAACGCGCCCGCGCGTGCTCGTCGCCTCCTAGCACGGCCTTTCTAGCAGAATCGCGCAAACGCTAGCCCGGAAGTTGCATGCGGGAGCAATTGCTCTATTCTTATTTCAGATCACGATGTCTCGCCGGCCCCAGTACCGTGCGCTCGCGGGCATCGACCGGAAGGCGCTCGAGGCCTTCCAGGCCGGCATCCGCAAGCGCTACTCGGACGAGCAGATCCTCGCCGAGCTGAGCGCCTCAGCCGAACGGCTCGGGCGTTCCCCGACGATGCGCGAGTTCGCGGGCGATCCCGAGACGAACGTCCATCCACAGACGGTGATCGAGCACTTCGGGAGCTGGAACGAGGCCAAGCGCAAGGCAGGGCTCGTACCGCGTCGGTTCGCGACGCGGGAGGAGCTGCTCGAGCTTCTGAAGGGCCTGGGGGACGAGCTGGGCCGCATCCCCACAGCCCGGGACATCGAGGAGCACCGCGGGCGAATGCCTTCGAAGTCGCTCTACTGGCACACGTTCGGCTCGCTTGCGAGCGCCCTGCGCGAGGCTGGGTTCGACGTCCCGGTGGGGGAGGAGAGGCTGGAGCGGGCGCTGGAGCAGGGCGTGGAGCTCGCTCGCTCGCTCGGGCGACTTCCCAAGTTCGCCGACTGGGCCGACGCGCGGCGCCAGGACGAGACGATGCTCACCGAATGGCAGATCTACCGCATGTTCGAGGGCCGAAAAGGGGCGTGGTCGACATTCCAGTTCCTGATCAGCGAGCGCCTGGCGGCAGTGGGCACCGCCGTGGGCGGCGACGGTCGGCTCGAATAGTTAGATCGCAGCGAGCGCGGCGAGCCGCTGGAGGCAGAACGCGCCCTCATGTGGTGCTCGGACCGCCGGCAGGGAGCTCTCCTCGAAGTTGCGGTCGGGCTTGAAACGCTCGCGCGCCAGCTCGCGTCCGTCGGCGATGGCGACGAGCCTGCCCTCACCGACCTCTCGCTTGCGCAGCTTGAGATCGAGGAAGCGCTCGGCGACCTCGAGAGCCTGCTTCGTCGATGCGAAGAAGCTTTCCTCTCGGCCGGTCCCGATCCAGAGAGGCCGGCCGACACCGCGGGCGAGAAAGACCGTGCCCGGGCGGCGCTCGTCCAGCCAGGCCGTCGCCATCGAGCCGCGCAGCTCCTCGAGAGCCTTCGCGTGACCGCCGGACGACTCCGCGAGCGCGAAGATCGCCTCGGAGTCGACGGTCATCTGCGGCTCTGCGCGCTCGAAGCCGTGTGAGGCCATCAGCTCGTCATCGTTGAAGATGATTCCGTTGTGGACGCCGACCACCGAGCCATGGCGGATCGGATGGTTGTTCGCCTCGATCTGCGGGTGACCTTTCGTGTAGTCGCGCACGTGAACCAAAACCTCGCTTGCGCTAGTCGGGAGCACGACCTGCTCGAGGAGGGCGCTCGCGCCGGAGCGCTGCTTGTGGATCGCGATCCCCCCGGCCGGCGGGACGTAGGCGTAGCCGACCGCGTCGTCGCCGCGCTCCGCGATTCCCGCGAGAAGCGCCTGCGCCGCGAGCGTCCGATCGACGCGGCTGGACGCGCTCAGGCTGTATCCGGCGATTCCGCACATCTCAGGCTGCTGCCCCTTCCACGACATCGGCGACCACACTTTCGGTCGCCACTGAGTGTGACGACGGGCTCGGCTGAGAGTTAGGCATAACCACCGTCTCGGTTCGACACACGGAACCGAGATCCCTCGTGCGGGTAGAGCCGTCCCTCAAGTGGGGGACGGGGCCGACCGATACAGCCTGCGTTATGGAGCAGCGGCCGCTCCCCGAGTCGCTCCCCGAGACCGAAGCCACAGAGCCTCGGCTCGAGGTGGTTCCGGCCGAGCCCGTTGAGGAAGAGGCTGAGGCTGAGGCAGAGGCAGAGGTCGAGGAGACCGAGCCCCAGACCGCCGACCCGCTCAAGCTGTACGTCAGACAGATCGGCGACGGGCCCCTCCTGACTCCGGCGCAAGAGCGTGAGCTCGCCCGGCTCAAGGACGAGGGCGACGAGGCCGCCAAGCGCAAGCTGATCGAGTCGAACCTCCGCCTCGTGATGTCGATCACGCGCAACTACACGAAGGCCGGCGTTCCGCTGCTCGATCTTATCCAGGAAGGCAACCTCGGCCTGATCCGCGCGGTGGAGAAGTTCGACTACACGCTCGGCTTCAAGCTCTCGACCTACGCGACGTGGTGGATCCGGCAGGCGATCACGCGCGCCCTGGCCGATCAGGGTCGAACCATCCGCCTTCCGGTCCACGTGGCCGAGCAGGTGCGCCGCGTGATGCGCTCGCGCCGCGTGCTCGCCCAGAAGCTGAACCGGGAGCCGCTCCTGCCCGAGATCGCCAAGGAGAGCGGCTTCCCGGTCGAGCGCGTGCGGACACTGCTGGAGCTCATCGAGGATCCCGTGAGCCTCGAGACCCCGGTGGGCGACGGCGAGAGCCTCTACGGCGACCTGATCGAGGACACGAAGACCGACCGGCCCGACACGGTCACGGCCGAGCATCTCCGCTCCGCCGAGCTCGCCAAGGCTCTCGAGCGGCTTGCTCCGCGCATGCGACACGTGCTCTCCCGCCGCTTCGGCCTCGACGGCCAGCCCACGCAGACCCTCGAGGAGGTCGGTGCCGATCTCGGCATCACCCGCGAGCGCGTGCGGCAGCTCGAGTCGCGGGCCCTGCGCGAGCTTCGCTCCGTCGCTCCCGCGCTCCAGCTCTACCTGCGCGGCGAATAGGCGGGTAGCCTCCCGGGGTGCGGTCCCGCTTCGTCGACTGCCACTCGCACGTCGTTCCTTCCGGCGACGACGGTGTCGCCACCGTCGACGAGGGGCTCGAGCTCTGTGATCTGGCCGAGCGCGCAGGAACGACGATCCTGTTCGCCACGCCGCACGTATGGCCCGACCTCACGCTCACGAAGGAGCGCGAGCAGCACGTCCGGCGCGCGTTCGAACGGCTCCGCGCCCGTGCGTCGCTCGAGGTGCGCCTCGGCTTCGAGCTGACGCCCGCGCCGCCGCTGCTGCGAGAGGATCCGGTGCGGTACGCGCTCGAAGGAACCGAGCACGTGCTCGTGGAAGTGCCGTTCTCGGGGCCTGCGGACGAGCTGCTCGCACTCGCCGGGCACATCGAGGAGGCAGGCCTCGTGCCGCTGATCGCGCACCCAGAGCGCACCGCAGCGGTGCGGGCCCGCCCGGAGCTCGCCCACGAGCTGGCGGAGCGATGGCCGCTACAGGTCAACGCGTCGAGCATCGTGGGCCGCCACGGCGGAGAGGCGGAGGAGCTCGCCTGGCGCCTCATCGAGTCCGGCGACGTCGCCGCGGTCGCCTCCGACGGCCACCGGCTCACGCGGCCGGCGAGGATCGACGAGGCCTACGAGCTCGTCCGGGACAGAGTGGGGGAGGAAGCGGCGCTGCCGCTGTTCGACGGCTCGGGGCTAGGTCTAGCGGGTCCGAGCCTCCAGACGCACTCGGTCAGCGGCGCAGACGGACGCCCGGGCAAAGCTCAAGCGTTCTGAGGCGGCGCCGCAAGCGGCGCCTCAGTCAGCGCGCGACCGACTCCATCTCCCGCAGCTGCGCGAGACGCTTGAGCGCTTCCGTCTCGATCTGACGCACGCGCTCGCGCGTCAGGCCGAGGCGGCGGCCGATCTCCTCGAGCGTCTTCGGCTCCGCATCCTGGAGCCCATACCGGAGGATCAGGACCTGCCGCTCGCGGTCAGCGAGGGCACCCAAGGCCTCGGCGAGAGCCTCGCACCGCAGCGATACCTCGACCTCCTCGTCCGGGAGCGGCCCGTCGCCGGCCACGAAGTCGCCGAAGACAGCGTCCTCGGTGTCCCCGACGGGTTGGTCGAGGCTCGTGGAGGCGCGCGCGGCCGCCTTCACCTCGTGCGCCTGCGCGATCGGGAGATTCGCCTCCTCGGCGACCTCTTCGAGCGTGGGTTCGCGGCCGAGCTGCGTCCAGAGCGTGCGCTCGGCGCGGTTCAGCTTCTGCATCCGCTCGACGATGTGGACCGGCATTCGGATCGTCCGCGCCTTGTCGGCGAGCGCGCGCGCGACGGCCTGGCGGATCCACCAAGTGGCGTAGGTCGAGAACTTGTACCCCCGCCGCCAGTCGAACTTCTCCACGGCGCGGATCAGCCCGAGCGTCCCTTCCTGGATCAGATCGAGGAACGGGAGCCCCTGGTTGCGGTAGTTCTTGGCGATCGAGACGACCAGACGCAGGTTGGACTGGATCATCGTCTGCTTCGCGTTTGGATCGCCGCGCTCGATGCGCTTGGCGAGCTCGACCTCCTGTGCGGCGGTCAGCAGTGGATGGCGCCCGGCGTCGCGGAGGAAAAGCTGCAGCGCGTCGGTTGTCGTCTCCTGGACGATCGGCTGAGGGGGCGGTGGCGGCGGAGGCGGCTGCTGTTCGCGCTGCAGGTCCTCCAGAACCTCGATCCCGCGTTGCTCGAGCTCTCGGTAGACCGCGTCCGTCTCGAGCGGCTCCAGCCTCAGAGGCTCGAGAACCTCGACGAGATCCGTGTAGCGAAGCGACCCTGTCTGCTCGGCCGACTCGACCAACTCGTGCAACTCGGGGGTCGCCAGGACGTTTTCGATTTCAACAGTGGTCATCCTGACTGAGACAGTCCTGCCGCAAACAGGCGCCTGCGAAACCCCCTCCTGGACGAGAATTGCTGCAGCGCCCACCTTAGCCTCATCCGACGGGCGTTGCGAGCGGTGGCGCATTCTGGCCGATGCACGATAACGGGCGAAAGAGTGTGTTTCTGGGGGCTGGAGCGAGTGTGTTTCTGGGGGCTGGAGCGCGGGAGTTTCCTAGTTTAGCCCCTCGATCTCCGCACGCAACTCGGCCATCCGCTCAGAGACCCAGCGTCTCGAGGTCCCGAGCCCTCTGCCGATCTCCGTCTCCGAGTATCCCTGCGAGGCCGAGGTCGCCACCACCCTCAAAATCGCCTGGCCCCGCTGACTCAACCACGACCAGTCCGGCGTCGAGTGAGACAACGACCGGCCGTTTGCGTTCGTAGATGTGGTCACGCCAGACCCAGCGAGTGCGCCCGTAGCCAGTCATAGACCCGTTTGCTGAGCGTGGCCTTGGCCCAGATCGAGAAGCGTGATCCCCGGCTCCCGTCGAAGCGGGTGGAGAGAATCCAGAGCTCGCCGAGGAGGTACTCGCGCAAGTCTTCTCGGTCGGGGAAACCGAGCTCGAGGTTGGAACGGCTGACGATTGCGCAGACGAACCCGAAGGCGTCATCTACATCGTGCAATTGAAGACGAGTTGCAACGCCACCACTCTAACCGTCGACCGCGACGGACGCTTGGAGGCACCCCGCTTTGTGGATCCGATCCACAATTGCATAGCCGAATACCTAACTGTGAGCGTTGAGAAGAATTCACAGGCGTTCGTCTCGGCCCAGTTTCCAAAGCACCTGCGCGACCGACTGGCACGCCTCGCGGTTGTCCACGAGAGAAGCCTGAGCGGTGAGGTGCGCTTGGCGGTTCACCAGTATTTGCGCCTCCACGAAGATCCTCCCTGCACCTCCTCTTCCTCCTTCTCAGGATCCCGCCGGCAGCTCGTCGCTTCCGGCGGGATCAGGGGAGGCTGCGTGACCTTCGAGGCTCTCACGGCGAAGATCGAACGCGCCCATCGAGACGTTCAACGTCAGATTCCCGGCGCTCAGGAAAGGCTCGCCGAATTGCAGCGGGAGTTCCGTATGGGGCAATACGAGATCGTGCCCACACCTCGTGGCGCAACAGCGAAGCTGATCGAGACGCCTCCACGGCGCAGAACCGCGAAACGAGTGCTGCAGCCCAAGCCTAAGCGCAAGCAACGGCCGAGCTGGTGGCTCGGTGAAGACGAACCCGAACCCTCGAGGCTCAGGTACTGATGGCACCGACACTCTCGAAGAGGAAGAAGAACCCGTTTGCCCCCGACCAGGTCGTCAAGGCGATGCGGACGTTCGCCTGGTCAGCCGGCGTCGTCCATGTTGGGGAGGAGTACCGGGGTGGCGATCCGGTCGTCGAAAAGAACTGGAGCGCGTTTGTCACCGGCGAGACGTTGCCGTCCGAGATGCCGACCTTCTGGAACGAGCTACCGGCTCCGCCCAAGCACGGGGACAGCACGATTCAGATCGGAACCAGCTCGCTGGCCCACGTGTCGCCGGAGCGGCTGGTACGAGCTCGTGCGAGCTTCTGGTTCGATGGCGGCTTCGCGCCGGGAAGCCCAGGCGCAAAGACTGGCAAGCCAAGCGGCTTTGGCTGGGGAATCTCCATCGGCCAGCTGTGCGAGATCAGCAATCCAGTGGTGCGAGCGCATCCGGAGCACTTCGAGTTTCCACGGCGTGACGTCACGCTTGCCGACGTCGAGCGTCTTACGAGCGATGCGCTCCAACTCGAGCAAGTGAAGGACTGAGGCGGGGGCGTGCACACGAAGCTCTGCAGCGAATGCATGCGCCACTACCCGCCAGCTTCCATGAGCAACGGCCGCTGTCCTTCCTGCCGTCGCGTGTACGACAAGCACAAGAGCAGGCATAGGCGTCGCACTCCTGCCGAGCGGGAGCGGAGACGGGCAATGGTGGCCTCCTGGGTGGCAGAGCACGGATGGTGGTGTCCCGGCCATGGAGTGCCGGCACATCCGAGCCACGATCTAACTGCTGATCACATCCATCCTGTTAAGCGAGGTGGAAAAGAAGAGGGCGCATTGCGCGTGCTTTGTCGCAGTTGCAATGGGAGGAAGGGGGATACCCCAACCACGGCAGACCATGCTGCGCCATCCCGAGTCAGTGTTCCGCGAGACACACTCCGCGACGACGGGCCGCTGATCGGCTAGGCGCTCTGGCAGGCGCTGTCCTAAAGTAGCCAGGGCCAAAGCAGTCACTCGCGCTGCTCCTCCGTCTTGCTGTAGGACGGGCCTAAAAGGCGACCTCGTGGTCGAGCACGAGCACGTCGATCATCGATCAGGTGCGGCGTACGTCGATGGCTGCGGAGCGCACCATGATCCGCGAACAGTGCGGGTATGCAGTGTTACGCCGTCCTGAGCTTCACAAGCAGCTCACCTACGGCCGCGCTCGATTCTCCTTCTTCCTCGAACCAAGTCGCTAGAACGCTCACAGCGGCGGCTGTGTGATTCTCGGCGATGACCACCGGCGTCTTGTTCTCGATTGCCAGCTGAATCTCGCGCTCGAGTGGACGTCCGCCGGGAGCCAGCGAGAGCCGTGCTTGAAACTCATTCGCCTCCTCGAGGTCCAGAGCGATGCTGTCGCTCCCGATCTGGAACCTGACCGTTTCCCGGCGCAACACCGTTGTTAGCCTAGTTGCGCGGATACCTCTGCAGGGTGCCTTGGTCCTGAGCCCGAGCCGTCACCCACCGACAGTTCAGGAGGAGGACAGGCAGAACAAGCAGCTACTCGACCTCTCTTGCGGCCCGCTACGCGTGTCCTTGTGGGGTAATCAGGATCTCGTAGACAGCCGTTGTGCCCGGAGGCGTGGTGAGGTCGATGCAGGTCAGGACGTCATGGTTCTGGCTATAGGGCTTATGGAACTCCTGGACGACCACGCCGTCTACGGTCACTTTGAGGCCCATCAGGACCGCTACAGCGTTCGTCGGAACGCCGTTGATAGAGACGACGTTGCTCGAGCCCGGCTTTGCGACGACCACGACGATGTCCGAGCCGCACTGACTCGCGAAAGTGCCCTCGAAGTGATTCAGGGGGTCGGCCTTCGCGCTACCGGCTCCAACAGCCAAGATCATTAGCGCGAGACACAGGAGCGCGACTGCTCCGCGGCGCTTGAGCCACATGGCTCCTCCTCCCGACGGCGACTAAGTGACAAGAGCCTCTAAGCTGGGACGTGGGTAGTCAAGGCACGAGTTCCCCGGCGCAATGATTTGCATTCGATTGCACATCTGAGTGCGAGTCGTGGGAAGCGTCCTAGGCATTCGGCTCGCCGCCCGGCCCTCAATCGGTAACGTGACAAGGGAAGGCGGGGGTTTGGGGGAGAACCCGCTTTCAGACGGCCCCACTGTGGTGCCGCCTACTGGCGTTTGGGGGCAGACGCCATAGGTAGGCGGGGCCGCCCACGCGTTCCGGGAAGCGTCCTAGGCGTTCGGCTCGACGCACGAGAGTAAGCTCGCAGCGATGTCCGAGAGCAGCGAGAGCGAGGTCCTTGCGCAGGAGTTGGACAACATCGGGAGCAAGCTCCTTGCCTTCGAGAGGCGCTTGGCGGAAGTCGAGAAAGTAATCCGAGGGCTCGAGGAAGCCGCTCTGACTACCGCCCGCGCGTTGGAGGAGGTTTCCTCGCATTGGGACCAGGTGTACAGAGCGATGCGCCGAGCAGAGTGAGGGCACACAACCGCGTTTAGACGTTCGGCTCGCCGCCCCCGCAACTCAGGCCGGCGCGACTTCGTCTAGTCCCGAGCTGCTTAGCCGCTCGGCTTGGATGACACCAGCGAACGGGCCGTGACCGGGTTCGATGGCCAGCACCCGGTAGGACTGGGAGTCCTCCTCGAAGCTGTCGCCGTCAGCGAGCGGCGCATCCCGCTCGATCGTGAACCGTTCGCCGCCGCTCGAGAGCACCAGTACTTCGTAGAGCATGGTGTTGGCCAACGTAGCGCCTGTGCGTTCGGCTCGCCGCCCGGCCCCTTGGCCTGATCTATGGTGTGAGGGTCGAGAATCGCTACAACGGCACCGCGACGATCAGCCAGGGCGCGGCCGTAGTCGAGGGTGACTGCATTATCGAGTCAGTCGGCGGCCCCGCCCCGGGTCCCGATCCTGCCTGGTCGGGGAGACTCCAGGATCCCGCGCCTACGATGAATCTCGTCGAGGGTGGCGCCTGGTTGCGCTTGGCGGATGGTCGCGAGTGTGAGATCCGGGTCGAGCGTGCCGTTGCAGGTTCCGGCATCACCGAATTTTCGGGCGCCAAGGGCATCCTCGACCTTCATTAGAAGGCGCGTAGCCTCAAACGGGCCGGGTCGTTGGAAGCGTCCTAGGCGTTCGGCTCGCCACCCGGCCCTTTTCTGAACGGCCTGGCTGTGAACTATCTCCGTACGTGCTGTCTGCTCAGGTCGAGCGCCAGAGCGAGGAGCAGTGCTCCCGCCCAGAAGTTGACCGGGGCGAACCGCAGGGGCTCCGAGTCGCCGACCAGATCGAAGATCAGCCAGATGACGAACCAGAGGAGTGTCATGTCTCGAGTTTGCCGTCTAGAGAC
>DATAOV010000103.1:0-20117 GCA_036265535.1 Gaiellaceae bacterium | reverse complement strand
CATGCAGGCGCGCGAGCCGTTCTCGGTGCCGCGGCGCATCTTGACGGACACCGGCAGCGGCGTCGCCTCGGCGACCGCCGACACGATCCGCGCCGCATGGTCCGGATCGTCGAGCAGCGAGGCGCCCGCACCCGTCTTCGTCACCTTCTTCACGGGGCAGCCGAAGTTGATGTCGACGATGTCTGCCCCCGCCGCCTCGACCATCCGGGCCGCCTCGGCCATCGCGACAGGGTCGGAGCCGAAGATCTGGATCGCCAGCGGGTGCTCGTCGGCGGCGACCCGGAGATAGCCGAGCGTCCGCTCGTTCCGGTGCTGGATCCCGGCCACGGAGACCATCTCCGAGCAGACGAGCCCGGCGCCGTACCGCCGCCCCTGTCGCCGAAAGGCCTGGACGGAGACACCGGCCATCGGGGCGAGAACGAGGCGGGTCGGGATTGGAACCTCGCGGATGTGCCAGGATTCGTTGAGGTCGACCTGCACGGCCAGTGAAGGGTACCCAGGCCCTCTTGCGGCAGGCCTGCGGCCGTGGCTACTATTCGCGCCCGTTTTTGGAGGCCGCTTGAAAGAAGTAATCCTTACCGCAGAGGGCTACGAGAAGCTCAAGCAGGAGATCGAGTTTCTGCAGACCGAGAAGCGCCGCGAAGTCGCGGAGCGGATCCGGGTTGCCCGCGAGTTCGGCGACATCGCCGAGAACGCCGAGTACGACGACGCGAAGAACGAGCAGGCGATGCTCGAGCACAAGATCGCCCAGCTCGAGGAGCGGCTGCTCTCGGCGCGGGTGATCACGAAGAAGGAGATCTCCAAGGACACGGTCTCGGTCGGCTCGAAGGTGCGCATTCGCGACGTGGCCGCCAAGCAGACGTTCGAGTACCACATCGTGGGTTCCGCCGAGGCGAACCCCGCGGAGAACAAGCTCTCCAACGAGTCGCCGGTCGGCAAGGCGATCATCGGCAAGAAGAAGGGCGAGACGGTCGAGGTCTCCGCGCCCCGCGGCGCGATGAAGTTCAAGATCCTCGAGATCAAAGCGGCTTAGACTCGGCCAGCCATGCTGCCGAAGCGCTTTCCCGATAGGGAAGAGATAGCCGCGGTCCGGGCCCAGGCCGAGCAGGCCGAGGCCGGCCAGACGCTCGAGCAGGAGCATCGCGTGGCCGGCCGCCTCATGGCCCGCCGGGCGATGGGGAAGCTCAGCTTCCTCGACCTCGTCGACCGCTCGGGCCGGATCCAGCTGATCGCCGAGCAGGAGCTCGACCTCGACCTCGGGGACATCGTCGGCGCGACCGGCAGGTCGGGCCGCTCGAAGCGCGGCGAGCCGTCACTGATGGTCTCCGAGCTCGTCCTGCTGGCCGAGATCCGCCGGCCGCTTCCCGACACGTTCCACGGCGTGACCGACGTCGAGACCCGCTACCGGCAGCGGTACCTCGACCTGCTGATGAACCAGGAAACCCGAGCCGATTTCGAGTTGCGCACGCGCATGGTCACGGCGATCCGGCGCTACCTCGACGAGCGCGGCTTCCTCGAGGTCGAGACGCCGGTGCTCCAGCCGCGGTACGGCGGCGCCTTCGCCGAGCCGTTCGTCACGCACTACAACGAGCTCGATGCGGACTTCTACCTGCGGATCGCCGACGAGCTCTACCTCAAACGGCTGATCGTCGGCGGCCTCGACCGCGTCTACGAGCTGAGCAAGGACTTCCGCAACGAGGGCCTCTCCTACAAGCATGCGCCCGAGTTCACGATGCTCGAGTGGTACGAGGCCTACGCGGACTACACCGACACGATGGCGCGGATCGAGGAGCTCGTCGAGACCGTTGCGCGCGAGGTGACGGGGGGGACGACGACGACTTTCCGCGGGCACGAGGTTGACTTGAAGGCGCCGTGGCGGCGGCTGAAGCTCCTGGATTCGCTGGAGGAGCGCGGCCTCTGGACCCGGGACGCGGACGAGCTGCGCCGGCGGCTGGACGAGCGCGGCGTCGACACGAGCCAGGATCGCAGGTGGGCGGAGCTGGTCGACCACGCGCTGAGCCACTTCGTCGAGCCGGAGCTGATCCAGCCGACGATCCTCCATGACTACCCGGTCGAGCTCTCGCCCTTTGCGCGCGCGACCGACGACGACCCCTCGCTCGTCGAGCGCTTCGAGTACTTCGTCGGCGGGATGGAGCTCGGCAACGCCTTCAGCGAGCTGAACGACCCCGAGGAGCAGGCCGAGCGGTTCGCCCAGCAGGCGGCCGAGGTGGGCGGCGAGCCCGGCGACCCCGACTACGTCGAGGCCCTCGCCTACGGGATGCCGCCGACCGGTGGGCTCGGGCTCGGAATCGACCGGCTGGCGATGGTGCTGACCGGGCGCGAGTCCATCCGCGACGCGATCCTCTTTCCGGCGCTGCGGCCTCGCGACTAGTGGAGCCCGAGCGGCGCTACGCGCTCGACGCGCTGCTCGACGCGCTCGGGCTGCCGTTCGACGAGGGCGCGCCGGCCGAGCCCGATGAGCTGGACGAGGTGTTCGGGCTCCTCACCCTGGACGCCGAGCGGGACTCCGGCCTGGACGCTCACGGGCGTCCCCTGCCCCCCGAGCGGCCGCCGGGTCCTCGGGTCGCGGAGATCGCAGCTGCGCTCGGGCGGCGCCTGGGAGAGGAGCGGCGTGGCTATCCGGGCGGTGAGCGGTTTCTCGTCGCGCTCACGCACGACGTCGACCTCCTCGGGGCAGGTGGCGCAGGCACGGCTGGACGCAAGCTCGTCGGCGGGGTCGTGCATCGCTCGCGTCGGCGTCTCCGCGAGGGCACGGCATTCGCGCTCGATGCCCTGGGCGGCCGCGATCCGGCCTATCCGCTCGAGGCGATGCTGGATGCCGAGGGAGGCCGTGGCTCGACCTGCTTCTTCCTCACGCGGCAGGAGGACCCCCACGACGGCTACCCGGAGCGCTACGGCCCAGCATTCGCGCGTGCGGTCGAGCGAACCCGGGCTGTTGGTCTCGAGGTGGCGCTGCACGCCTCGTACCGGGCCAGGGAGCGGCCGGGTGCGATCGCGAAGGAGGCGGAACCACTCCCCGGCGCACGAGGCCTGAGGCACCACTACTTACGCAGTGGCCCGGACCGGCTGGCTGCCGAGCTGCGCGACGCGGGGCTGCGGTACGACTCGAGCATCGGCTGGCCATCGCTCCCCGGCCTGCGCGCCGGGACGCCGTATCCGTACCGGCTCTGGGATCCGGAGCGGCGCGAGCCCGACGGCTGGGAGCTGCCGCTCGCGCTGATGGACGCGACGCTCAGCGAGGAGCGCTATCTCGCTCTGGGTGCAAATGGCGCCTATGAGGCCGCGGTCGCGGCGCTCGAGCCGGTTGCCGAGCACGGCGGGGCGGTCGCGGTGCTCTGGCATCCGCCGATGCACCATCCGAGGCTCTCCAACGGCTACGACGGGGTCTATCGGCGCCTGCTGGCTTGGATCGAGCAGCGCGGCGGCTGGGCGGGAAGCGCTGCGGCGACCCTGGACCGCTGGGAGGCCCGCAGAGCCTAGGATTCCCCGGACTCGCCGGCGCGGGCGAGTGTCGAGAGCGAGGCGCAGACGCCGAGCAGCAGCCAGAGCTGCTTTTCGTACTGCGCCGTGATGAAGACGAACGCGGCAAGCATGCCGAGGGTTCCGATCAGCACCCCGCGAGCGACGATCTCCATCCTGAGCTCGCCGCGTCGCGCGAACGACCGGATCGCCCGAATGGCGATCAGCAGCGAGCCGATCAGGATCGAACCGAACGCCGCGATTCCTACGAGGCCGAGCTCGGTCAGGATGTGCAGGTAGGTGTTGTGGGCCACCTTCGGCGTCTCGACCACGAAGTCAGGACGGCGCAGGTTGATGTCCTGCAGGGCGTATCGCGGCTCGATCACCTGGAAGTTCCCCGTGGCGACGCCGGCGAGCGGGTGGTCCTCGAACATTCGGATCGAGACCTTCCAGAGGTCCTCACGCCCCGTGCCGCTGCCGACCGAGAACCTCGTCACGTGCTGGATCGCCTGGGGTGGCGCGACCAGCGCGAAATAGCCGATCCCGAGCGCGGCGATGGCGAGGATCACCGCCATGGCCCTCAGGCGGACCGGGCCTGCCAGGAGCGGTGTGACGACCAGGACGACCGCAAGGGCCAGCAGGCCCCCGCGCGACTGCGTGAAGAAGAGGGCAAGCGAGATCACGAGCACGAGCGAGAAGAGCAACCAGCGCATCAGCGGCTGCCGCGTTGTCGGTATCAGGAAGGCCGCGATCGCGACGGCGGGGATCAGGATCGCCGCCAGCTCGTTCGGGTCGCCGATCCCGCCCGAGAGCCGACTCGTGTCTGCGTACGGGTTGAATTGCTCGGAAGACGAACCTCCCGCGAGCCCGACGACCGCCGTCAGGAAGGCGCCGCCGAGGTAGGCACCCATCACCCAGAGCAGGTGCTGGCGCTTCTCGATTGCGCTGAAGACGATGAAGAGGAGGATCGCGTTCTGGATCAGCCGCGTCGTGTCGACCCGCGCGGATACGGGGTCCTCGGCCCAGAGCACCGACACCAGCGACCAGGTGAGGAAGGCGACGATCGCGTACGCGAGCCACGGATGGTCGCGGAAGAGGAGCGGCAGGGCAGAGCGCCGGACGGCCAGCGCCGCGAGCCAGGCGAGCGCGAGGACGAGGCCTGCAGCCTTGACCAGCGTGAACCCCGTGGCGGGTGAGCCCGGCAGGCGGTCGAAGAAGGTCAGGACGACGAAGAACGCGACGCCGCCGGCGAGGCTGCGGAACGAGACGGCGATGAATGCGATTCCGACGACTGCGCCGATTGCGAGCGTCGGCGAGTGCACCGCCGCGGCACCGATCAGGATCCCGCCGAGTGCGAAGCCTCCGGCCAGGCTCAGGCGCCGGGCGGCCGATCCGAGATCGGGTGCGCCGGGTGCGAGGGCACCGCGCGCCGTCACGATCTACTCGCCGGGGCCGACTTCGACCTTCGAGCGGCGCACGTTCAGCTCCTCGACCTCAGCCGGTTTCCTCTCGACGCTCTGGTACTCGTAGCCGTACGCGGGCCGCTTGGCCACTCGCCGGCTGGTGACGACGAAGCCCGCGGGCGTGACGCCGCGCTGGGCGAGCGCCCGGCGCAGCTGCTCGAGCTTGTCGCGGCGGCTCCGGCCCAGGCGCACGGACACGAGGATGGTGTCGACCACATCGGCGAGCGGGAGAGCGTCGGCGACCTCGGTCAGCGGCGGGGAGTCGATGATGATCACGTCGGCGTACTCCTGGAGCTGCTCGAGCACCGCTTCGAGCCGGTTGCGTTGGAGCAGGTCGACCAGGTGCGCATGCTCCGGGCTCGCCAGCAGCAGCTGGAGGTTTGGCGAGCCCGGCGCCGGCAGAAGCGCGAGCTCGGGCGGCGCATTACCGAGCAGGAGGAGCCCGAACCCGTTCGAGCGGACAGCGGCCCCGAAGACCGTCGCGATCATCGGTCGCCGCAGATCGGCGTCGACGAGGATCACTCGTGCCCCGGTCGCAGCCATGGTAAGCGCGAGGTTCACGGAGGTCATGGTCTTGGCCTCGCCCGGAATCGCGCTGGTGACGAGGATCCGACGTGGGAAGCCGCCCTTGGGGCCGGCACCGGTCAGCGACGCTCGCAGCGTCCGGTAAGCCTCCCAGACATGGGGCGGCAGTTTGCCGCGGTGCGTGAGGTAGCGCGAGGCAGAGGTGCTGCGCACCCGCGGCACGCGCGCGAGGATCGGCAGGCGGTGGCCGAGCAGCAGCTCGTCCTCGCGATTGATCCTCGGGTTGAAGACCTCGAGCGCGAGGGCTGCGCCGGCGCCGACCAGGAGGGCGACGAGGAACGCGACCGCGATGCTCAGCATCGGGCGGGGCCACGAAGCAGACGTCGGCGGAACCGCGGCGCTCGCGATGTGCAGGGTGGGGTCGGAGCCGCCCGAGAGCGTGATCAGCTCCGACAGTTGGGCCTGCAGGTCGGTGGCGGCGGGGGTTGCCAGCTGGGTCGGGGACAGCCCGTCGAGGCGTGCGCGCAGGCGTGTGACTGCGCCGTCGACGGCGGACTGGAACTGCTCCGACCGCTGTCTGATCAGCTCCGCGGCGAAGGCGTTCGCGATGGCGGCGGCGCGCGAGGGACTCCCCGCCGTTGCCTCGATGGCAATGATGTTGCTCTGGCTCAACGGCTGCACCGCGATCGAGCCGAGGAGCGCGTTGCGGCTCATGTCGAAGCCATAGTGGTTCCGGACGCCCTCGGCGATCTCGGGCGTCTGGATCAAGCGGGCAGCCGTGAGGACACCGCTCGTCAGGCCGTTCGACTCCTTGATCACCGGCATGCCGACGAACGTGGTGTCGCTTTCGCCTACCGGGTTGACCAGGATCGTCGCCTCGGCCTTGTAACGCTTGGGCGCCGTCAGCGAGTAGGCCGCAGCGCTGCCGACGGCCACCGCAACCAGGGTCAGGATCAGGAGCCAGTGCTCCCGGAGCGCGGTCAGGTAGCGCGAGGCGCCTTCGCGCTGATTCCCGAACGAGAGGGTCGATTCAGTCATCCGTGGTGATATCGGGCGGGCCGGCAGACTTCCTGAGCGCTCCGTCCCGAGTGTAGAGCACGCTCGGGCGGGTGGAGGGCCGCGTTTCCACGAAAATCCGCTCCGGGGGCCGCCTAGCGGTGGACCGTGCGCGCGAGCCGATGCAGTGCGCGGCGGCTCTGCAGGCGGGAGCTCTTGAACGTCCTCACCGCGCCTTTACGCCCCTTGTCCGCCTGGACGACCGCAGTCTGCGCGCTGGTCGCGGAGGGGCTGCCCGCCGAGTTCTGCGCCCGCACGACGACGCGCAGCGTGTAGCCGACGTCGGCGTTCGTCAGCGCGAAGACGGAGCCGGTCGTCGAAGTAGCCGCGCAGGCGCCGCCGTTACGGTCGCAGCGCTGCCACGAGTAGGCGAAGGTCGGGGTGCCGCTCCAGGCGCCGCTCGAGGCGGTGAGCCGCCCGCCTGTCCGGGCGGTGCCGAAGACGGCCGGTGCCTGCATGTTGGCGGGAGGGCTCACCGGGGTCGCGGGAGGAGGGGGAGGCGGCGTTGCGGCCGGAGTGGTCGTGACGTCCGGCCCGTAGCCGGCGCAGGGGCTCCCGCTCTGGAGCTGGAAGTTCTTCGCCGCACGGTTGGTGTACAGCGGGTTCACGGCCTTGTTGCCCGAGGCGGTGAAGCCCACCTGCGCGGCGACGTTGCCCTGGGCGCCGTTCCAGACGCAATTTTCCGTGGCGGTGTTGCCGGTCCCGACCGGATTCCCGTCGGGCCACCAGGACTCGACGTTGTAGCGGACGACGGCGTTCGAGACGATGTTGCGGGTGACGACGTTGTTGCTGGACGCGAGACCGCTGTCGCCCGAGAAGAGGACGCCCTCTCCGTTGCCGTCGATCACGTTGTTCGCGATCTTCGTCCCTTGGGCGTCAGGGTAGAGCTGGATGCCGCGGTCGGCGTTGTCGTAGATGTAGTTGTTGGTGATCACGGCGTTTCGCGTCGACTCGACGTAGATGCCGTGGTCGTGGTTCGTAGCGGGCAGCCGGCCGCAGTCGTGGATCCGGTTGTTGTCGATGACGACGTCGACCGCGGTGCCCCAGCCGCTGTCCGAGCCGAGCCCGAAGCAGATGCTCGTGTGGTTGTCGGTGACGTCGTTTCCCGTGAAGGTGATGCGGTCGCCGGCGACCATCGGGCTCGAGAGGTTGTCCGCGTTCGTTCCGACGAGATTCAGGTCGGCGAAGACCGCGTCGTTCGAGCTGTCGGGTACGTAGAGCCGGCCGACCAGGGTCGCCCGGCCGCCCGGGGCGCTCGTCAGCCGGATCGGGCTCCCGGGCGCTCCGCCGTGGTTCAGACGGAGGTTCTCGTTGTAGACACCGGGATTCAGGCAGCCGGTCTGGCCGGCGCTCAGGCTGTCGGCGAGCTTCTGGGCGGTGCGGAACGGCGCGCTGGAGGTGCCGGCGGCAGTGTCGCTTCCCGTCGTGGCGGCATAGCGGTCACACGAGACGGTCGCTTCGGACCGGGCGGCGCCGAAGCCGAGCACGGCAGCGGTGGCAATCGCGCAGAGGGCGGCGATCGAAACGGTGTTCTTCAAGAAGCAGCGATCCTTCGGCTCGGGCCGGCGTTGACGTCGATTGCCTCTGGATCGCGCGTTTCCGACGAGCGCTTGAGGCGGCTCTCACTCGAACGAGGGAACCGGGCGTAGAAGGTGTCCGGGCGAGATTGGGCGCGGGCGGATGGCGGGCATCGACTTCCAGGGCCTGCCGGCGGCGGACGACGTCGGCCGGGACAGTTGCGAGCTCGTCCGCAAGCTGTTTCCGCTCTGCCGCAGCATCACTGGCAGCCGCCCTGCGCGGGCCTCGCCCTTTCTCGAAAGGTGTGCCGATCGCGTCGTTCCAGACGCAGGCGCATCCGCACCCGAAGGTTCACGACCCTCAGGTTGAGGTCAACGCCGCACGTGCACGCGCAGCCCCTTGCGCAGGACGAGATACCGCAGCCGGTCGACGGCCCGCCGGCCTCTCGCGCCGAGCGTCAGGCCGACGAGCGCTGCGGGCACCTTCGGGTCGATCGCCGCGAGGGGATAGATGCGAACGGCCTCCGCCAGGTGCCGGCTGGCAGATCGTCGGTTCGGCTCCTGCAGCTCGTCGAGGGCAGCCGAGAGGTGGGCCCTTGCGCGCCGCCGTCTGAGCTGCCGTCGATCGGGCTCCACGTGCGGAGCGTCCGCCAGCAGGCCTTCGATCTGGTCGAGGAGTGTCAGCTCCTGACGGCCGCGGCGTCTCTCCGTCATCGTCACCTGCCGGTCATGCACGCGGTAGGACGCGTCCCAGACCGCGAGGTAGCCGACGGGGAATCGCAGGGCGATCCGAAGCCACATCTCGTAGTCGAAGAAGACCGTCTGCTCGTCGAAGACCGGTCCCACGGTCTCGTAGGCGCTCCGGCGCACGAGCACGGTTGGTATTCCGATCATGTTGTGGCGCAGGAGGAGCGGTACGAACTCCTCGGGTGGGTGAACCCCTTCGGCGAGCACCTGTCTCGAGCGCCCTGTCTCGCGCGAGCGTTCGTCCATCTCGCGGTTCGCCGAGAACACGAGGCCGCATTCGGGGTGGCTCTCGAGAAACTCGACGCGTCGCGCGAGGAACTCGGGGTCCCAACGGTCGTCGTCGTGCAGAATCGCGACGTAGGGTGACGAGCCGTACTGGATCACCCGCGTGTGGTTCTTTGACGCCCCGACCGCCTCGCCCATAGCGCTGTACTCGCTCCTAGGATCGGCCAGGTACGGCCGGATCCGCTCCTCCAACTCCCCGCCTCCAGGGCCGTTCTCGGAGATGAGCAGGTGCCAGGCTCGATGGGTCTGGGCGAGGATCGACTCGATCGCCTCTGCGATGTACGGGGCCTCCCCGCGCGTGGGCAAGCCGATGTCGACCTGAGGGGCTGGCCTGCTCACCACAGGGTTCTACCGCATCCAGAGCGGCACGCGAAGGGCGCCCGCCGCATCGCCTACGATTTGACCCAGGTGAGATGGGCGTGCCGCTGACGAGCGCGAACGAGCCAGCGGCGGGCCAGCCGCCCGCACCCGAGGACAGGGTCGCGAGCGACAGCATCGCGCGAAACACCGCCTTCGCCACCCTGAGCACGGTGCTGACGGCCTCGCTGGCTGTCGTGCTCACCCTGTACCTCGTCCGCGCGCTCTCGCCCCACGGGTACGGGACGTACACGCTCGCGCTGGCAATCGGAGCTCTCGTCGCGTTGCCCATGGACTTCGGCATCAGCTCCTCCGCCGGTCGGTTCATCGCAGAGCGTCGGGGCGACCGGCAGGCGATCGCGGCCTACATCGCGGACGCGCTGCGCCTGAAGGTCGCGATCTGCGCCGCCCTCGGGTTGACGCTCTTCCTGGCCGCAGGCGGAATCGCCGATCTCTACGGGACGCCGAACCTGACCTGGCCGTTGCGCGGCGTCGCGCTGGCTCTCGTCGGCGGCAGCCTCACCCAGCTGTTCGCGGCCGCATTGATCGCCCAGGGGCGGCTCCCGGTGGGAGTCCTGATGATGCTCTCGCAGAGCGTCGGCTTCCTCGCCGCGAGCGTGGTCCTGATCTCGCTCGGCGCAGGTGCGACCGGAGCCGCGTTCGGGCGCGCCACGGGCTACGCGCTCGGCGTCGTGACCGGCGCCGTCCTGATCGCGCGCCTGTTCGGCCGGTCCGCCCTAGCGATCCGTACCGCTCGGGGCAACACCCGTCAGATCGCCGCGTACGCGGGGGCACTTGCCCTCGTCGAGGGCGCCTACCTGTTTTTCGACCAGCTCGACGCGCTGCTGATCGGGGCCTACCTCACCGAGACGTCCGTCGGCCTCTTCCAGGCGCCGTTCGGCCTCACCGTCTTCATGCACTACCCCGCAGGGATCGTTGCCACCACGATCGCGCCACGCGTGGCTCGCCACCTGGAGAGCGGCTCGGACGTGCGCTCCTTCAGGAGAGCCGTGCGCTACCTGATCGTCGGGTACGGGCTCCTGCTCGCGCCGCTCATCGTCTGGGCCGGCCCGATCGTAGACCTGCTGCTGGGACCGGACTACGGCGAGTCGGCGAATGTCTTGCGGGCCTTCGCGCCCTACGTCTTCCTCGCCGCGGTCGGAGCGCTCCTCTCTCCTGCCGCGAACTACCTCGGGCAGGCGCGGAAGCGGCTTCCGGTGGCACTCGCCGCCGTCGCGATCAACCTCGTGGTCGACGTCATCTTCATCCCGCGGATCGGAATCGTCGCCGGGGCGATCGGCACAGACCTCGCGCTTGCCGTTTACGTGCCCGCCCATCTCTGGATCTGCGCCCGGGTGGTCGACTTCCCGCTGCGGCCGCTCGGCGTCTCGCTCGTCCGCTCGCTCGTGGCCGCGGCGGCGATGGCAGGCGTTCTGCGGCTGTTCGGCACCGAGAACCTGTCGTTGACCGCCTGGCTGGTCGGAGGAGTCGGCAGTGTCCTCGCCTACCTCTCGGTCCTGCTCGTCAGCCGCGAGCTCTCGGTTGCCGAGCTCCGGCTCGGCGCGGCCGCGCTCCGCGAGCGTCTCGGCTAAGACAGCCTCGCGGCCACCGCGGCGACCATCCGCGCGGCGACGCCGTCCCAGGTGAAGCGCTCGAGGAACCGCCGGTGGCCCGCCTCTCCGAACGCGCGGGCGCGGTCGGGCTCGGCGAGCTCGAGGAGCCGCTGGGCGAGTGCCTCCGTGTCGAAGGCGTCGACCGTGTGCCCGGTGATTCCGTCCTCGACGATCTCCGGCATCGCGCAGCGGTCGCTCCCGATACAGGGAAGCCGGTATGCCATCGCCTCGAGGAAGGCGACCCCGAACGGCTCGTACACCGAGGGCATCGCGAAGACCGTCGCCTCGTTGTAGAGCTCGGCCAATCGGCGCTCGCCTTCCGCCGAGCTCCTCGAGATCCGGCCGTGGAAGCGAACGCCGGCCTCCTGCGCCGGAGGCTCGTCGGGCCCCACGATCCAGAGCTCGGCGTCGGCCCGCGCTTGCCGCAGCCGGCGGAAGGCCGCGAGCAGCTGCGGACCGCCCTTGCGCTCCCAGCGCTTGCCGACGAACAGGACGCGCGGCGACGCGAAGGTCCGCTCCGGAGCTTCCGGAACGCACTCCAGGTTGGCGCCGGCGCCGACGGTGATCACCTTCTCCGGTACCTGGCCGAAGTCGTCTACGAACGAGCGGCGCAGCCAGTCGCTCATGGTGAAGATCACCTGCAGCCGGTCGTAGAGGCTCCGCTCGGCCTCGAGGGCGCGCCGCACGCCTCGGTCGTGCCGGTCGAGCCCCTGCTCGGGCCGGGCCAGCGAGACGGCGAGGTTGCCGTCGTGGTAGGAGCAGCGGATCCCCTTGCCGTCGACGTCGTACCAGGCGCCGATCTGGAGCACGCCGTCGGCGTCTGCCTCGAGGCCTCGCAGGCGCCGCGCTGCGCGCGCGCTGCGGAGTCGGCGCGCGAGCGGGCCGGCCGCCGAGCTGCGCGAGTGGTAGCGGAGGCTCCAGCGCCGCCGATCGGGGGAGAAGCTGGCCGCCTGCTCGAGCAGGTCCAGGGCCCGGGAGCCGCCGTTGACGGCGCCGGCCAGTGCGCCGGCCCGCCCGAGCGCGTGCAGCAGATACATGCTCGAGCCCGACCAGGTGCTCGACGCGAACGGCTCGCCGGGCGCCACTGCCAGGAGCCGGGGCGGCGGCTCAGCTGTGGGGGGCAACGGCCGCCTCGATGTGAGGCCCCATCCGCGCGGCGACCCCGCGCCAGGTGAGCTGGTCCAGCACCTTCGCGTAGCCCGCCTGCCCCATCGCCTCCGCCCGCGTCGAGTCGCTGAGCAGCCCGATCAGCGCCGCGGCCAGCGCCTCCGGGTCCCGCGGAGGGACGAGCAGACCGGTGACCCCTTCCTCAACGATCTCCGGCAGCGCCCCGACGTTCGTGGTCACGCACGGGAGCGCATTGCCCATCGCCTCGACGACCGCGTGCCCGAAGGCCTCGAACTGCGTGGGCAGCACGAACAGCGAGGCCTTCTCGTAGAGCTGCTCCAAGCGTTGGCGGTCGCTGACGTAGCCGAACCACTCGACGGTCGGCCACTTTGCCTCCGGGCCTCGGGAATCCACCCCGACGATCCAGAGCATCGCGTCGGGGAGGCGGTGGCGGACGATCTCCCAGGCCTGCAGGAGCGTCGGCACGCCTTTGAGCTCGAACTTGTTCCCGACGAAGAGCGCGATCCGCCGCGCGTAGGCCCTGCTCTCGACGCCCGTCGCCACCGAGTTCGCCCCGGCACCGACCGCGACGACGCGCTCGGGGTCGCAGCCGTAGTCGTTCACGATCGCCTCGCACACCCACTCGCTCATCCCGAAGACCACGCGCGCGTTGCGGAACGTGGTCTGCTCGAGCTCGCGCCATGCGTGTGCCGCCCGCTTGCCGAGCGGAGCCCAGGCGGGGTAGAGCCGTTCCGTCAGCGTGTAGGTGTTGTCCGTATAGATCGCGTACGGCCGGGTCGGGTCGAGGCCGGGCGCGAACAGCGTCTGCAGCTGGAAGACGAGGTCGAACTCGCCTTCCCGGGCGCGCAGCTCGCGCTCGGCGATGAGGGTGCGATGCCAGAACGCCTGCGGCGAGAGCCAGGAGCGCCCGCGCCAGGCGTCTCGCTTCGGATGGAATGCGCGGAGCTTGGCGGTCCAGTCCTGCCGGCCGACGAGGACGGGCTGGACGAAGCCCACGATCGGGAACTGCCGCTCCAGCTCGATGAAGAGGCGCGACGTTCTCGTCGCCGCGCGCCGGTAGTCGTCGAGCGGCTCGAGTGCGGCGCCGAGCAGGCGCGTCCCGCTCACCGCTCACCCCGCCGTCCGCTCGCGAGCCAGAGCTCCTCGTAGAGGTCCTCGATGCGGCGAACCATGGCCTCGAGCGAGAACTCGCGCTGCTGCCGCTCGCGGCCCTGGGCGCCGAGGCGCTTCGCCAGTGCCGGATCGCGCAGCAGGCGCGCGACCGCTTCCGCCAGCGCCGCCGGGTCCCGCGGCTCGACGAGCAAGCCGTGAACTCCTTCCTCCACGAGCTCGGGCACGCCGCCCACCCTCGTCGAGACGACCGGCTTCCCCGCTGCCATGTACTCCATCACCGACAGAGGGCTGCCCTCGTAGTCGGAGCACAAAACGGCGACGTCGACCGCGGCCAGCACGGCCGGGACGTCGCGCCGAATGCCGAGTAAGAGCACTGCGTCCTCCACGCCGAGCCGCTGTGAGGCCTCCTCGAGCCGCGCTCGCTCGGGGCCGTCGCCGGCGACGAGGACCTTCAGGGTGGGGAACTCGGACAGCAGGATCGCGGCCGCCTCGAACAGCACCTCGAGCGCCTTCTGCGCCCTTAGTTCGCAGACGACCCCGAGCACCGGCGCGCCGGGCTCGATGCCGAGGTCCGCGCGCACGTCTCCGACCCCGCCGTTCGCGGGTGAGGGAATCCCGTTCGGGATGAGCCGTATCTTTGCGGGATCGACGCCCTCGACCTCGATCATCTTCCTGCGGTCCTCGCCGGAGACGGCCACGAACACATCCGCCAAGCGGGAGACGAGCGCGCGGTCGAGGAACCGGCGCAGCGGGCGTCCCTGGAACGACCACGTGTGCTCGTGCGCCACCACGACCGGGACTCCGCTCAGGCGGCCGAGTACGGTGCCCCAGACGTTCGAGCCGAACATGTGGGCGTGCACGACGTCCACACCGTCGCGCAGGTGGGAGACGAGCGGACGCCACGCCAAGAGGTCGAGCTTCGAGCGGCGCCCGAGCGCGAGCACGCCGATCCCGGCCTCCTCGAGCTCGCTGTCGAGCAGCGGCTCGTCGGTTCGCCGGGAGGCGCAGAGCACGCTCTCGAACCGGGCCGGGTCGAGCTTCATCGCCACGACCGCCGCGAGCCGCTCGGCGCCACCGGTCACCGTCGGCTTGTCGACCAGCGTGAGAACGCGAAGCTTGCGCACGGCCGTAGTTTCACCATGCACGCATGAGCGACGTCGTCGTCCTCTGTTACCACGCGGTCAGCCCCGACTGGTCTGCCCAGCTCTCGGTCACTCCCGAACGATTCGAGCGGCAGCTGCGGGAGCTCGTCGAGCGCGGTTTCCGCGGTGCGACCTTCACGGAGGCCGCCACCTCGCCGCCGCACCCGCGCACGCTGGCCGTCACCTTCGACGACGGGATGCGCTCGGTGCTCGAGCGTGCCCGCCCGGTGCTTGCACGGTTGGCGCTGCCGGCGACGGTCTTCGTCCCGACCGATCTGGTCGGCTCGGGCGGCCCGATGAGCTGGCGGGGAATCGAGCACTGGCTCGGCGGCGAGCACGAGGGCGAGCTCGTCCCACTGACCTGGCAAGAGCTGAGCGACCTGCGGGACGAGGGCTGGGAGATCGGCTCCCACACCCGGACGCATCCGCGGCTCGTCGAGCTCGGCGACGACGAGCTGGCCGCGGAGCTGCGGGGGTCCCGGGAGCGGCTCGAAGCGGAGCTCGGCGGGCCGTGCACCTCGCTCGCGTATCCGTTCGGCGAGGCCGACGACCGGGTCATTCGTGCGGCGGGCGAGGCAGGGTATCGGGCGGCCGGGGGCCTGCCGACGAGCTTCGATCGTGCGACCGCACTGTCGTGGCCGCGCACCGGCGTCTGGCACAGCGACGGGCCCGTCAGCTTCCGGGTAAAGGTCTCACGCCCGGTGCGGTCGCTGCAGCGCAGCAGCGTCTTCCGTCTCGTCGACCGGCCGAGGCGCGCCCTCAAGCGGCTCCTGCATCCCGATCGGATGCGGCGAGCCTGGCTGGATTAGCACGCAGCGAAGCGCGCGGCCAGCTCGGCGGCAATGCGCTCGACGTCGAACTCGGCCTCGACCCGGGCGCGCCCGGCGGCGGCCAGATCACGCCTGAGCGCCGGGTCTCGCAGGCGCTCGAGTGCGGCGGCGAGCGCTCGCGGATCCCGCGGGGGAACGAGCAGCCCGGCGCCGGCGGTCATGAGCTCGGGGATCGCTCCGGAGACCGTCGTCACCACCGGCACGCCCGAGGCCATCGATTCGATCAACGAAACCGGCACGCCCTCCTGGTCGCCTTCGGCGGTGGGAACGCTAGGGAGCACGACCGCGTCCCAACGGCCTCCTCGAAGCCTCTCGAGGAGCTCCGAGTGCGAGATCGCGCCGAGGAACGTGACCGGGAGGCCCCGGGCGCGATCCTCGAGCTCGGCCCGCAGCGGCCCCTCGCCGGCAACGTCGAGCACGACTCCGTCCAGGCCGGCTAGCGCCTCGAAGAGGTACCTGTGGCCCTTGACCGGCAGGAGGTTCGCCGCCGTGAGCAGCCTGAGTGGCCCTTCCTCCCGCGACGGCGCGGTGGAGGCGGGCAGGTCGACTCCCATCCGGATCACGGTCGGGCTCCAGTCGTCGAGGCCGACGCGCTCACGCAGTTCGCGCGCGCCGCTCTCGCTGATCGTGCGCACGAAGCAGGCCGACCGCGCCTTGGTACGGAGCAGGTTGCCCTCGCGGATGTCCCATCGGTGGGCGGTGAAGCTCCAAGGGACGCCGGCGAGCTCGGCCCCGGTCAGCGCGAGCGTCGCGCTGACCGAGGCCCAGTGTGCGTGGACGTGCTCCGCCTCGAGCTCACGGACCCGGCGCGCGAGCCAGAGGCCCTTCGGGTAGACAGTCACGTTCTTCACGGCGATTCGCGGCCGCGCGGCTGCGGTCCGCGCGAGCAGCGACAGCGCTCGTCCCGGCGAGGCCGGGAGCTCCCGAACCGCTTCTCTCGCGATGTCCGCGGAAAGGAGCGGTTCGCTGAGCGTGCGCAGCCGATGCGGCTCGGCGTCCTCGTGCAAGAACTCGCCCCGGGGGTACATGGGCACGATCCAGACCTCGTGGCCGAGGCGTTCCAGGGCCGCGATCTCGGGCAGCACGAATGCCTCGAGCGGCCCGTGCGGAAGGCTCGAGGTTACGTAGACGAGCTTCACGCGCGCGTCAGGAGGCGCCGTTCCGCCCGGCGGTCAGCTCGCCGAGCAGCTGCTCGAGCGTCGCCGCGATCACGGCCCGTGAATAGTGCGCTTCGACGTACCGGCGGCCGGCCTTGCCGAGCGCCTCGCGGCGCACCGGATCGTCGCGGAGCTCGAGGATCGCCGCCGCCATCGCCTGGGCATCGCCCGGGGCCACGGTGATCCCGCCGCCTGATTCCTCCAGCACCCTCGCCCCCTCGCCGCGCAGGGCACCGACGACCGGCTTCTCGCAGGCGAGGTACTCGAAGACCTTCACCGAGACGATCTTCTCCAGGTAGGGGTCGGGCAGCAGGTTGGTCACGCATACGTCCGCTCGCGCAAGGAGCTGCGGCACCTCCTCGATCGGCCGCTCGCCGCCGAAGACGACGTTCTCGAGACCGAGCTCGACGACCCGGTCTTCGAGCGCCTGCCGGCGTGGTCCTTCGCCGCGGATGAAGAAGACGATATCCTCGTGGCCGCGCAGGAGCTCGGCCGCGTCGAGGATGGTCTCGAGCCCGTGCTTGATGCCCAGCAGGCCGGAGTACATGACGACGAACCGGTCCCCGAACGGGTACTGAGCGGCGACCGGGTTCTCGCGCGGAAGCGGCCGGAAGAGCTCGACGTCGGCGCCGTTCGGCAGCAGCCGTCGCTTCTCCACACCGACTCCCCGCTCGGCGACGGTGTCCTCGAAGGCGCGGGTCGTGCAGGTGACCACGTCGGCCGAGCGGTACATCCAGCGCTCGATCTGGCGCAGGAGCCGGATCGAGAGTGAGCCCTCCCTGGCCGCACCCACGGCGACGACCTCGTCCGGCCAGAGGTCGCGCAGGTCGACCAGCAGCTTCGCGCCGCGAAGCTTGGCGAGCAGGATCGCGGGGAGCGCCGGGAAGATCGGTGGTGAGGTGACGAAGACGACGTCCACCCGGCCCGCGCGCCAGCCGCTGTGCAGCACCGCGGGCAGGAAGCTGAGGTAGCTGAGGAGCTGCGACGGCTTCGAGACGTTGCGCGGCGCAGTGAAGTACGCCGTCCGTAGCACGGTGGCGCCGTCGAGCGCCTCGCGGAGAAAGCGCTTGCCGCGGTACGCCGGGAAGACCTCGCCCTTTGGATAGTTCGGCATCCCGGTGGCGACGTAGACGTCGTGCCCGTGGGCGGCTAGGTGACGCGTCAGCGGATAGAGACGGTTCGGCAGCGCGCCCATCTCGGGCGAGAACTGCTGGCTGATCACGAGCAGGCGCACCGGGGCGGTCACCAGGAGATCCCCTGATAGCGATCGCCAAGGGACTGCAGCTGCTCGTCCGAGAGCCTGAGCGCGACGAGGTCGACGACGGCCTGTGCGCGCGAGCCTGCGACGAGCTCGGCGAACTCCGGACTGTCGTTTCCGACGACGATCGTGTCGCAGCCTTCGAGCAGCGCGCCTGCATCGTCGACCATCAGGTCGGCGAGGTGCGGTACCACCGCCTCGATGTACTCCCGGTTCGTCCCGAGCACGCGCGCGACGTTGACGTTCCCGTCGTAGATGCGAACCTCGTAGCCCTTTCCCAGGAGCGCCTCGACGAGCTGGACGACGGGGCTCTCGCGCAGGTCGTCGGTCCCTGCCTTGAAGCTCAGGCCGAGCACGCAGACCCGCTTGCCTGGCTGGGCGAGGACGAGCTCGATCCCGCGGCGCAGCTGCAGTGCGTTCGACTCCTGGACGCTCTCGAGCAGCGGTAGGTCGACGTCGCCTTGGCGCGCCGCGTGCAGGAGAGCGCGCACGTCCTTGGGCAGGCAGGAGCCGCCGTAGGCGAAGCCGGGACGCAGGTAGGCGGGGGAGATGTTCAGACGCGAGTCCTGCACCAGCAGCTCCATCACGCGGCGGCCGTCCACACCCGCAGCCTTGCTGAAATTGGCGACCTCGTTCGCGAAGACGATCTTGGTCGCATGGAAGGCGTTGGCGGCGTACTTCGCCATCTCGGCCTCCGAGATCGAGATCCGGTGGAGGGGGGCTTCGAGCTCTCCGTAGAGGCCGGCTGCGGCCTCCGTGCTGTCGCCATTGAGCCCGCCGACGAGTGTGTAGGGCGGATCCATGAAGTCGGCGATCGCGGAGCCCTCGCGCAGGAACTCGGGGTTGTAAGCGAGCCCGATCTCCTCGCCGCACCGCTTGCCCGACTCCTCCTCGAGCAGCGGCTTGAGCCGGCCGAGCGTCGTCCCGGGCAGAAGCGTGCTCCGAACGACGACGGTGTGCCTGCCAGAGCGTCCGCGCAGGTGCCGGCCGATGGTCCGGGCGACGTCCTCGACGTGGCTCGTGTCGAGACTGCCGTTGGGGCGGCTCGGGGTTCCGACGCAGACCAGCGACAGCTCCGAGGACTCGACCGCCTGCTCGTGGTCGGCGGTCGCGGCGAGCCGTCCTTCCTCGACCGCCTCGCGGATCAGCTCGTCCAGGCCGGGCTCGACGATCGGGCTGCGCCCGTCGTTGATCTGGGCGTTCTTCGTCTCGTTGACGTCGACCCCGACCACGTCGAAGCCGAAACGGGAGAGCGCCGCCGCACAGACGGTCCCCACGTACCCCAGTCCGAAGATGGCGATCCGCATCGATTCTCTATCGGCGTCGTTACGCCGCTACAGAAGCCCGCTGCTCGGCGATCACGTCCGCGAGGATCCGGTTCAGGTCGTACTCGGGGCTCCAGCCGATCGCGGCGTGCACCTTCCCGGTGGCCGGAATCCGGTGGAGCATGTCCTCGATGCCCTGGCCGTAGACGCGGTCGTAGGGGATGAAGGTCGTCTCGGAGCTCGAGCCCGTCGCGGCGAGAACGCGCTGCGCAAGCTCGCCGATCGCGATCCGCTCGGTGGAGCCGACGTTGAAGATCTCGCCCGAGACCGAGCCCTTCGTCATCAGACCCTTGAGAGCGCGAATCGTGTCCGCCACGTGACAGAAGCAGCGTGTCTGCGTTCCGTCGCCGTGGATCTCGAGCGGCTCGCCAGCGAGCGCCTTCTCGACGAAGCGCGGGATCACCATTCCGTACTGGCCGCTCTGCCGCGGGCCAACGGTGTTGAAGAGCCGAACGATCACGCAGTCGAGGTCGCGCTCGCTGTGGAATCCGAGCGCAAGGTGCTCGTCCATGGCCTTCGAGTCGGCGTAGAGCCAGCGGCGGGCGGTGGTCGGCCCGTAGATCCGTCGCGCCGTCTCCTCGAGGGGCTTTTCCTCGCGGTGGTCGCCGTAGACCTCCGAGCTCGAGGCGACGATCACCCGCTTGCCGAAACGGTTTGCGTGGTCGAGCACGTTCTCGGTCCCCTGGACATTCGTCACCATCGTGTGCACCGGCTGCTCGACGATCAGGCGGACGCCGACGGCGGCGGCGAGGTGGAAGACGACGTCGCAGCGGTGGACGAGCTCGTTGACAACGGACGTCTTCAGCACCGAGTCGACGACCAGGTGGAAGTCCCGGCGGTCCCGGAGGTGGGCGACGTTTCGCTCGGATCCGGTCGAGAGATCGTCGAGGACGAACACCTCGATTCCTTGATCTAGCAGGGATTCTGCGAGGTGCGAGCCGATGAAGCCGGCTCCCCCGGTGAGCAGTGCGCTCCTGCGTTCGCCCTCGGCCACGACCCGATGGTAGTCGTCGGGAGCTAAGGATTCCGCGCCCAACACCCGAAATAGCCTCTGATGCGCACGCAGCGGTTCACGCCGATGCTGCTCGCCGCCACGCTCACCGTCGCCGGCGCCGCCGCCG
>DATAOV010000102.1:0-15084 GCA_036265535.1 Gaiellaceae bacterium | reverse complement strand
TCGCGCTCACGCTCGGCTATGCGCGCCCCATGGCCGCCGCCCGCTGGCTGATCGACGCCTTCGGCTTCGAGTCGCCAAGTGCGTTGCCGGAGGGAGACGATCCCCTGACCGACGAGGAGCACGGCTTCCCCTGGATCGAGCTCTACGCGGGCAACGCATCACTGGTGATCGAGCCGCTGGCCGCGCCTGTCGACCTAACCCAGGTCACGCACGAGCCCTGGATCTTCGTCGACGACCTCGACGGTCACCTATCGCGCGCGCGAGAACATGGAGCGGAGATCGCCCAAGAGATCAAGCGGACCGGCTTCACCTCGTACGTCGCGCTCGACCTCGAGGGCCGGCGCTGGCGCTTTGCCCAGGCTCGCCCGACGCAGACTGGTTAGGAGGCCTTGACGAAACAGTGACGAGGCCCTCGGAGCGCGCTGCTCGCCCCGATACTGCGTCCTCAGTCGCGCCCGTACCTTCCAGGTACGAACGCTCCCTGCGTTTGCCTCGGAACGATCAGCGCACCCCGGCGACGAGCGCTAGCCCGCCAAGCCCCCTAGCGCGCGGTCAGCCGCGACCAGACGTTCTCGACCAGCCGCGAGACCGCCGGATCGTTGATGGACGCGGCGAAGTCGACCACGCCGGCCGCGAAGACCCTGGCTCCGGCGGGAGTCTCGTAGTAGGTCATCTCCGCGTCGTGCTGGCCGATCAGGTTCGGGACGCGGGCGAGCACGGCGGTCCCCGGCGGCGAGCTCGGCGCGCGGGAGTCGATCTCGATCCCGTAGCGGCCGAACGGCGACCCGTTGCGCAGGCCGGTGCCTGCGAAGGCCCAGGGCGCTGCCCCTGCGCCCTGAACCACGTACGGGGCCTGGACGTCGCCGTCGGTACTGGCCGACCACTGCGAACCGACGAGCGACGCCTCGGGCCGGCCGAGTGTTCGCCACGTTGCGACACGTCGCAGCAGCTGGCCGTCGCGCTCGACCTTCCAGAAGAAGTTGTTCGCGGAGAGGAACATCAGTCGGCCGCCGAGGTCGCGATAGCGCTTGACGACGTCGTAGACGTGCCCGCTGACGTACTCCTCGTGGCCCGGGAAGACGACGAGGTCGTAGGCGCGCCTGAGTGCGTCCCCGCTGCCGAGACGTTGGAGGTCGTCGTCCGAGAGGTAGTCGACCTGCTTGCCCGTCCGCTTCAACCACGAGATGAAGCTCAGGTCCCAGTCGCGGAAGCGGGAGGGGACGCCGAAGTCAAGGTAGGGCCGCCGCAGGTCGACCGCGTGATTTGCCCCGCTGACGTACCAGCTGTCACCCCAGCCGTCGCCGTTGCGGTCGAGGAAGTTGTAGGCCTGCCAGGTGTTCGTCGAAAGGATCACGGCGACCTTGTGCTCGCCAAGGGTCCGCGGCCGCAGGATGAGCGGCGCGTAGCCGACCCGACCGTCGCCCGCCGTCACGCGCAGGAAGTAGAGCCCGCTTGCCTGGATGCCGGCGGGGCTGATCTCGACGACCTGGGCGGCGCTGCGGCGGCGACTCCAATCGAGGCGAACCGCCGGCGCGACGGCGAGGCCGCTCGTGCGCAGGTCGCGGACCGTGGGGTTCGGCAGATTCGCGAACGAGAAGAGCTGGAAGCGCACCCGCTTGCCGTCGGTCGCGAGCGTGAGCTTGGCCGCGCCGCCGATCGGATAGCTCCGGTTGAGGAATCCGGCCTGGATCCCCTGGACCCGAACGACGAGCCCGCTCGTGAGGCGATCGCGACGCGGCGGCTCGTAGCCGTAGACCCGGCGCCCGCCCTTCGCTCCGTGGACGGCGAAGCGCACGAGGTACGTGCGGTCCGGAATCGACTTGCTCGGCGCCCAGACGATCGTGTAGGCCCCGGCGGCGAGCCTGCGGCTCGTGCTCCAGATCACACGCGCCGGTCGCTGCACCTCGCCCGTTGCGACCACCTTCACGTCGACGGTGCCCGGGAGATCGAGCTTGAAGCGGATGAGAGCGGCGTCGCGGAACCCGTCACGGTTCGGGCTGATCGTCGTCAGGCGTGGCGTGTCGCCGGCGAAGGGCGTGCCCCCGTTCGAGATGCGCAGGCCGAGCAGACGCGGCGGCTGCGTCTGCGGAGGCGCCGCGCCCGCAACGGCCGCGAGCAGCAGCGCTGCGGCTCCGGTGAGTGCGAATCCCCCTCTCGGTGGCGGTCGTTTACGCATTTCTTACAACCAGTTCACGGTCAACACACCTGGCGCGCCGATACTGTCGATGCATGGGGCGGACGTTTCTCCTCGCAGTGTTGCTGTTGCTGTTGGCCGCGATCACGGTACCCGTGGCGCTGTCGGCCGATCCTCCGAGCGACGGCACGCTGTCGGTCAAGCGCGGGCACGGCTCGATCGTCCTCAAGCTGAAGGGCACTGTCATCGGACGCGTGACGAACGGCAAGGTGCAGGTCAAGGACTTCAAGCCGTTCGACGCCAACAATCCGCTGCTGACCGGCTGCAAGCCGAAGCTGCGCCACCCCTCGTTCGGGGTCTCCGTCTGCCAGGGGAAGAACGTCGGCTTCCGGGTGATGAACGGCCGATTCAACGTCAACGTCCGCGGCAGCGGGATCTGGATCTCTGCGGTCGGCCGAGGCTCGGTCACGGTCGACGGAACCGGGGACAACGGCTTGCCGGACGGGGTCATGTCGGTGGACGCAGCGCCGTACGAGTCGCTGCCGGACTTCCCGACACTTCTCACGCTCGGACCGCCGCCGGCCGGAGGCTGACGGCCGCCTCTGGCATCCTGAGGGTATGTCCGCTCAGGTCCAGAAGGTGTTGGTGGTCGAAGACGAGGCGTCCATCGCCTCGTTCGTCTCGCTGTACCTGACGAACGCGGGGTATCTCGTCAACACCGTGGGCTCGGGCCAGGAGGCGCTCACGCAGGCGGAGTCCGAGCAGCCGGACCTGATCGTGCTCGACCTGATGCTTCCCGACCTCGACGGAATCGAGGTCTGCCGGAAGATCCGGCAGAAATCAGAGATCCCCATCCTGATGCTCACCGCCCGCGACGAAGACGTCGACAAGATCATCGGGCTCGAAGTCGGCGCCGACGACTACCTGACGAAGCCTTTCAACCCGCGGGAGCTCGTGGCGCGGGTGAAGTCGATTCTCCGGCGATCGGTGCCCGAGCGTCGCGACCTCGAGACGAAGCAGCTCAAACACGGCGACCTGGAGATCGACGCCGGCCGTCGTGAGGTCCGGGTCGCGGGCAACGAGATCCAGCTGGCGCCGAAGGAGTTCGACCTCCTCTGGGAGCTGCTCGACCACCGCGGTCTCGTGCTCACGCGCGACCAGCTGCTCGAGCGAGTCTGGGGCTACACCTTCGCAGGCGACACGAGGACGGTGGACGTCCACGTCCGTCAGCTGCGCCGCAAGTTGGGCGACGCCTCGCCCATCGTCACCGTGTGGGGGGTCGGCTACAAGGTCGCTCCCTCGCGGGACGCGGTGAACGCGTAAGAACGGGACGCGGCCATGCTGCGGTCGCTCCGCTTCCAGCTTCCAGCGCTCTTTCTCCTCGGCGTCGTCGTCTCAGGTCTCGTCTCGGCGGTGATCGCCCTCCGCCTCTTCCGCAGCTATGCGGAGGACCGGGCGCGGCAGCAGGCGTACAGCGAGCTCGCCAGAGAGGCCACGGGACTCACCCAGCTATACGCGCGGCAGGCGGGGCTGAAGCTGCTCTCGGCGAAGAAGCTCGAGCTGGCGACCGGCGACCGCATCTACTACTCCGGCCTCGACATCTTCCCCGGGCAGCTGCGTCGGCAGCCCACCTTCCGGACGCTCCCGAAGGGGGTCGTCAACCCGCGTGTCGTTCGCCAGCGCGGTCGCGTCTTCGTCGAGTTTCGCCCGCCGGGAGGCGACCAGACGCTGCTGGCGGCCGCCCGTCCGATGCGAGTGGGCCGCAAGGCCTTCGGCGTGATCGTGGTGGCAAAGCCGAAGACGGTGCTCGACCAGCGTTGGCTGGCCCTGGTCGAACGGCTCCTGATCGCCTTCGCGGGCGGGATCGCCGTCGCGGCGGCGTTCGCCTGGTACCTGTCGCGCCGGATCACCACCCCCGTGCTGCAGCTCTCCCGTGCGGCCGACGAGGTTGCCCGCGGGCGTTACGACGTGGCCGTCCCGGAGGTTCCGGGCGGCGGCGAGATAGGCGTGCTCGCCGACAGCTTCCGGGAAATGGCGGCACGCCTCTCCGAGGCGGAGGAGCTCGAGCGCAACTTCCTCATGTCGGTCTCGCACGAGCTCCGGACGCCGCTGACCGCGATTCGCGGCCACGTCGAGGCCCTGCGCGAGGGCGTGGTCACCGACGAGGAGCTGCGCGTGGCCTCTCTGACCGTGATCGCGGCCGAGGCTGCACGGCTCGAGCGGCTCGTCGGCGACGTGCTCGACCTCGCGAAGCTCGACGCGCGGCGCTTCACCGTCTTGCAGGAAGAAGTGGACATGGAGCGTCTGGTTGATCGCGCGTACGCCGCGTTCGGCGAGGAGGCGCGGCGGCGCGGAATCGACTACCGGCGGACGGTCGACGCGAAGCCGGTGATCGTCACGGACGGCGACCGCGTCCTCCAAATCATCTCGAACCTGCTCTCGAACGCCTTCCGCTGGACGCCCGACGGCGGCCGGATCGAGCTCGAGCTGAACGCGTCGGACGGCACGGTCTGCGTGGCCGTGGACGACACCGGCCCCGGTGTCCCGCCCGGGGAGCAGGAGCGGATCTTCCGCCCCTTCTGGTCCCGCGACGGCGGCGGCACCGGCCTGGGCCTGGCTATCGCCCGCGAGCTGGCGACGGCCCTGGGCGGCAAGATTCGGCTGAAGAGCTCGCCGGAGCGGGGGAGCCGCTTCGAGCTCGTCCTCCCCTCGCAAGCCGAATAGTCAGAATCCCGGCTCGATGGCCGCCGCTCCCGAGATCGTCGAGCTGCCCCAGCGCCGCTCGCCAGTCCGAGCCGCGCTCGTGGCGATGCGGCCGCGGCAGTGGTCGAAGAACCTGCTCGTGTTCGCGGGCCTCGTGTTCGCGGCGAAGCTCGGGGACGCCTCGCGCTGGCTCGAGGCGCTGGCCGCCTTCGCCGCCTACTGCGCGATCTCGAGCGCGGCGTACCTCGTCAACGACGTACGCGACCGCGAGGACGACCGGCTGCACCCGGTCAAGCGGGCCCGGCCGATCGCGCGCGGCGAGCTGTCGCCGCGGGCGGCGCTGGTGCTCGCAGCCGGGCTGGCCGCGCTTGCGCTCGCGCTGGTCGCGGCGCTCGGGCCCGTCTCGGTCGCGTTCCTCCTGGCCTTCGCAGCGCTGCAGGCCGGGTACACGCTCGCGCTCAAGCACATCGTCCTGCTCGACGTGCTCGCGATCGGCGCGCTCTTCGTGATCCGGGCCGCGGCGGGCGCGGCCGCGGTCGACGTCCGCATCTCGCCGTGGCTACTGCTCTGCACGGCGCTGCTCGCGCTCTTCCTCGCGCTTGCGAAGCGTCGCGGGGAGCTCGTGCTCGTCGGGGCCAGGCGGGCACCGGGGCGGCCCGTGCTGGAGGGCTACTCGCTCGAGCTCGTCGACCAGCTCGTGGCGATAGTCGCCTCCTCGACCGTGCTCGCCTACTCCGTGTACACGCTCACCGCCCGCGACTCGAAGGCGCTGCTCGCGACAGTGCCCTTCGTGATCTTCGGGGTCTTCCGCTACCTGCTGCTCGTGCACCGCGACGACGTGGGCGAGGAGCCGGAGCAGGTGCTCCTGACCGACGTCCCGATCATCCTCGCGGTGGCGGGCTGGATCGTGAGCGCGGCCGCGATTCTCGTCCTGACCTGAAACGCGGGCTTCTTCTCGTCGCCGCCCTCGCGGTGGCCGTGGGCGTTGGGCTCGGGCTCTACGCCGACTTCGGGCGCCTCGGCGACGAGCTCGAGAGCTTCCGCTGGGAGCTCTTCCCGCTCGCCCTCGCGCTGACGGCCCTGAACTACCTGCTGCGCTTCTGGCGGTGGCAGCGCTACCTCGTGCGCCTGTCGATCGCGGTGCCCGCCGGCCGCAGCCTCGCGATCTTCGTGGCCGGCCTGTCGGGGACGATCACGCCCGCAAAGCTCGGGGAGGTGCTCAAGTGCGTTCTGCTGAAGCGCGGCTTCGACGTGCCGGTTCGACGCTCGGTGCCGATCGTGCTCGCGGAGCGCGTCACGGACGCCACGGGCGTGGTGGTACTCGCGCTCGTCGCGGGGGCCGGCACGAAGCGTTGGCCGCTGATCGCACTCGCCGTTGCCGGCGTGGTCGCGACCGTCCTCGTCGTGCGCAGTCCGCTGCTGGAGCGATTCGCCGGGCTCGGGGAAGCGCCCGGCGCCGCACGTGCCCTGCTGGGGACACCGCTCCTACTCGGGATGACCGCGCTGTCGGCCGCGTCCTGGTTCTTCGAGTGCCTCGCCGCCTACGTCTGCGTCCGCGGCCTCCGCCTCGACCTCTCGCTCGGCGACACGGTCGTCGTCTTCTCGCTCGGCAGCCTCGCGGGTGCGCTCTCGTTCCTGCCAGGAGGCCTGGGGGTCGCCGAGACGAGCATGACGGGTCTGATCCAGGTGCTGAGCGACGCGTCGAGGGCCGCGGCGGTGGCTGCGACGGTGCTGATCAGGCTCGCGACGCTCTGGTTCGCAGTTGCCCTGGGCCTGGTCGGGCTCGCCGTCGAGCTCGCGTTGGAGCGCTCACAGCGCGAGCGCGACGGGCAGTCGCTCCCGGGCGGCGACGCTGACGGACGAACGGGCAGAGCCCGTCCGTCCTGATAGCGGCGCCGTCGAGCGGCGCCTCAGCCGGTGCGGCGCTCTTCGAAGCGGAAGACGATCGCGCCCTCGCCGGACTGGAGCGTGTGCTCGAGGCTCGCGAGGCGGTCGTTGACCGACTTCCAGCCGGAGGTGATCAGGTCGACCTGTAGGGCGAGGTCGTCGATGCGGGCGTGCCGCTCCGAGAGCAGGTCGCCCTCCACGCGCTCGAGCCGGCGGATCACCTGGTTCATCAGGCCCCGGATCTCGGCGAGGTTGCGGCCGACCGGCTGTACCTGCGCGCGGAGGCCGTCCTCGACGGCCCCTTCGACCTTGGCGGGAATCGTCGCCTCGAGGCTCGCCGCCGTCTGCGCCAGCTCCTCGACCTGGGCCCGCGCCCGCTCGAGTGCGGCGTCGACCGCTGCGGCGTCGGGCCGTCCCTCGGCCGCCTCCCGAAGGCGCTCTCGCGCCCTGTCGATCGCGTCGTCCGTCATGGGCGCCAACGGTAGCGTTTCCGTCGGATGAAGGCGTCCGAGCTCGACTACGAACTGCCTCCCGAGCTGATCGCGCAGCGCCCGGCGCGGCGGCGGGACCATTCGCGGCTACTCGTCCACGACCGCGCCACCGCCACGGACCGGCACAGGCGCTTCGACGGGCTGCCCGAGGAGCTACCCGACGGAACCCTCGTCGTCGTCAACGACACGCGGGTGCTGCCCGCGCGGCTCCGGCTCGAGCGTCCCGGTGGAGGAGACGCGGAAGTGCTCCTGCTGGAGCGTATGGGCGAGAACGGCACCTGGGAGGCGCTCGCGCGGCCCTCGCGCAGGCTCAAGCCGGGCCAGCGCCTCGGCCCGGTAGAGCTCGTGGAGCAGCTGGGCGAGGGCCGCTGGCGGCTGCGGCTCGAGGGCGCGCCGGCCGGCGAGGCGCCGCTCCCGCCCTACATCACCGAGCCGCTCGACGACCCGGAGCGCTACCAGACGGTCTATGCGGCGCACGAGGGGTCCGCAGCGGCCCCGACGGCCGGCCTGCACTTCACGCCGGAGCTGCTCGACCGGCTCGACGTCGAGCGCATCACGCTGCACGTCGGGCTGGACACGTTCCGGCCCGTTGCGGCGGAAGAGCTCGCCGACCACCCAATGCACAGCGAGCGCTACGAGGTCGCCGACGAGGCCTGGGAGCGGATCTCCGCCGCGTCGCACGTGCTGGCCGTCGGCACCACCACCGTGCGGGTGCTCGAGTCCGTCGTCCGCGGCGCACCGCTCCGGGGACGGACCGACCTGTTCATCACCCCCGGCTTCGAGTTTCGCCGCGTGGACTCGCTGCTGACGAACTTCCACCTGCCCCGCTCGACGCTGCTCGCGCTCGTCATGGCCTTCACGGGGGTGGAGGAGACCCGTCGGCTTTACCGGACGGCGATCGAGGAGCGCTACCGCTTCTACTCCTTCGGCGACGCGATGCTGCTGCGATGAGCTTCCGGCTCGAAGCCACCGAGGGCGCAGCCAGAACGGGCGTCCTGCGCACCGCCCACGGCGAGCTGCGCACACCCGCTTTCATGCCGGTCGGGACGAAGGCGACCGTCAAGGGCATCGACCCGGACGAGCTGCGCTCGCTCGGCGCCGAGATCCTGCTCAGCAACACCTACCACCTCCACTTTCGTCCCGGCCCCGACCTGATCGCCGAGCTCGGCGGCTTGCACCGCTTCATGGCTTGGGACGGGCCGATCCTGACCGACTCGGGCGGCTTCCAGGTCTTCTCCCTGCGCCACACGATCGTCAAGCGAGACGAGGACGGCGTGACCTTCCGGTCGGTCTACGACGGCGAGCTCGCGCGCTTCACGCCCGAGCACGCGGCGCGCGTTCAGGCGCAGCTCGGGTCCGACGTCGCCATGTGCCTCGACGTCGTCCCGCCGCCGGACGTGCCGCGCAAGGAGCTCGAGGACGCAGTCGGCCTGACCACCCGCTGGGCCGCGAGGCAGCTGGTGGCGGAGCGTGCGCCGGGGCAGCTCCTGTTCGGCATCGCCCAGGGCGCCACAGATCCCGAGCTGCGCGAGCGCTCCGTGGAGGAAATCGTGGCGCTCGGCTTCGACGGCTACGCGCTCGGCGGGCTCGCGATCGGCGAGTCGCGGGACGTCATGTTCGAGACCACGGCGTGGGCGGCCGACCTGCTCCCACCCGACCGGCCGCGTTACTTCATGGGCATCGGCGACCCGGCCGGGATCCTCGAGGTGATCGAGCGCGGGATCGACATGTTCGACTGCGTGCTCCCGACGAGGAACGCGCGCACGGGCTCGGCGCTCACCTGGGAGGGCCAGCTGAACCTGAAGAACGCCCGCTTCGCACGCGACCCGCGCTCGCTCGACGAGGACTGCGCCTGCCCGGCCTGCACCCGTTTCTCGCGCGCTTACATCCGGCACCTCCTCAACCAGCAGGAAATTCTCGGCTCGCGCCTGCTGAGCCTGCATAATCTTCGCTTCGTGCTCGACCTCGTCGCCGGGGCCCGCGCCGCGATCGAACGAGGCGAGCTGCGGTCGTACAAAGAGGAGGCGCTGGCCAGACTCCAAGCGGCTCCGGAGGAGGCAACGTGGGTTACCTGATCGTGCTCGTCGCGCTGTTCGCCCTGATGTGGCTGCTGCTGATCCGGCCGCAGCGCCGCCGCCAGGCCGAGCAGGTCCAGATGCAGGACCACCTGCGGGCGGGCGACGAGATTCTCACCGCCGGAGGGATCCACGGCACGATCAAGGCGATCGAGGGCGACATCGTCCACGTCGAGATCGCGCCCGGAACCCTGGTGCGGGTGGACCGGCGGGCCGTGGCCGCGGCAGGCAGCGCGGAGGAGCTGGACGAAGTCGAGGCGAAGCCCCAGGACGGAAACGAGCCGGTCTCGCGGAACGAAAGCTAATCTTCCCGAACTTCTTCGCGTGTCCAACAGACGTTCACAACTGATCCTTGTCGGCCTGATCGCGCTGACGCTCGTCGGCGTGGCTGCGCTCGCCATCCCGGGGTCACCGGTGCACAAGAAGGTCACGCTCGGCCTCGACCTGCAGGGCGGGCTGGAGGTCGTGCTCAAGGCGGTGCCGCCGAAGGGCAAGACCTGCGACTCGGCGTGCATGGAGCGCTCGATCTCGATCATGCGCAGCCGCATCGACAAGCTCGGCGTCGCCGAGCCCGAGATCCGGAAGCAGGGCAAGGACCAGATCGTGATCCAGCTCGCCGGCGTCCACGACGCGGGCAAGGCGGCGCAGATCATCGGCAAGACCGCCCAGCTGCAGTTCTACGACCTCGAGACCGACGTAACGGGGCCCTCCAACAACGGCGCCGGAGGCGTGGTCGCCTATCCCAGCCTCTACAACCTGCTGAATCAGGTGCAGGCCGATGCGAAGAAGGGAACGCCGACCGCGTTCTACATCTTCAACTCGAAGACGAAGAAACTCGTCGCCGGGCCCGAGGACACACGCGCGAAGCTGCTCGACACGCCGAGGTTCAAGGGCAAGGTCCCCAAGGGCTACACGGTGCTGGCCGTGCCGCCGAAGATGACCGTGGTCAGCTGCCAGACGGCGACCGGCTGCCCCGGCGTCCCCGCCACCGCCGCCACCGCCGCCACCGTCTACTACCTCTTCAAGTTCGACCCCGAGGGTAACCCTCCGGTCCCCGAGGCGACCGGCGGGGACCTGAAGCTGTCGGCGATCTCGGCCGACATCAGCACCTCGGGCCAGGGCAACGTCGTCCGGCTCGGCTTTACCGGCGAAGGGGCGAAGAAGTTCCACGACATCACGCGGAACGAGGCCATCCGCGGCTCGGCTGCGGCCTCGGCCGCCGGCCAGGGCGGATCGAACGACCTGAACACCATCACGCAGTACGCCCAGCACTTCGCGATCGTCCTCGACGGTGAGCTCAAGTCCACCCCCTACATCGACTACAAGCAGAACCCCGACGGCATCGACCCGACCGGCACCGGGGCCGAGATCTCCAACATCAACAGCTTCGGCGAGGCGAAGGATCTGGCGCTCGTGCTCCAGACTGGTGCGCTGCCGGTCAAGTTCGAGCAGATCGAGCGTACCGACGTCTCTGCGACGCTCGGTAAGGATTCGCTCAAGGAGGCCAAGACCGCCGCGCTGATCGGCCTGCTCCTGGTCGCGGTCTTCCTGCTTGTCCTCTACCGCTTCCTCGGCGTCGTCGCGGTGATCGGTCTCGGCATCTACGCCGCCTTTCTGTACGCCGCGATCCTGATCTTCAACGTCACGCTCACGCTGCCGGGCTTCGCCGGCCTGATCCTCACGATCGGGGTGGCCGCCGACGCGAACGTCGTTGTGTTCGAACGCATCAAGGAAGAGGTGCGCGCCGGGAAGTCCGTGCGCGCGGCGATCTCGACCGGCTACGCCAAGGGCTTCCACACGATCATCGACGCCAACGTCGTGACCGTGATCACGGCGCTGGTGCTGTTCGCGGTCGCGACCGCCGGTGTGAAGGGCTTCGCGCTGATGCTGATGATCGGAACGGTGATCTCGCTCGTGACCGCGGTGGCCGCGACGCGCGCGATGCTCGGACTGCTCGCCGGCTTCCGCTGGTTCGAGAACCCGCGCTTCATGGGCGCGGCCGGGCAGCAGTCGGCCAAGTGGCTGCAGATCGACTTCATGAAGCGCCGCTACCTTTGGTTCGCCATCTCCGGCGCGGTGGTCGTGATCTCGATCGGCGCGCTGGCGGTCAAGGGGCTCAACCTCGGAATCGACTTCAAGGGCGGAACGCAGGTGACGTTCGTCACGGACAAGCCCGTCTCGCTCTCCGAGGTCCGCACCCAGGCGTCGAAGTTCGGGAAGGAGCCGGTCGTGCAGGGCCGCGGGTCGGCGGTCGGCGGCGATCAGTACAAGAGCTTCCAGCTGCGCCTGCGCTCGCTGAGCCAGGGCCAGACGACCGCGCTGTCGAACGACATCAAGGAGCGGTTCGGACAGAACATCAGCTTCCAGATCCAGACCGTTTCGGCCAGCTTCGGAAGACAGATCGCGCGCTCGGCGATCATCGCGGTCCTTTTCTCGCTGCTCCTGATCATCCTCTACATCGCGATCAGGTTCGACTTCAAGTTCGCGGCGCCGGTGATCATCGCGCTACTGCACGACATCATCATCACGGTCGGCGTCTATGCGCTGATCGGGCGGGAGGTGTCGAACTCGACCGTTGCAGCGGTGCTGACCGTGCTCGGGTACTCGATCTACGACACGATCATCATCTTCGACCGCATACGCGAGAACATCCCGCTCATGCGGCGGGCGCCGTTCGCGACGATCGCGAACGTGTCGCTCTGGGAGACGATCCGCCGCTCGCTGGCGACATCGTTCATCACGCTGCTGCCGATCGGCGCGCTGCTGCTCTTCGGCGGCGCGACGCTGCAGGACTTCGCCTTCGCGCTGATGGTGGGCATCGTCTCGGGCGCGTACTCGTCGATCTTCATCGCCGCACCGCTCCTGACCATCTGGAAGGAGCGCGAGCCGGAGTACGCGCGGCGGATCGGCCAGGAACCCGAACCGAGCGTCGACGGGAGGGCGAAGCTCGTGGAGGACGCCGAGAAGGCTGCGGCTGCCGAGCCTGCGCCCGACCTCTCGCCGGTCCCGGCGGCCGAGCGGGCCACCGGCGGCGCTCAGGCGAAGCGGGAGCGCCGGCGGCAGCGGCGAAGGGCCAGGCCTCATGGCCGAGCGCGCTGAGCTGCGGGAGATCGCCGAGAAGCTCGTGCTGGCCGGCGTCGGCGCGATCGCGCTGACGGCCGAGCGGGCGGATGCGCTGGCCGAAGAGATCTCGGCGCGCGGCGGGATGGGGCGCGACGAAGCGCGCTCCGTGGTCGAGGAGGCCGTCGGCCGCTGGCGGAGCGAGTCCGTCCGGCTGAGCGAGTGGACGGGGTCGGGGCTCGCCGGGCTCTTTCGCGAGCTTGGGCTCGTGACGCGCGACGACCTCGAGGAGCTCGAGCTCCGGGTGGCGCAGATCGAGCACCGGCTGAGGCTGCTCGAGAAGCCGTAGCGTGCCCGAGGTCTGGTTCCGCAACCCGGAGACGGGGTGGCGTGTCGGCCGCATGTTCGTGCCTCGGATCGCCGTCTGGCTCGCGCCCGCAGCGGGCTATGGCGTCGAGCGCGTCCCGCTGGCGGGCGGAGGAGTGGTCGCGGCGAACCACTTCTCCGGCATCGACCACCCGCTGATCGGTGGGTTCTCACCCCGGACGATCTACTTTCTCGCCAAGGCGGAGCTGCTCGACGTCCCGGTCGTCGGCGCTGCGCTCCGCTCGCTCGGCGTCTTCGGTGTCAGGCGTGGCGAGGGCGACCGCGACGCCCTGCGGCACGCGCGGGAGCTCGCGCGCGAGGGCAACCTCGTCGGCGTCCACCTCGAGGGCACGCGCCAGCGCTTCGGTCACCCGGGGCCGATGCATCCCGGCGGCCTGATGATCGCGATGCAGGAAGGCGTGCCCGTCATTCCGTGCGGGCTGGACACGTTCGGCTGGTCGCCGACGAACAGGCGAAAGTGCGCGGTCGTGTGGGGCGAGCCGATGCGGCTGGACGACCTGCCGCGGAACCGCAAGGGCTACGCCGAGGCGGTCGAGGTCGTGGGTGCCGAGATCGTCCGACTCTGGCGGCTGGCTGCGGAGGCGTCCGCCGCCGGACTACCGCCCAGGCTCCCGGACGGGGCCGAGCGGAGCGGGATCAACCCGAACCTCATGCAACACTGAGGTGATGGCAAGCACGACCACGACCCGGAACCTCGGGCGGATGTCGGAAATCGCCCAGGTCGCGGTCAAGCACGGCTTCGGCTACTTCTTCGAGACCCACAAGCTGACCGACCTCCTGCCCGGGAGGCAGCGCCTCCCGCCGGAGAGTTCTCCCTCGCAGCGAGGCCAGCATCTGCGGGAGATGCTCGACGAGCTCGGCCCGACCTTCGTCAAGTTCGGCCAGCTGCTCTCGACGCGACCGGACGTCGTGCCGCCCGACATCGTGCTCGAGCTCCAGTCGTTGCAGGACGACGTTCGGCCCTTCCCGTACGAGGACGTCGAACGGGTGATCCGGGAGGAGCTCGAGCTCTCGATCGAGCAGCTCTTCACGGAGTTCGATCCGATCCCCGTCGCCGCCGCCTCGATCGGGCAGGTGCATCGGGCGACGCTTCCGAACGGCAAGCGCGTCGCGGTCAAGGTGCAGCGGCCCAACGCGCCGCGGCAGGTCGAGGCCGACCTCGCCCTTCTCTACCAGGCCGCCAAGCTCGCCAGGGAACGGGTGCGGGCCCTCGACTTCATCGACGCGCGCCAGCTCGTGGACGAGTTCGCACGGTCGATCAGGCAGGAACTCGACTATCGGCTCGAGGCGCGTAACGCCGAGGCCTTCCACCATCGGTTCTCGGGGCACCCGCACGTGCTGATCCCGCGCGTGTACTGGAGCTACACGCGCACGCGCGTGCTCACGCTCGAGCTCGTGGAGGGCATGCAGCTCGCCGACCTGCCGCTCGACGCCTGGGAGATGGAAGAGCGCCGGCGCCTCGCGTACCTGATCACGGAGACCTGGATGACGATGATCTTCCGACACGGGTTCTTCCATGGCGACCCGCACCCGGCGAACATCTTCGTCCTCGGCGACGGCGACGAGATCGGAATCGTCGACTTCGGCCAGGTCGGGAAGCTGACCGAGGAAGACATGTCCAAGCTGACGCGGCTCTTCATCGACGCCGCGAACGAGCAGATCGAGCAGATCCCACGCCGGCTCGCCGAGCTCGGGGTTCGCTACCCGAAGGAACGCGAGGACGAGTTCGTCGCCGAGCTGCGGGAGCTCTATTACCGCTACTACGGTGTGAGCCTCGCCGAGATCGACCCGCTCCAGGTGATTCGCGAGGCGTTCCAGCTGATCTACAGGCTGAACCTGCGCCTGCCCACCCGCTTCGTGATGCTCGACAAGGCGATCGCGACCCTGGGCGCGGTCGGGATCGAGCTCTACCCCGACTTCAACGTCTTCGAGGTCGCGAAGCCGTACGCGCGCGGGCTCATGCTGGAGCGCTACACCCCGCGGCGAGTGCTGACGCGCGCCCGCAAGGAAGGAATCGAGCTGGCCCGGGTTGTGCGCGACATGCCCTACCAGGTGCATGACGTGCTCGAAGAGTTCCGCGACGGCCAGATCGAGGTCGGCTTCGTGCACAAGGGGCTCGACGAGTTCATGCGCAAGCTGGATGTTGCGTTCAACCGGCTCGTGATCGCGCTCGTGGTGGTGGGCGGTCTGATCGGCTCGAGCCTGATCGGCATCTTCTCGACCGAGGGGCCGCAGATCGCGGGGGTGAACTTCCTCTCGTTCATCGGCTTCGTGCTCTCCGTGGTGCTCGGGCTGTGGCTCCTCTGGGGCGTACTCCGCTCCGGACGCCTCTAGCTGCACCCGCTAC
>DATAOV010000101.1:0-49934 GCA_036265535.1 Gaiellaceae bacterium | reverse complement strand
CCAGCGCTTCCAGCGGAAGAACGCCGTCAATCCCAGGGCGAGCCCCACCATCCCGCCGACGATCGCCCAGAACGCCGCTGCGGTCTCGAAGCCCGGGAAGTGGACGTTCATGCCGAAGATCCCGGTGATCAGGGTCAACGGGAGCAGGATCACGGTGACGACGGTGAGGAAGCGCAGGACGTCGTTCTGGCGGTGCGAGATGACCGATTCGTTCGTGTCCTCCAGCGCCTCGACGACCTCCTTGTAGTTGTCCAGGAGGTCCCAGACCCGCTCGCTCGCGTCGACGATGTCGTCGAAGTAGAGCTCGAGCTGCTCGGGGAGGAAACGCTCGACGTGGCGCTCAAGCAGCCGCAGCGTCGAGCGCTCGGGCTTGATGATCTTGCGGTAGGAGATGATCTCCTGCTTCACGTTCGAGAGATCGCGGACGACGTCTTCGGCCCGCTTCTCGAACAGGTCGTCCTCGACCGAGTCGAGCTTGTGCCCGATCTTGTCGAGGATCGGGAAGCAGTAGTCGAAGAGGTCGTCGAGGATGTGGTAGAGCAGGTAGCCCGAGCCTTTCGCGAAGAGCTGCTCGCGGAGCTCTTCGTCCTCCTCGCAGCGGCGGAAGAGCCGCGTGACGGGAAGCAGCTCGACGTTCGGCAGCGTCACCAGGTAGGCGTGCCCGACGAAGAAGTCGAGCTCGGCGGCGTTCAGCCGCTGGACGGCCTTGTCGTAGACCGGGAAGTGGAGGACGCCGAAGAGGTAGTCCGGGTACTCGTCGACCTTGGGGCGCTGGCGCTTCGAGAGCACGTCCTCGAGGTCGAGCGGGTGCCAGCCGAAGCGCTCTGCGAGGGCGCTCGCCTCTTCGGTGGTTGGCGTGTCGAGGTGAACCCAGGTCAGGCCGTGCGAATCGAGCTCTGCAAGGCGCGGCTCAGGCCGTGTGGCGACTTCCCCCGCCGGTGTGCGAGGTCTCGGGCGCTTGATGCGAGGAAGGCTTGGCACCGGGACTGAGGGGGTCGTCGAGTATCACGGTCGAGGTTCGCCATAGTACCCGGAAAGCCTTGTTTCCAACCGGTTCTGCGCCGGGCGTTCTCACGGCTTCGGAGGGCAGGCGGGGCTCCAGGGCGAGGAAGCCCACGGCCGCAGCGGCGCAAGCCCCGGCGCAGGCCAGCCAGAGGGCGGTGGGCGACCCGGCGAGCAACAGGCTTCCGATCGCGGGCCCGGCGAGGAAGCCGAGCTGCCAGGCGGAGGTGCGGAGCGCCATGTATCGGCCCATCAGGTGCTCGGGCGCCAGATCGGCGATGAGCGGGTTGTTGACCGCGCCGTGCACGCACTCGCCGAGGCTGAAGACGACGATCGCGCCGCAGAGAAGAGCAACCGCGGTCGCGTTCTCGAACCACGAGCCCGCGAACAGCACGAACAAGCAGGTGCCGCTGAAGACCGCGCCGGTGAGCGAGAGCGCGCGCATGCGCCTTCGGCCCTCCAGGGCTTTCGCGATCGGCAGCTGGGCGATAACGAGCACGACCGTGTTGACGAAGAAGATGACGCCGATTCCGGCCTCGCTGACCGAGGCGTTGTCCTTCACGAAGGGCGGGAGCGTCGTCGAGATCTGCGCGTAGGCGGCGGCGACCAGCACCGAGGTCAGCGCGAGCAGCCAGACGAAGGTGCGGTCGTTGAGGACTTCGGTGTAACCCCCTCGCAGCCGAGCCGCCGCCGGGACGAGCGGTGGCGCGGGCACGAACAGCAGCAGGCCCATGAAGGCGAGGAAGGTTCCCGCGTCCACGGCGAAGAGCACGTCGAAGCTCTCCGGCACCTGTGTGGTCGCGATCAGGCCGCCGACGAGACCGCCGATCCCAAACCCGAGGTTGTCGGTCACCCGCGTGAGGGCGTAGGCAACGGTTCGCTGCTCGCGTGAGGTGAGCGCTGCGAGCAGGCTCGAGTGGCTCGGCGCGAAGCCCGCGTTTCCGGCGCCTGCGATCAGAGCGAGGCCGAAGGCCTGCCACGGATGCCGCACGAACGGGAAGCCGCCGTAGCCCGCTGCGAGCAGCGCCAGCGAGGCCATCAGCGTGGTGCGCGCGCCCACCCGGTCGACGACGCGACCCGCGAGCGGGCTACCGAACAGCCCGATGCCGAGTAGCACCGCGACCACGGACCCCGAAGCGCCGAGGCCGAAGTGGCGCACGTCGTGCAGGTAGATGATCAAAAACGGGATCACGATCCCGTTCCCGAGCGAGTTGGCGACTCCGCCGGCCTCGAGCAGCCAGACGGGCCGCGGGAGCTGCGGTCTCAACCCTCGGAAGTACGCGGCGACGGCGTTCAGCGCTGCCAGAGGGTAACGTGGAACCTCAACCGTGCCTAGCTGACGCCTACGCGCACGATGGGGTGGATGCGCCCGCCTCTGACGACGAACGTCTTGGAGGCGTAGGCTGCGGACTTGCTCCCGCTCGTGATCATCGCGGCCGTCGTGGTCCCGCTCTTGGTGCTCGCGTTCCTCGCCGTGCGGCGGTCCGCAGAGGCCGACGAGCACCCGGCCGGCGAAACCGACGCCGACCGCCTGAGGACCGAGCAGGAGTTCGAGGAGTCGGAACGATTTCAGGCGGAATGGCGAGAAGAGCAACACAAGCATCCGCCCGATTCGACGCTGCCGTAGGTCAAGACACGCAGTGCGACCGCTGCCGCACTGTGTGAGACACACTTAGGCCGAGGCGGGTGGACGCTGCGGCTGTTCAGACCCCAAGGCGTTCGGCTGGGGCTGGGATATCCCCGCTCGAGAGCCTCCGGCCTGGTTGTGGAAGACGTAGTCCAAACAGGTCAAACCGGCGCCACCGTCTAACCACCTCCCGCGAATCGCAGTCGGTACGGAGGTTCCAACAGCCCCCGGCTCGTTTCCCCAGCCCAGCGAGCCGGGGGCTGTTGTACGACAAGGGCCTAGGATGCGACTGGCACGAATCGAACCTGCCGATGCCACTAGGACTGCTCGAGAGCCACGAGGGCGGCTCGTTGGCGGGGCGCGCTTGCTTTGGAAGCTTGTTCGCACCCAGCGGCCGACCACCACGCCCGGCCATCATCTCCACATCAGGGTTTCTGAGCGTTAGCTAGGAAGCGAGCCGGTCACAGAGATTGACCAGCTTGCCCGTGCTGTTGATCGACGTCGTGTTCCCTTCTGCGTCGAAGGTGGCACTCACCCGGCCGCTCTGATACCAGATCCCCGGCTCACCGGTTACGGGGTTCCCGTCAGGCCAAGCACCCAGTCCAGTCACCATCGCGGATCCCGAGCCGTCGGGCTTGACGCGGAGCTGGAACGACCCAGTCGCGCCGAGGGTGATCGACTTGCCCGTATCGAGGTTGGTCAACGTCAGTGTGTTGCCGGGAAAGACCCCGAGCAGCTTGACGGGGTTACCCGCCTTGTCGGTGAAGGTCGTGTCGATCTCACTACCCTCGATGTGGCCGAGGACCGGGAACGTGCATTGGTCGGTGATGACCCTGTCGTCCGGGGCCGGGATGATCTCCCGCGTCGGCTTGTTGGCCGCTGCTACGGGCACGAGAGCGAGTGCGACGAGCGCGAGCACCGCACCGATCACTGACGAGCGCATCAGATGCTTCATCTCAACCTCCGCTTCCTTACCGGGAGGCGCCAGGACGTCGCCCGGTGAGCCGCAGTTAGCCCGCCTTTCGGAGTCCGAGAGGAAGCGTGCACCTCCGCAGCTCCGCGCCTGGGACAGGCATTCGCCTTGGGGCGCGAGTATCCCACCTCCTCTCCGGCCGACAAGGCCCGGGAACGCAATCCTCGGACTCGAACGACGAGCGTCGATGGTCGCCGAGCTCGCCGCTCTACGCTGGCCACTACTCGTGGCTTGTCTATTCGAACGACCGCAGCAGCCCGAAGGCCCACTTCAGCACGCCGACGGATTTCACGATTCCGGTCTCGCTTGCCGTGCAGTCAAGGTCCGCCGTCACCTCGCTCCACTGGCTCGAAGTCAAGGTTCGGTGGAGAACGAACGTGCATCGGTTGACCGTCAGGCGAGTCTTGTCCGTCAGGGCCGGATCATCTGGGCGCGGACCAAGAGCCTGACCAATCTGATCGGCTCTCCCGGTTCTACGATCTTCACCTGGCAGCGCCCATGGCTCACCGCCCGGCCCTGTAGGCGACGGAGCCACGTCGAGATCCTCAAGCGGGCGAGCGGCCTGCTGTAGGCTCCGACGAGCCGGCCATGCGACTCGAGCTCGGAACGCCCGTTCGCTGCACAGACGACACCTACGGCGAGCTGGCCGATGTCGTAATCGACCCAATCAGCAAGCGCCTGACGCATCTAGTGGTCCGGGCCCGTAACCAGGACGTGGTAGGAACCCGCCTCGTCCCGGTCGCGCTGGCAGAAGGCGGCGAGGACGATTCGGGGTCGGGGATCTCCCTTCGGTGCACGGCTGAGGAGGTGAGCCGGCTCGAGCCTGTGCAGGAGTTCGCCTACCTACGGCTCGACGAGTTTCCTGTCGAGGATCCGGACTGGGACGTCGGCGTTCGAGACGTGCTCGCGATGCCCTACTACGAGGCCGCCGGGTTCGGCGCCAACCCCACCTACGACTCTGATGCGGGGGTGACCTACGACCGCATTCCCAAGGGGGAGGCGGAGATCCGCCGTTCGAGCGCCGTGAGCTCGGCAGATGGACACGGCCTTGGCCAGGTGGACGGCTTCCTCATCGACGGCGAAGGACAGATCACGCACTTCATTCTCGAGCGCGGCCATCTCTGGGGGCGGCGCGAGGTAACGATTCCGATCGGAGCGGTTGCGAAAGTCGAGACCGACGCGGTTAGCTTGAGCCTCTCCAAGGACGAGGTCGGCGCGCTCCCATCAGTCCGGGTGCACCGCTGGCTGGATTAGCCACTATCTGATCTCCTAGGCGCCACGCCTGACGCGCCTAACATCCGGATTCGTCCCGTGGAAAGCTACGAATGCGCCTGGCAGGAATCGAACCTGCGACCTCGCGCTCCGGAGGCGCGCGCTCTATCCCCTGAGCTACAGGCGCTCGGGAGCCAAGTCTAGCGGCGGGGTGATCGGAGTCACCGTCACGGGCTCGGGCTTCGGCGTGCGCCGCACGCGTTCGGGAAGCCGCCGCTCGAGGAGCAGGCAGCCGGTCGCCGAGACGACGCAGACCGCAGCTGCGATCGGCCAGACCGCCAGCGGGTGCCAGCCGAGCAGCGCGCCGCCGACCGCCGGCCCAAGGATGGCGCCCGCGCTCCAGGACATCGCGCTCAGCGCGAAGTAGCGCCCGCGCAGGTGCTCGGGCGCGAGATCGGCGACGAGCGGCGCCTGAGTCGGGCCCTGGAGGGTCTCGCCGACCCCGAAGACGAGGGTCGCCAGGATGAAGACCAGCGCCGCCGAGCTTGCTGTCAGGAGCTCGCCGGCGGCGAGGACGATCAGCGAGGCGGCCGCCCAGAGCAGGTTCATCAGCGCGAGCGCGACCATGCGCCTCCGTCCCTCGAGGGCCTTCGAGACGGGCAACTGGATCAGGACGATCAAGAGGGTGTTCGCGAGCCAGATCGTCCCGACCCAGCGCTCGCTCACGTCGGCGTAGTTCTTGGCGAAGGGCGGGAGCAGGGCGAAGACCTCGTAGCCGACGGAGACGAAGAGAACGTTGAGGCCCAGCAGCGCGACGAAGTTCCGATTGCGCAGGACCGCCCGGTACCCCACGTTCTCCGCGCGCTGCCTCTCGCTCTCGGGCCCGGCGGCCGGCTCCCTGACGCTCGAGAGCACAGCCGCGAAGGCGAGGAAGGTCACTGCATCGAGCAGGAAGAGCCGGGTGAAGCTGGACGGATCGGCGGTGGTCGCGATCAAACCGCCGATCACGGCGCCGAGGCCCATGCCGAGGTTCATGCTGATCCGCTGGAGCGCGTAAGCCGAGTGCCGGTCGTCGGGCGGGGTCAGCCGGGCGAGCAGCGTGGATTGCCCGGGCCAGAAACACGCGGTGCCGGCGCCCTCGAGGCCGAGCAGCGCAAAGGCGTGCCACGCCTCCCGGATCAGCGGGAAGAGCGCGAAGGCCACGGCCTGCAACGTCAATCCGAGCAGGAGCGTATTGCGCCCGCCGATGCGATCGACGGTCGAGCCCGCCACCCAGCCCGTTCCGAGCGCAGCGACGCCGCCGAACGCAAGCGCGAGCCCGGCCTCGGCGAACGAGATCCCACGCACGTTGTGCAGGTAGATGACGATGAACGGGAGCACGATCCCGTTTCCGAGCGAGTTGACGACCCCGCCTACCTGCACGAGCCAGACCTGGCGCGGCAGGTGCGGATCGAGCCTGCGGAGGTAGGCCAGCACCGGGATCTAAGGTATCGACGTGGAACTCGACGCCCGGATAGCCACCTTGCGGATGGCCGAGACCTTCGTCATCTCACGCGGAGCATCGGACGAGGCCGAGGTGGTGTTCGTCGAGATCCGCCACGACGGTGTCAGCGGCTTCGGCGAGGCGGCTCCGACCGAGCACTACGGTGAGTCGGCGGCGTCCGCGCTCGCGTTCGTCCAGGACGCGGGCGAGCTCCTCGGCGATGACCCGTTCGCGCTCGAGGCGATCGAGGCGCGGCTGCGGGAGTGCCCGGGCGAGCAGGCGGCGAAATCGGGCATCGACGCGGCCCTGCACGACCTCTGCGGCAAGCTGGTCGGCCGGCCCGTCTGGCAGCTGCTCGGGCTCGAGCGCCTGGGGCCGCCGACCTCGTGGACGATCTGGCTCGGCGACCCGGACGACATGGCCCGGCGAGCCGAGCGCGTTCGCGGCAGGTTCAAGCGCCTAAAGCTCAAGATCGGCGGCGGCGACGGGCTCGACGTCGAGCGGGTGCGCGCCGTGCGCGGCGTCTCCGAGGTGCCGCTGCAGGTCGACGTGAACGAGTTCTGGTCGCTGGACGAGGCGCTCGAGGCGCTGCCGCAGCTGGCCGAGCTGGGCGTGGAGTACTGCGAGCAGCCGCTGCCCGCCGGCGATGCGGACGGGCCCGAGCTGAAGCGCCGCTCGCCGCTCCCGATCTACGTCGACGAGGACTGCCACACACTCGCCGACGTGCCGACCTGCGCCGAGCGGGCGCATGGACTGACCGTCAAGCTCGCCAAGTCGGGAGGCATCCGCGAGGCCGTGCGCCTCGCCCACGCGGGCCGGGCGCTCGGGCTCGGCCTGATGCTCGGCTGCATGAACGAGTCGGGCCTGGCCGTCGCCGCCGGCGCGCAGGTGGCGAGCCTGTTCGACCACGTCGACCTCGACGGGAACCTGCTCCTGGCCGAGGACCCGTGGCCGGGCGTCGAGCTCGTCGACGGGGTTCAGCTTCCCGCCGACGCACCGGGACTAGGTGTCCGAGAAGCGGTACCTGATCCTCGCTGAGGGCCGCTCCGGCGACCCGCACTACGGCAAGACCGCGCGCGGGGTGATCCGCTACGCGCCCGATCCGACCGTCGCGATCGTGGACTCGACACGGGCCGGCGAGACGCAGGACGGGATCCCGATCGTCGCCGCCGTGGACGACGCTCTGCGCTTCGACCCGACCACCGCGATCGTCGGCGTTGCGACGCAGGGAGGGCGTTTCCCACCGGCCTGGCGCGAGCTGCTCAAGGCCTGCATCTCCAACGGCCTCGACGTCGAGAGCGGCCTGCACGAGTTCGTCTCCGACGACCAGGAGCTCGCCGAGCTCGCGTCGCGCCACGACGTCGAGCTGCGCGACCTGCGCAGGCCGCCCGCGGATCTGAACGTGCCCACCGGGGAGAACCTTGAGCTCCCGGCGCAGATAGCGCTGACCGTCGGGTCGGACTGCGCGATCGGGAAGAAGACGGTGGCCCTCGAGCTCGACCTCGAGGCGCGGCGTCGAGGCCTGCGCTCGGTCTTCGTCCCCACTGGACAGACCGGGATCGCGATCGCGGGCTGGGGGATCGCCGTCGACGCCGTCGTCTCCGACTTTCTCGCGGGGGCAGCCGAGCGGCTGGTCGTCGAGGGCAGCCGCCGTGGGGGCGAGCTCCTCTTCGTCGAGGGCCAAGGCTCGCTCACCCATCCGGCGTACTCGGGCGTCACGCTCGGGTTGATCCACGGCACGGCCCCGCACGCCTACGTGCTCTGCCACCGGGCCGGCGCAATCGAGATCGAGGGCTTCCCGGGCCACCGGCTGCCGAGCCTGCCCGAGCTGGTCGAGCTCCACGAGCGGATCGCGCTTCCGGTCCGCCAGGCGTGCGTTGCCTGTGTCGCTCTGAACACGGCGGATCTGGACGAGAAGGCGGCGCGCGCGGCGATCGGCGCGGCCGCCGAGGAGACCGGTCTTCCCACCGATGACCCGGTGCGTTACGGTGCCGGGCCGCTGCTCGATTCCGTGATTGCCGCGTTCGAGGCTCAAGCATCTACGGTCCCGGCCGATCACTACCATCGAGGAGCCGCCACGCGTTCGAAGAAGAACGTGGATCCACAGATGGATCGACCCCAGGAGCCGCCATGCGATTGACGACGATCTCGGGCTTTTTCAGCTGCGCCGCCGCGGCGCTGACGCTGGCGGCCGCCGCTCAGGGCAGCCTCGAAGTGGGCGTCACCGAGGACGCGGGCAAGACGGCCGACGGCGGGGCGCCCTTCTTCGCCGCGATGACCGACGTCGGCCTGAAGGCCAACCGCGTCTCGATCGACTGGGACCCGGCGAACCCCACCACGATTCACGGCCAGACCGAGATCGCTGCCTGGCTGCCGCAGGCGCAGCTGGCCAACACGCGCGTCATCTTCGCCGTCGCACCGTTGACCGTGAAGGGACAGCCGACGATGTCACCCGGGGCGGTGACGCAATTCGTCGCGTTCATGCGGCAGTTGGCGCAGACGTTCCCGAGCGTGAAGGACTACGTGGTCGGCAACGAGCCGAACCAACCTCGTTTTTGGCTGCCGCAGTACAGCAAGGTCGGCAAGGCGCTCTCGGCGGCGACGTACCTGAAGGTGCTGTCCCAGTCGTACGACGCGCTCAAGGCGATCGACCCGACCATCAACGTGATCGGGATCGGGCTGTCGCCGCGCGGCAACGACCAGCCGTTCGCCTCCTCGAACCCCTCGCGCTCCCCCGTGCGGTTCCTCCACGACCTCGGCATCGCCTACCGCGCCAGCCATCGCACCAAGCCGCTGATGGACGAGCTGGCTTTCCACCCCTATCCCAGCAGAGACGGCGACTCGCCCGACGTCGGCTACGTCTGGCCGAACGCCGGCATCCCGAATCTCGACCGGATCAAGCAGGCGATCTGGGACGCCTTCCACGGCACGGCGCAGCCGACGTTCTATGAGCCTGGGGTGAAGACCTTCACAAAGCCGCTCATGTTCGAGCTCGACGAGGTCGGCTGGCAGGTGACGATCCCTGCCGATCTCTCGCCGCTCTACTTTGGCAACGAGACCTCGCGCAGCACGATCGACGAGCAGACGCAGGCGAAGTACTACACCGACGCGATCGAGATGCTCGCTTGCGACGGCACCGTGCGCGCGCTCAACTTCTTCCACCTGATGGACGAGCCCAACCTCGACCGCTGGCAGAGCGGCCTGGAGCGCGTCGATCTAACGCCGCGCCCGTCGTACGAGGCCGTCAAGAACACGCTCAAGACCACCGAGGGGAAGTGCGAGGGCACGCCCGTGAAATGGAGCCACACGCTGCACGTTGTGAGCCCACGAACCTCGTTCGGTCTCCGTAACCGCGCCACGACCTGGAAGAAGTGGACCTTCCCGACCGGCGCGGGCGAGCAGGCGACCTTCCTCGCCGGGATCTTCCCCGCTACCGTCGGCAAGAAGGCGATCGCCCGGCGGCTCACCTCGGGCCGGCCCGCCCCGCTGCTCGCGAGCAAGGGGACGATTGCCGCGAAGAACCGCGTCGTCACGTTCGCGGCCCGCCGGCTCAAGCCAGGTAGGTACGTGTACGCGATCCGAATGGTCGCGACGATGAACACCCAGCGATCGAGCTTCTTCGTCAGCAAGCCGTTCCGGGTCGGGGCGGCGACCAAGCCCCACAAGCCCAAGCGCGCGTCCAAGCCCCATAAGCCCAAGCGCGCGTAGTGGCACCCCGATCCACATGAGAGACCCCCGGGTGGCGCGGCTCGGCGAGCTGATCGTCTCGTACTCGCTCGGGCTCGAGAAGGGGAAGATCCTTAGGGTCGACGTGCCGCCCGTGGCCGCGCCGCTCGCGGTCGAGCTCTACCGCGCCGCGCTCGCAGCCGGAGCGCATCCGTACGCGAACGTCGAGCCGGAGCATCTCCAGGAGATCCTGGTCAAGAAGGGGAACGACGAGCAGCTGGAGTTCCTCTCGCCGATCGCCTCGGCCGAGGTCGAGTTCGTCGACGCGATCGTGACCATCTGGGCCGACTCGAACACGCGTGCCCTCAGCCGCGTCCCGCCGGAGCGTCACCAGCGCCTGATCACGTCGAGCCGCAACCTGGCCAAGCGGCGTTGGGAGCGAATCGCCGCCGGCGAGCTGCGCTGGTGCGGAGTCGTCTTCCCGACCACCGCGCACGCGCAGGACGCGGAAATGTCGCTCGCGGAGTACGAGCACTTCGTCTTCCGAGCCTGTCATGTCGAGGGCTCCGAGGATCCGGTCGGTCACTGGAACGAGGTGCGGGACGAGCTGCGCGGGCGCGCAGATGCCCTCAGCGAGGCGCGTGAGATCCGCATCGTCGGGCCGGACACCGATCTCCGGCTCGGCGTCGAAGGGCGGACGTGGCGGCCCGCCGACGGGCGCTACAACATGCCTGACGGCGAGGTCTACACGAGCCCGCTCGAGACGGCGACCGAGGGCGAGATCCGCTTCACGTTCCCCGCGCTCTTCCGCGGTCGCGAGGTCGAGGACATCCGGCTGCGTTTCGAGGGCGGCAAGGTGGTCGCGGCCGAGGCCGCCCGTGGACTGGAGTACCTCGAGGCGCTCCTGGACGTCGACGAGGGCGCCCGCAGGCTGGGCGAGGTCGCCTTCGGCCTCAATTACGAGATCGACCGCTTCACGAACAACACGCTCTTCGACGAGAAGATCGGCGGCACCATGCACGTCGCGCTCGGCTCGGCCTTCGAGGAGCTCGGCGGGAAGAACACCTCCGCGCTGCACTGGGACCTCGTCTGCGACCTGCGCGCCGACGGCGAGGTCTACGCCGACGGCGAGCTGGTCTGGCGGGCCGGGCACTTCCTCGAGCAGCCGGAGCCGGCGATCGAACGTGTCTGACTCGCGCCTCGCACGCCTCGCCGACGTCCTCGTCGGCTACTCGGCCGGAGTGAAGCCCGGCGAGCTGGTGCTGCTCGAGGCGCCGGTGATCGTCGAGCCGCTGATGGACGAGCTGTACCGGGCGGTGCTCGAGGCAGGCTGCCAGCCAGTGACACGGATCGGCCTCGACCTCGCGGAGGTTCTGTACACGGAGGGCAGCGACGACCAGATCGCGTGGGTGAACCCCGCGCGACGGGAGGACATCGAACGCGCAGACGTGCGAATCGTGATCGAGGCGACCACGAACACCAAGGCGCTCACGAGCGTCGACCCGGCCCGCCAGGCATTGGTCGAGCGCTCGCGCTCGGAGCTGCGCGACCGGTACCTGGAACGAGCGATGAGCGGCGAGCTGCGCTGGGTGCTGAGCGCCTACCCGACGAACGCAGCCGCCCAGGATGCGGAGATGTCGCTGTCCGAGTACCAGGACTTCATATACGGCGCGGGGTTCCTCGACAACGGCGATCCCCTCGCCCGCTGGCGCGACTTCGCCGGGCGGCTGCGCGAAGTCGCCGAGTCCCTGGCGGGAAAGCAGGAGCTCCGCATCGTGGCCGAGGACACGGACCTGACCATGACCGTGGGCGGCCGCAAGTGGATTGCGGCCGACGGCCACAAGAACTTCCCCGACGGGGAGGTCTTCACCGCGCCGCTCGAGACGAGCGCCGAGGGCGAGATCCGGTTCACGTTCCCCGCGGTCTTCCGCGGCCGCGAAGTCGACGACGTCAGGCTCCGGTTCCGCAAGGGCGAGGTCGTCGAGGCCTCGGCGGCGCACGGCCAGGACTTCCTCGAGGAGATGATCGGCCTCGACGAGGGCGCGCGGCGGATCGGCGAGTTCGCGTTCGGCCTCAACGAGGCCGTCGACGTGTTCACCCGCAACATCCTCTTCGACGAGAAGATCGGCGGCACCGTTCACCTGGCGCTCGGCACGGCCTATCCGGACTGCGGCGGCACGAACCGCTCCGCGCTCCACTGGGACATGATCTGCGACCTCCGCTCGGGCAGCGAGGTCTACGCCGACGGCGAGCTGATCTACAAGGACGGGCGGTTCCTGAGCTCCTGACCGGCTATTCGAAGAAGGTCAGCACCGCCAGGATCACGTAGAGCGAGATCAGCGCCACACCCTCGAACCTCGTCGCCTCGCCGTCGCCGGTGATCTGCCAGAGCGCGAGCGCCGTGAGCAGCAGCGCGCCGATGTAGACGGGGGCGAGCGCAAAGGTGAGCGGCGTCGCGAACAGCAGCGAGACGAGCACCAGCGCCGGGAACAAGAAGGCGGTGATCTGAGCCACGGAGTTCTTGACGACCGAGATCGCCAGGTCGGCCTCCCCCTTGGCGGCGAGAACGACTCCGGCCGTGTTCTCGACGGCATTGCCGGCGATGGCGACGATCACGAGGCCGGCGAACGCCTTGGGGACTCCGATGCGCTCCATCGCCGGCGTCAACGCCGTCACGAACCAGTCGGAGACGAAGGCCGCTCCGACCCCGGCGACCGCGAGCAGCGCCAGCGCAACTGGCATCGAGACGCGGGGGGCCCCGTGTGACGGTTCCCGGCTGGGGTCGGAGCGCAGGTAGTCGACCAGCCAGACGCCGTAGGTGACGAGCAGCGCGACCGCGCCGACGATCGAGATTGCCTCCACGTGGTGTGAGGCCCGGTCACCGGTGGCGACGGAGATGCCGAGGATCACGATCAGGAAGCTCGCCAGCAACATCAGGGTGGCGTTGTCCTTGGGAAGGCGGGCGCGAAACCGCATCACGCCGTCGGCGCTCTCGCGACATCCCGCGATGATCACCAGCCCGAGCACGAAGAGCGCGTTCGCGAAGATCGAGCCGACGATCGACGTCCGCGCTACCACGATCTCACCGGCCGAGAGCGCGAAGACCACGATGAAGAACTCGGGCAGGTTTCCGAGCGTCGACTGCAGCAGGCCGGTGATCGCCGGGCCGAACCGCTCGCCCACCTGCTCGGTGGCGAACGAGACGATCCACGCCAGCCCGGCGAGCGCCACGGTCGCGAGAGCGAAGGTCAGGAGTGCCGGTGCGTCGGTGTAATGCGCCGCTCCAGCGGCGATCGTAAAAGCGGCAGTCAGCGCGACGAACGCCCAGATGGTGCGCATGAAGGCGGGAACCTACCGGTGGTTACTCCCCGGCTGAGCCCGCCTTGACACGAACACGTGTTCGCGTTAGCATGGCGAACATATGTTCGGGAAGATCCTTTTGATCTCGGCTCTGGCGCTGATCGCCTGGGCGGTCGTGGCCCGCGCCTCGCACGGGGCCGGCCCGGAGGTGCGGTACACGGTCAAGCGCGGCGACACGCTCTGGACGATCGCCGCAACGCACTACGCGGGCGACCCGCGCGACGCGGTCTACCGCATCGGCCGTCGCAACCACCTGGCCGGGAGCCTGCTCGTTCCCGGCCAGCGCCTGCTCCTGCCGTCAGCTCGGTAGAGGGAGCCCGGCCGTGTAGACGCGCTCTCCGCTGAAGAGGCGGCGCTCCGCGTCCCAGGGAAAGAAGATGACCACCTTCCAGGCGAGGCGCTCGCCCGACGGCGGTATCCCGAGCCACTCGCCCTCGTGTGTCCCGGTCACGTCGGCCTCCTCGCACACTCCCTGCGGCCCGATCACGATGCCGGTTAGTCGGAAGTCGATGTCGGGGAAGGCGGCGAGCAGGCCGGCGTAGAACCCCGCCGCACCCTCGTGCCCCTCCCAGCGGTGGCCCGTCTGGACGAGCTCGTAGATGCAGTCCTCGGTGAGCGTCGAGATGAGGCCGGGAAGATCGCGCGCGTCCTCGGCCTTCGAGTGCCGCTTCCAGAGCTCGCGGATCTCGTCGTGCTCGCCCGCCTCGGGATCGCGCCGGATGCGATCGAGCACGTCCTTCTTGAAGTCGCTCACGGCGGAGGCAACCCTACAATCGGACCATGGATCTCGACCTCGTCTTCTTCGGGACTTCGGGCTCGGTGCCGACTGCGCAGCGGGCGCCGTCGGCGCTGCTGCTGCGGCGCGGGGGGGAGCGCCTGCTGTTCGACTGCGGGGAGGGTACCCAGCGGCAGCTGCTCCGCTCAGCGGTCGGGCTGATCGAGCTGCGCGAGGTCTTCGTCTCGCACTTCCACGCCGACCACTACCTGGGGCTTCCCGGGATGCTTAAGACCTTCTCGCTCCGCGGTCGCGAGGTCCCGCTGACGGTCTACGGCCCGCCCGGCCTGAAGGATCTCTTCGGCTCGCTGCGCCGCGTCTTCGGCAAGCTGACCTACGACCTCGAGCTGGCCGAGCTCCGCCCCGGAGACGTGCTCGAGCGCGTCGACTACAACCTCGTCACGTTCGCCGTGGCGCACGGCGTGCAGTCGCTCGGCTTCGCGCTCGTCGAGCACCCGCGCCCGGGCCGCTTCGACGTCGAGGCCGCCGATGCGCTCGGCGTGCCGCCGGGGCCGGAGCGCGGGCTCCTCCAGGCGGGCGAGTCGGTGACCGTGCCGGACGAACGGGTGATCACGCCCGACGAGGTGCTGGGCCCGCCGCGCCAGGGTCGGAAGGTCGTCCTCAGCGGCGACACGGCGCCGACCGCGAACGTGCTGGAGGCGGCGCGCGGCGCAGAGGTGCTCGTCCACGAGGCGACCTTCCTCGACGAGGAGCGCGACCGCGCCCAGGAGACCGCACACTCGACGGCCCTCGAGGCCGCAGAGATCGCGCGGGACGCGGAGGTCGGCCTCCTGGCCCTGACACATCTCTCGAACCGCTACTTCGGCCCCGAAGTGGCCCGCGAGGCGCGTACCATCTTCTCCGAGACCGTGGTGCCCAAGGACTTCGACGTCATCGACGTGCCGTTCCCCGAGCGGGGGGCGCCGCGCCTTGTCAAGGGCGGCGCCGCGCACCGCCGCGAGGAGCGCGAGCCGGTGGCCGAGCCGGAAGCGGTCTCGTGAGACGCCGCTTGCGGTGTCGTTCTCAGGCCGGGGGGTCTCTGCCCGCGCGGCCGTCTGGAATGACCGGTCGACACGCCGACCAGCAGGGAAACCTATGAGCAATCTCGTCCAGGTCGCACTCGCCGAGAACGTGGCCGAGGCGGAGGAGCTGCAGGAGATCCTGCGCGCGGCGGGGATCGAGGCCGAGCTCGAGACGGCCGTCGAGCACCACCCGCAGGAGACCGAGGATGCGCCGCAGAAGGTGCTCGTGCCCGAGTCGGAGCTCGAGGCCGCCCAGCACGCGATCGAGTCGCTAAGCGACCCTGACGATCTCATCGCAGACGCCTGACTTCGGTCGGCGCGCCGCCGACTACGATCAGCTTCGTCCCGCAGACGCGAACTGGCGCGAGGTCTGCGAGCTGCTGGTCCGCGAGGGCGACCTCACCGGCAGGCGCGTGCTCGAGGTGGGCTCAGGCACGGGGCGCTTCCTCGCCGCGCTCGCAGGGCGCGCGAGAGCGTGGGGAGTCGACCCGGCTCCGGAGATGCTCGAGGTGGCGCGCCGCCGTGCCCACGCTGCCGGGCTGAAGCTCGGAACGGCCGAGGAGCTGCCCTTCAAGGACGGCTGGTTCGAGCGGGCCGTCATGTGGCTCGTCGTCCACCTGCTCGACCGTCCGCGGGCATTCGCCGAGCTCCACCGGGTGCTCGCTTCGGACGGTCGCCTTGCGATCGCCACCTTCGACCCTTCGTACTTCAACGCCTTCTGGCTGAACGACTACTTCCCCTCGATGGAGGAGGCGGACCGGGCGCGTTTCCCGACCGCGGACGATCTGCAGGCCGAGCTTCCTGCCGCAGGGTTCGAAGCCCCACAGCTCGTTCGCCTCAGCCAGCGCGGGCGGCTCAACCGCGCAGATGCGCTGAGCCGGATCCGCGGCAAGCACATCGGCACCTTCGACCTCATCAGCGAGGAGGAGTACACGGCCGGCCTCGAGCGGGCAGAGCGAGAGCTTCCGGAGCACCTCGAGTACACCGTCGAGTGGCTCGTCGCGCTCGCCGTCCGGCCGAACCTTTAGAGTCTCGCACCGATCCGCACCCCTTTAACCCGGTCCCGTGAGGCCGAGAAGGAGTCGAAGGTGAGAACAACCCCGAGCGCGCCTTGAGCGCGCAGACCTCAGCAGCGACAACGATCCTCGACGCCGCCGCGATCGAGAAGGCGCTGACGCGCATCGCGCACGAGATCGTCGAGGGCAATCCCGACCTCTCACGCGTCGCGCTCGTCGGCATCCACACCCGCGGTGTCCCGCTCGCGCACCGCCTTCGCCGCCGGATCGGCGAGCTCGAGGGCGCCGAGGTCGCGCTCGGCCAGCTCGACATCACCTTCCATCGCGACGACGTCCACGTGCGCGCGGGTGAGGCGCCCAGGCATCCCCAGCCGCTCGTGCGCTCGACGACGCTCGACTTCCCGCTCGAGGGAATGACGTGCGTCCTCGTGGACGACGTCCTCTACACCGGCCGGACGATCCGGGCGGCGATCGACGCGCTCTTCGGCTACGGCAGGCCCGAGCGCGTGCAGCTTGCGGTGCTCGCCGACCGCGGTCACCGCGAGCTGCCGATCCGCCCCGACTACGTCGGCAAGAACCTGCCCACCGCCCGTGACGAGCGCATCCACGTCGAGCTCGTCGAGGTGGACGAGATCGACCGCGTCCTCTTGATCAAGAAGGAGCTTCATGGCTGACATCCACGTCATGCGGGAGGGTTTCCTTCCGCCCAAGCCGCCGCCGCGCCGCCACCTGATCTCGATCGGCGATCTCGAGCGCGACGACGTCGAGCGGCTGCTCGCGACCGCCGGCAGCTTCTCGCGCTCGCTCGAGCGGGAGGTGAAGAAGCTCCCGACGCTGCGGGGCTTCACCGTCGTGAACGTCTTCTACGAGTCCTCGACGCGGACGTCGTCGAGCTTCGAGCTGGCCGCGAAGCGCCTCTCCGCGGACACGATGTCCATCAAGGCCTCGGGCTCGTCGGTGGACAAGGGCGAGTCGCTCAAGGACACCGCACTCACGCTCGGCGCGTACGACCCGGACGTGATCGTGCTCCGGCACCCGCAGATCGGGGCGCCGCAACTCGTCGCCCGCCATACGGATGCGCACATCGTCAACGCCGGCGACGGCAAGCATCAGCACCCGACGCAGGCGCTGCTCGACCTCTACACGATCCGGGAGGAGTTCGGCCGGCTCGAGGACGTCCACGTGGCGATCGTCGGAGACGTCCTCCACTCGCGAGTGGCGCGCTCGAATATCCAGGCGCTCGCGCTGGTGGGCGCGAAGGTGACGCTCGTCGGGCCGCCGCCGCTGATCCCGCGCGGGATCGAGGCGATGGGCTGCGAGGTCTCACACGAGATCGAGGCGATCCGCGCCGCCGACGTGGTGTACGTCCTGCGCATGCAGCGGGAGCGCATGCAGGAGGGCGCGAACTACGTGCCCTCGCTCCGCGAATACACCTCGCGCTGGGGCGTGACGCCGGAGCGGCTCAGGCCGGGCCAGAAGGTGATGCACCCGGGCCCGATGAACCGCGGTGTCGAGATCGACCCGCGCGTCGCGGATGCGGCCGACGCGCTGATCGAGACCCAGGTGCGGGCGGGCCTCGTGGTGCGGATGGCCGTGCTCTACGACCTGCTCACGACGGGGCCGGTGCCGGTCGCGTCACCCGAGCCGCTGGAGGTGGCCTGATGCTGTACGCCAAGTCGGGACGGAGCCGGGACGATCTCGTCGTCCGGGGCGCGCGCGTGCTCGACCCGGTCGAGCAGATCGACGCGGTCTGCGACGTCCGGGTCGACCGTGGTGTCGTCGCCCAGATCGGGGCGAACCTCGAGACGAACGGCCACCGCGTGATCGAGGGCGAGGGCCTCGTGCTCGCGCCGGCCTTCGTCGACCCGCACGTGCACCTGCGGGTGCCGGGCGGGGAGGACGAGGAGACGATCGCCTCCGGCACCGCAGCGGCCGCGGCCGGTGGCTACTGCGCGCTGCTCGCGATGCCGAACACCGAGCCCGTCGTCGACTCGGCGGCGGTGCTCGGGTCGCTGATCGAGGACGCAAAGCGCGAAGCTGCGATCCCGGTCGGCTTCCTCGCCGCGATCACGCGTGGCCAGGAAGGGTCGGAGCTGACCGAGATGGTGGAGCTCGCCGAGCAGGGCGCGGTCGGCTTCAGCGACGACGGCCGGCCGCTCGTCGCTCCGGCGCTGATGCGGAGGGCTCTCCAGTACCACGGGATCGCCGGCCGGAGGCTCGCGCTGCACTGCGAGGAGCCGACGCTCTCCCGCGACGGGCAGATGCACGAAGGAGCGGTCTCGGCCGAGCTCGGGTTCACCGGCTACCCCTCGGTGGCCGAGAGCGTGATGGTCGAGCGCGACCTTTCGCTCGCGGCCTACGAGGAGCAGCCGTTGCACCTGTTGCACCTGTCGGCGCGCGAGTCGGTGGATGCGCTCCGTGCGGCGCAGGCGAAGGGTGTCGCGGCCACGGCCGAGGTCACTCCGCACCACCTCTGCCTGACCGACGAGGCGGTGCGGACGCTCGACTCGAACCTGAAGATGAACCCACCGCTTCGCTCGGCCGACGACCGGGCGGCGCTGATCGAGGGCTTGCGCGACGGCACGATCGGCTCGATCGCCACCGACCACGCGCCGCACGCGCGGCATGAGAAGGAGGTGCCGTTCGAGGCGGCGCCCTTCGGCGTGACCGGCCTCGAGACGGCGTTTGCCGCCGTCTATACGTACCTCGTCGAGCCCGGGCTCGTCCCGCTGGAGACGGTCCTCGAGCGGATGTCGGCGGGGCCGGCGCGGGCGTACGGGCTGGACGAACCACGGATCGCGGTGGGCGCGCCGGCCAACCTCGTCCTGCTGGACACGGCCGCGACCTGGCGCGTCGAGGAGAGCGGGTTCCGCTCGCGCTCGGCGAACTCGTGGCTGCTCGGTCAGCGTGTGACCGGGCAGGTGCGGCTGACGGTGGCCCTGGGACGAACGGCGTACGAGGCGTGATCGTGGCCGAGACGCACCTCGACGAGCGCACGGAGAGGTATGCGCGCGAGGTGGCGGCCGCGATCGACTCGGTGGCGCCGGTGCTCGAGGCGTTCGTCCTGGGATCGGCCGCGCTCGGCGGGTTCGATCCCGCGACGAGCGATCTCGACCTCGTCGTCGTGGTGGGCGAGCCGCTCGGGGAGTCTCGGCAGGAGCTCCTACGCGCGCTGCGGCAGCTTGCATCGCCGGTCCGGGACCTCGAGCTCGTCGTGTACGTCGACGGCGCCCGGCCGCCGGAGTTCGACCTGAACGTGAACGAAGGCGAGGAACGTCTCGACGCAGAGCGGTTCTGGTTCGTGCTCGACGCGGCGCTTGCCCAGGAGCATGCCGTCCCGCTGCTGCACGGGCGCGCGTGGAGCGAGTTCTTCGAGCCGGTATCGCCAGAGCGGACTCGTGAGGCGATGCAGGCGTCGCTCGACTGGACCGGCCGGCAGCCGGCCGAAAACGGGTTCGCCCTGGCGCACGCTGCCCGGGCGCGGCACTACCTCGAGCACGGCGACTGGATCACGAAGAAGGAGGCGCAGGCATGACCGGGTTCCTGGCACTCGAAGATGGAACCGTGTTCCGAGGGGAGTCGGTCGGATCCGACGGGTTCGCCTTCGGCGAGGCGGTGTTCACGACCGCCATGACGGGCTACCAGGAGATCGTCACCGACCCCAGCTACGCGGAGCAAATCGTGTGCTTCACCGCGGCGATGGTCGGCAACTACGGCGTCGACGCCGACCGCTCCGAGTCGCGACGCCCACACGCCCGGGCGGTCGTGATGCGCGAGGCTCGTGGGCCGGCCTGGACGGACTGGTTGCACGGGCGCGGTCTCGTCGCCCTGTCGGGGATCGACACGCGCACGCTCGTGCTGCACCTGCGCGACTCCGGTGCGATGCGTGCAATCGCCGTCGCGGGGGAGGCCTCCGTCGACGAGGCTCTCGCGGCCGTGCGAGAGCAGCCCGCCATGGAAGGTCGCGCGCTCGCGGCACAGGTCTCGACGCGGGAGCCGTACGTGTTCTCGGACGCGGGTACGGCGCGAATCGCAGTGCTCGACTACGGCTGCAAGCAGTCGATCCTGAGGCGGCTCGCCTGGGCCGGCGCGGCGGTCACCGTCTATCCGCACGATGCCGACCCGGACGAGCTTGCACGCTACGACGGAGTCCTGCTCTCGAACGGGCCCGGCGACCCGGAGCCGCTCGCGGCCGAGGTCGAGACGGTGCGCGCGCTGCTCGGCCGCGTGCCGCTGCTCGGGATCTGCCTCGGCCACCAGCTCCTCGCCCTCGCGACGGGGCACGAGACCTTCAAGCTCCCGTTCGGCCACCGCGGCGCCAACCACCCCGTGCTCGAGAAGCGGTCCAACCGCGTGCTCGTTACAAGCCAGAACCACGGGTTCGCGGTCGGCCGTTCGGACGCCGAGGAGGTCACCCACGTCTCGCTCTACGACGGAACCGTGGAGGGTCTCGAGTTCCGGGAGCTCCGGGCGCGGTCGGTGCAGTTCCATCCGGAGGCCAGGCCGGGGCCGCATGACGCCTGGCCGTTCCTGAGCAGCTGGGTGCAGGAGGTGAGCCTTGCCGAGGCGGCGTGACCTGCGCTCGGTCTGCCTGATCGGCTCCGGGCCGATCGTGATCGGCCAGGCCTGCGAGTTCGACTACGCCGGTTGCCAGGCCCTGAAGGTGCTCCGGGAAGACGGCTTCCGCACCATCGTCGTCAACTCGAACCCTGCGACGATCATGACCGACCCGGGGTTCGCCGATCGCACCTACCTCGAGCCGCTCGACTTCGAAGCGGTGGCTGACGTGCTCGGCCGTGAGCGGCCCGACGCGCTGTTGCCGACGATGGGCGGCCAGACCGCGCTCAACCTGGGCCTGGAGCTGGCCGAGGCCGGCGTGCTCGAAGCGCTCGGGATCGAGCTGATCGGCGCGCCGCCGGAGGTCATTCGCCGGGCCGAGGACCGCGAGCGCTTCCGCGAGACCGTGCGCGGCGCCGGCCTGAAGGTGCCGGAGTCGCTCGTCGTGACCGCCCTCGCGGAGGTGCCGCGCGAGCTGTCGTTTCCGGTGATCCTGCGCCCGGCCTTCACGCTCGGAGGCCACGGCGGGGGCACGGCGCATTCATGGGGCGAGTTCGAGGTGCTGCTCGACCGTGCGCTGCGCGAGAGCCCTGTGCGGCAGGTGCTGGTGGAGGAGTCGCTGCTCGGCTGGGACGAGTTCGAGCTCGAGGTGATCCGCGACCGCAACGACAACGTCGTGATCGTCTGCTCGATCGAGAACCTCGACCCGATGGGAGTACACACCGGCGACTCGGTCACCGTGGCGCCGCAGATGACGCTCTCGGACGAGGGCTACCAGGAGCTGCGGGATGCAGCCGCCGCGGTCGTGCGCGCGGTCGGCGTGGAGTGCGGCGGCTCCAACATCCAGTTCGCGCGCGAGCGCGAGACGGGCGAGGTGCGCGTGATCGAGATGAACCCGCGCGTCTCTCGCTCCTCCGCCCTCGCCTCGAAGGCGACGGGCTATCCGATCGCCAAGGTCGCCGCGAGGCTGGCCGTCGGCTACACCTTGGACGAGATCCCGAACGACCTGACCGGGACGACCCCGGCCAGCTTCGAGCCGACGCTGGACTACGTCGTCGTCAAGGTGCCCCGCTTCGCGTTCGAGAAGTTCCCCGGTGCCGACACCACTCTCGGCACGCAGATGAAGTCGGTGGGCGAGACGATGGGGATCGGCCGCACGTTCACGGAGGCGCTACTGAAGGCCCTTCGCTCGCGCGAGCTGGACGGGGGCGCCGTCACGCCCTGGGCGAGCCTCGAGGTTGCCCCGGACGGCCTGCATCCGTGGTTCCGTGCCGAGCTCGCCCGCCTCGAAACCGGCGTGTGCTCCGGTGCGCGTATCGACGAGCTGGTGGCCGACGACTGGCTGCGGCTCAAGCGGCTCGGCCTGTCGGACGCGGACGTGGCGGCGAGTTGCGGAACGACGGAGGAGGTCGCGCGAGCGAGGCGCCGAGCCTGCGGCGTGCAGCCCTCGTACCGCCGCGTGGATTCGTGCGCGGGTGAGGTCGAGGCGGCCTCCAACTACTTCTACTCGACCTGGGGCGAGGCGGACGAGGCCTTGGAGGATCGAGCACCGGGGCAGAGGCGGGTCGTGATCCTCGGCTCCGGGCCGAACCGCATCGGCCAGGGGATCGAGTTCGACTACTGCTGCGTCCACGCAGCCCAGAGCTTCCGCGCGCTCGGCTACGAGGCGGTGATGGTGAACTGCAACCCGGAGACCGTCTCGACCGACTACGACACCTCTGACCGGCTCTACTTCGAGCCACTCGGCGTCGAGGAGGTGCTCGCGATCTGCGAACGGGAGCAGCCGGACGGCGTGGTGATCCAGTTCGGGGGCCAGACGCCGTTGAAGCTCGCGCGGGCGATCGAGGCGGCGGGCTTCCGCGTCCTCGGCACGCCCTACGAGGCGGTTGACCTGGCCGAGGACCGCGAGCGCTTCGCGGCGCTGTGCGGCGAGCTCGAGATCGCGGTCCCGCCGTGGGGGATGGCGTCTGAGCCGGACGAGGCGGTCGAGGTCGCGGAGCGGGTCGGCTATCCCGTGCTCGTGCGCCCCTCGTACGTGCTCGGCGGGTGCAGCATGCGCATCTGCTACGACGCGGAGGCCGTGCGCGAGGCGGCCGCAGGCCGCGGGCGGCTCTTGGTCGACCGCTTCCTCGAGAACGCGATCGAGATCGACGTCGATGCGCTCTGCGACGGGAGCGACACCTACATCGGCGCCGTCATGCAGCACGTCGAGGAGGCGGGGATCCACTCGGGCGACTCGAGCTGCGTCCTCCCTCCGCCGTCGCTGACCCGGTCCGAGCGCAGGCAGGTCATGCACGCGGTGCGCCGGCTCGGGCCTGCGCTCGGCGTCGTTGGCCTGCTCAACGTCCAGCTTGCGCTCGCGGAGGGCAAGCTCCACGTGCTGGAGGCGAACCCGCGCGCCTCCCGGACCGTGCCCTTCGCGAGCAAGGCCACCGCCATGAACCTCGTGCAGGCCGCCTGCCGTCTGGCAGCGGGAGCCACGATCGCCGACCTCGACACCACCCACGCGCTCCCTCCGGACCAGGTCTCCGTCAAGGCCGCGGTTCTGCCCTTCACGCGCTTCCCGGGTGCTGACCCGGTGCTCGGCCCGGAGATGCGCTCGACCGGCGAGGTGATGGCGAGCGCTTCCGACCTGCCGACCGCGTTCGCCAAGGCCGAGCGCGCGGCCGGCCGGCGGCTGCCGTCGGGCGGGACGGCCTTCCTGTCCGTCAGGGACGAGGACAAGCACGTCGTCGTGCCCGTGGCTCAGGCGCTCTCGAGCCTCGGCTTCCGGCTGCTCGCGACCGGTGGCACGGCCCGCACGCTCGCCTCCACCGGGCTCGCGGTCGAGTACGTGCGCAAGGTGACCGAGGAGGGCGAGGGCTCCACCGTCGTCGACCTCATCCGGCGCGGCCGCTGCGACCTCGTGGTGAACACGCCGCAGGGCTCCGGCGCCCGCACGGACGGCTACCGCATCCGTGAGGCGGCGCTGATCGCGCGTGTCCCGTGCATCACGACCATCTCGGGCGCTGCCGCCGCCGTCGAGGCGATCGCCCACGCTCGCGACGAGATTGCCGTCAGCCTCCAGGAGCGCATCGATGCCCAGGCGCGAAGCGCGTAGGGTCCTCGCCGCCGAGGCCGTAGGCCCGTATACGCTCCTACGCGTCGAGCGAGGCGGCCTGGACCCGGGAGCGCCGGGACGATTCTTCATGCTGGAGGCGCCGGGACGCCTGCTGCCGCGCCCGATGAGCGTCTGCGTCGCGTCTCCGGGAGAACTCGGGTTCCTGATCGACCCGATCGGGCCGGGCACCCGCGCGCTCTCTGAGCTCTCTCCCGGCGACCGGCTGAGGCTGCTCGGGCCGCTCGGCAACGGCTTCCGGCTCGAGGTCGAGCGCCCACTTCTCGTCGGCGGCGGGATCGGCGTGGCCCCCCTGCCGTATCTCGCCGAGGCGCTCGGCCGCCCGCCGGCCGTGCTGGGCTTCCGGACGGCTTGGCACGCGGAGGCGGCCGCGCTCGTGCCCGACGCCGAGGTCGTGCTCGAGCCGACCTACGTGACCGAGGTCATGCCGCGTGAACACGACGTGCTCGCCTGTGGGCCGGAGCCGATGCTCGAGGCGGTCCGCCGCCTGTCTCCGCAGGCGCAGCTGGCCTGGGAAGCGCCGATGGCCTGTGGCTTCGGGGCCTGCTACGGGTGCGCAGTCGAGATCGAGGGCGAGCTCAAGCGACTCTGCATGGAAGGGCCGGTCCTTGCGGCTGCTTAACGCGAGCGGTTGTCTCGACGCGCTGACCGCGCCGCAGGTCGCGCGTGAGCTGGACGCCTTCGTCACCAAGACGGTGACCCCGCTCCCGCGGGAGGGGAATCCGCCGGTACGGATCGCCGAGACCGAGGTCGGGATGCTGAACGCGATCGGCCTCGCCAACCCGGGAATCGAGGCGTTCCTCACCGGTCAGCTGCCGTTCCTGGCCACGCTCGGCCTGCCGATCTGGGTCTCGGTCGGGGGCTTCTCGGTGCAGGACTACGTAACGGTGGCCGAGCAGCTCGGCGAACGCACGGAGGTCGCGGCCCTCGAGCTCAATCTCTCCTGTCCCAACGTGGACGAGGTCCCTGAGAACGTGGGCGACGTGGTCGCTGCGGTTCGCGGCGTGACCGGCAAGTCCGTCTACGCGAAGCTCTCGCCGGCCGTGCCCGACGTCTCGGAGACCGCGCGGGCCGCCGAGGCGGCCGGCGCAGACGGCCTCAGCCTCGTGAACACCATCCGGGGCCTCGCTCTCGACGAGCGCACGCTCAGGCCGACCCTCGCCCGCGGAGCCGGCGGGCTCTCGGGGCCCGCGTTGCGTCCGATCGCGCTCGCGGCCGTCCACGCCTGTCGCCGCTCGACGGACCTGCCCATCGTCGGGATGGGCGGTGTCGCCTCTGGACGGCACGCGCTCGAGCTCCTCGCCGCGGGCGCCAACGACGTCGCGATCGGCACCGCGATGTTCTCGGACCCCGGCGCCGCGACCCGCATTCGCTCCGAACTCACCGCCGAGCTTGCGGCTCGGGGCATCGCCAATCCTGACAACATCGTTGGAGCCGCGCACGAACCCGAGGCCCCAACCCTCGACCGTGAGTCGAGAGTGGAACCAGCAAAATACCTGCATAGCCCTGCAAATATGGCGGGTTGACCGATCCTCCGAGCTTGTTAGTATCCCCCGCCGTGGCCGCCCTCAAGACTCAGGCGCAGGCGCCGCTCCGTTCTCTCGACCAGCGGATGGAAGCTCTCAAGCGGGCGAACGACATTCGCGTGCGGCGTGCGCAGCTGAAGAAGGACCTCAAGTCGGGGGCAGCCCGGATCGAGGAGATCCTGAGCAACCCGCCGGAGTACGTGTCGACCGCGAAGGTGTTCGACATGCTGATGGCCGTCCCGAAGTTCGGCCGCGTCAAGGCCGCGCGGTTCCTGAACCAGTGCCGGATCAGCCAGTCGAAGACCGTCGGAGGCCTCTCCGATCGCCAGCGGGCGGAGCTCATTGGGCTCTTCCACCGTTAGGCCAGTCTTCGTCATCACCGGCACCTCCGGCGAGGGGAAGAGCACCCTGGCCAGAGCCCTCGCAGAGCGCGTGTCCGAGCTCGAGCTCGCGGTCTCGGCGACGACGAGGCCGCGGCGGCCAGGCGAACACGACGCACGCGACTACTACTTCTTGACCGAGGAAGAGTTCGGTCGCCGGCTCGAGGCCGGGGAGTTCCTCGAGTGGGTCGAGCTGCCCTGGGGGGAGGGCTACCGGTCAGGGACGCTCTGGTCGGAGCTCGACCGGATCGCCTCGGAAGGACATTCGCCGCTGCTCGAGATCGAGACGGGCGGAGCGCTGCGGGTCCGCGACCGCGTTCCCGCGGCCGTGACGATCTTCGTGACCGCTCCGAGCACGGCAGAGCTCGAGCGCCGGCTCCGTTTACGCGCGACCGAGAGCGAAGGGGAGATCGAGGAGCGGCTGGACGTCGCCCAGAGCCAGCTGGCCCTCGAGCCGGAGTTCAAGCACAAGATCGTCAACGACGATCTGGAGCGGGCGCTCGACGAGCTGGAGGGAATCGTCCGCGCGGAGTTGCGGGCGGCCTGTACCATGCCCGCGCATGATTCATCCCCGCATTGACGAGCTGCTCGACAACGTCGACTCGCGCTACGCGCTGGTGATCGTCGCCGCGAAGCGCGCCCGGCAGATCAACAACTACCACCACCAGCTGGGCGAAGGCACCTTCGACCAGTTCCTGCCGCCGCTGGTCGAGTCGCGCTCGAAGAACTACTTGACCATGGCCCTCGAGGAAGTCTCCGAGGGCAAGATCAAGTACACGTACCCCAAGTAAGTCGAGAGGCCGCCCGGAGGCGGCCCCCTCGTGGGCTACTTCTTCGTGACCTTGAAGTCGATGTGCATCTGCGACTCGTGGACGGAGCAGTAGGCCCTCCAGCTCCCCGGCTTCAGCGTGATCACCGCGCTCTTCGAGCCCGTGAACGGGGTCGTGGTGACCTGCTTTGCGAAATGCCCGCCCTTCTCCCATTCCACCTTGAAGTTGTGGAAGTCGGACTTGTCCGTGACGGCAAACTTGTACTTGCCGGCCTTGAGCGACTTCACCTTCTTGCCGTTCATGGTCAGCTTGACCGTGTAGCCCGGCCCGACGACGCCCTTCAGCGTCGGCATCTTCGAGCTCCGGCCGAGAGCGCCGCCTGCGACCACGAGAGCGGTCGCAACGAGGACGACGATCGCGGCGGGTGCCTTCCTCGACATGTGGCTCCTTCCTTTGGGGAATGGACGGTCTACGGAGTTGCACACGCTTTGGATTGCCGACTGTCATCAAATGCCTGCTCAGGGCACAATGTGCAGCGTGGCGCGGGTAATTCTCGGAGTGACCGGGGGGATCGCCGCTTACAAGGCGTGCGAGCTCGTGCGCCTGCTCGTGCAGGAGGGCCACGAGGTCACCCCGGTGCTCACGGCCGACGCAGAGAGCTTCGTGAGCGCGAAGACATTCGAGGCGCTCGCGCGGCGCGAGCTGCCGCGTGAGCTCTACCCGCACCTCGTCGAGGCCGATCTTCTCGTCGTCGCGCCGCTCTCAGCGAACACGCTGGCGAAGTTCGCGCACGGAGTCGCCGACAACGTGCTCACGCAGACCGCGCTCGCGTTCGACGGACCGGTGATCGCCGCACCGGCGATGAACCCGCGCATGTGGGCGAGCTTGGCGACGCAGACGAACGTTGAGACGGTGCTGGCCCGTGGAATCGAGCTCGTCGGCCCGGAGGAGGGCGAGACCGCCGAGGGCGAGGTCGGCCTGGGGCGGATGAGTGAGCCGGAGACGATCTTCGAGCGGATCGACTCGCTGCTGGCGAGGCGCGAGCAGCTTCGCGGCCGCCGCGTGCTCGTAACCGCGGGTGGCACACGGGAGCCGCTCGACGCGGTCCGGTTCCTCGGGAATCGCTCCTCCGGCCGCATGGGCGCCGCGGTGGCCGCCGAGGCCCGCCGCCGCGGAGCGGAGGTGACGCTCGTCGCTTCGAACCTCTCGGTGCCGGCGCCCGTAGGAGTGGACGTGGTGGAAGCTCCGACCGCGGAGGACGTGGCCCGCGAGACGCTGGCGCATAGCGATGCGGACGTCGTCGTTATGGCCGCGGCGGTCGCCGACTACCGGCCCTCCGAGCCCGACGCCGAGAAGCGCCCCAAGGACGGCCGGCCCTGGACGGTCACGCTCGAGCCGACGACCGACGTGCTGCGCGAGCTCGGCGAGCGCAGGACGAACGGCCAGCTGCTCGTCGGCTTCGCGGCCGATCGCGGTGAGCGCGGACTCGAGCGGGCGCGCGAGAAGCTGGCCAACAAGCGTGCCGACCTGATCGTCTTCAACGACGTGGCCCGCGACGACGTCGGCTTCGACGCACCGGACAACGAGGTGGTCCTGGTCGCGGCCGAAGGTGAGCGTCGCATCGAGAAGGCCCCGAAGGAGCGGATTGCGGCGGCTATCCTCGACGAGGTCGCACGGCGTCTGGAGGAGGCGGATGGACGAAGCGGTCGGTAGGGAGCGCGTCGACACCGAGGCGGCGGACGCCGTCCAGCGGATCGTCGACAACCTCGCCGTAGTCGTTCACGCGCCCGAGGAGACGCTGCGCCTCGTCGTCCTCTGCCTCGTCGCCGAGGGCCATCTGATCATCGAGGACTTCCCCGGGGTGGGGAAGACGATGCTTGCGAAGGCGCTGGCCCGCTCGATGGACTGCTCGTTCTCCCGGCTCCAGTTCACGCCCGACCTCCTGCCCTCGGACGTGACCGGCGTCAACGTCTTCAACCAGAAGACGAACGAGTTCGAGTTCCGGCCGGGCCCGGTGTTCGCGAACCTGCTTCTCGTCGACGAGATCAACCGCGCGTCGCCGAAGACCCAGGCGGCGCTGCTGGAGTGCATGCAGGAGGATCAGGTGACCGTGGACGGCGTCAGCTATGAGCTGGCGGCGCCGTTCATGGTGATCGCGACGCAGAACCCGATCGAGTACGAGGGCACGTATCCGCTCCCCGAGGCCCAGCTCGACCGCTTCGCGCTGCGGGTCGCGATCGGCTACCCACCGCTGCCCGACGAGGCGCGGATGCTGACCGAGCAGACGAGCGACCCGCCGCTCGAGTCGCTCCAGCCGGTCGCAAGCGCTGCTGACGTGCGCGTACTCTCGGCCGCGGCCACCGAGGTCTTCGTCGAGGAGAGCCTGAACCGCTACGTCGTCGCCTTGCTCGGCCACACCCGCTCGGACGCGAGGCTCTATCTCGGCGCGAGCCCCCGGGCGGGGATCGCGCTGCTCCGGGTCGCGAAGGCGCGGGCGCTCGCAGACGGGCGCGGCTTCGTCTCGCCCGACGACGTGAAGGCGGTCGCCGAGCCGGTGCTCGCACACCGGTTGATCGTGGCGCCCGAGGCGCGCTCGGCGGGGCTGACCGGCGGCGACCTCGTCCGCGACACGCTCGAGCACACTCCGGTTCCGGTATGACCCACCGGGGGAGGGTCGCGCTGGCACTCGGCGGCGCGACCTACCTCGCTGCGTGGGCGTTCGGCTCCAAGGTGCTCTACCCGGTAGCGATCGGGCTGGTGGCGGCAGTGGTGCTCGCGTGGCTCTGGACGCGCCTGGCGAACCGGCCGCTTCAGCTGCGGCGCCACTTGCCCTCCGGCGAGCGGCTCGAGGGCGATGACGTGAAGGTGCGGATCGAGCTGCTCGGCGAGCGGCGACTCATGCCGGCGAAGTGGGTCGTGCGCGAGCGCATCGGCTCGCTCGGGGAGCGCGCGACGCCGCTCGCGGCACACGGGCGCGCCTCCTACATGCTCCGCGGGCTCCGACGCGGGCGCTACTCGTTCGAGGACAGCCGGGCCGAGATCGAGGACCCGTTCGGGCTCGAGCGGGTCGAGCAGGAGCTCTCCGCGCCGGGAGCGCTGCTGGTCTACCCGCGCCTGGTCGATCTCGACCGGCTCTTCTCGGAGTCGGGGGTGCGCGCGCACGACGGCCGGCGCCTGCTCCTGCAGCGACCGGCCGGGTTCGACCTGCACAGCGTCCGCGAGCACGAGCAGGGCGAGTCGCTGCGCAAGGTGCACTGGCGCTCGACCGCCAAGCGCGGACAGCTGATGGTGAAGGAGCTGGAAGACTCGCCCCGCGACGAGGTGGCCGTCGTGCTCGACGGGGATCCCGCGGCGGTCGTCGGCGAGAGCTTCGACGTGCAGGTGCGGGCGGCCGGCTCGATTCTGCTCGCCCACTCGCGCCGTGGCCGGCGCGCCGTGCTCGTGATCAACTCGGGCCGCCGCGAGCTGCAGCGGGTGCACTCGGGCGAGGCCGACTGGCGGCAGGCGCTCGACCTGCTCGCCGCCGCGGAACCGGAGGAGGGGCCGCCGCTGGCCGCGGTGCTCGCGGACGAGGGCCATGTCGCGGGACGCGCCTCGGAGTTGGCCGTCGTGACCGCCTCGCTGGCGCCGCGCCTCGTCGAACGGCTCGTAGAGCGCTCGCTCGCGAACCGCAGCGTCTCGCTCGTCCTGGTCGACACCGCCAGCTTCGCCGGCGCGCCGCGCGAGCGGATTCCGGAGCTCTTGCGGCTTCGGGCCGCGGGCGTGTCGGCGGTCGTGGTCCGCAACGGCGACGACCTGGCCGAGCGACTGGGCGCGCCCGAGGCGCGGGTGGCTGTGCATGGGTAGGACGCTCGCCGTCAGCGCCTTCGCGGCGACGCTGATCGCCTGGAACTGGCTCCGCCTCGAGGAGAGCACGAGTTCGGCTCAGGCGGCGCTCGTGGTCGCGCTCGCGCTCGCACCGTCGATCGTCCCGGGCACTCGTCGCCGTGCCGCGGCGGCAGCCGTCGCCGCGTTCCTGATCGCCGCGGCGAGCGCCTTCGAGCTCTCCGTCGCGTGGAGCTTCCCGGGACACCTGCTGTCCCGCTTCGGCGGCGGGTACCTCGACTTCTACGACGTGCAGGTGCCGTTCGATCCGGCCGCCCACCCACGCATGCACGGGGTGCTCCTGATCGCGGTCTTCGCCTTCACGCTCTGGGTTGCGCTGGCGGCCGCTGCGCGGCGGCCGGGCCTCGCGGCCGCCGGCCTCGTCGTGGGCGCGGGCTGGCCCGGGACGCTGTATCCCGGTCACGACCTCCTGCGCGGCGCGCTGCTCCTCGTCGGCGTCCTCGTCTCGATCACGTGCCTCCGGCGAGTACCGATACGCGGAGCCGGTGCCGCGCTCGCGGCGGGAGCGCTCGTGCTCGTCGCCGCCGTGGGAGCGTCGAGCTCGCCCGCGTTCGCCAAGCACGCATTCCTCGATTGGCAGCATTGGGACCCGTACACCCGACCCGCCAAGCCGGTCAACGTCTCCTACGTCTGGGACTCGAGCTACGACGACCTCACCTTCCGCGGCAAGCCGACCACGGTGCTGCGGATCAAGTCCGACTCGACAGCGCGGTACTGGCGCGTGACAGTCCTGAACGCGGTCCTCGGAGGAAAATGGTCGGAGGACTACTCTCCCGATCCGGTCCAGCACGCCCCTTTCGGCGAGCCCGGCCTGATTCCGAAGCGGCAGCTGGACGAGAGGTTCTGGGTGCCGCAGACCGTCAAGGTCGAGGCTCTGCGCGACAAGCACCTCGTCGCCGCGAGCACACCCGCCAGCTACTTCGCCTCGAGCGTTGGGCAGGTGGGCTACGACGCGACAGGCATCGCCGAGACCGACGAACCGCTCCATCGAGGTGAGACCTACGAGGTCGTGAGCTACTCGCCCTCGCCGACCCCAGAACAGCTGGCGCGGTCGCGGCCGGTGTACCCCTTGCTGATCCGTGACGGGAAGTACCGGGAGGTCGAACACCATGTGTACCCGGAGCTGTTCGGCGCACCGAACCGGAGGCATGACCTCGACTTCCTGTTCTCGAAGTCCGTGTACGCCGAGCAGCTGCGCCCGTACCGGCCGCTGTACGTCCTCGCGGAGCGCGTGGCCGGCGGGGCCAAGAGCCCGTACGCCGCCGCGGTTGCGCTCGAGCGCTGGTTCCGCGTCGGCGGCGGTTTCCTCTACGACCAGCATCCGCCGCACCCGGCGCCCGGCGTGCCGCCACTGGTCGATTTCGTCACCCACACGCATCAGGGCTACTGCCAGCACTTCGCGGGTGCGATGGCCCTGATGCTCCGCTACCTCGGCATTCCTTCGCGCGTCGCGGCCGGCTTCACCAGCGGCCGCTACGACCGGGGCTCCCCCGAGTGGGTCGTCTCCGACCGCGACGCGCACGCCTGGGTGGAGGTCTGGTTCCGCGGCTGGGGCTGGCTCCCGTTTGACCCAACGCCTGGGCGCGGCGGCCTCAGCGGCCAGTACTCGTCATCGTCGACGAGCTTCGACGTCGCGGCGACGGCGGCGGTTCTCCGCGGCGCCCAGGGGATCAGGAAGTTCGGCGGCATCGCCGACCAGCTGGGCTTCGGCGGCACGGGGAGGGTCGCGTCCGAGGTCTCCGACCTCGCGGCGCCGTCGACCACCTCCTCGAATCGCGGCTCGCGAGCGTGGGGCTTGCTTCGCCTGCTCGTCGCCGTCCTCGCCGGGCTCGCGCTGGTCGTGATGACGGCGAAGCTCGCGGTGCGGCGCTCCCGCTACCTGACGCGCGACCCGCGCCGCCTGGCGGCCGCCTGCCGGAAGGAGCTGCGCGACGTCCTGCTCGACCAGCAGGTCGAGGTGCCCACGAGCGCGACGGTCCGTGAGCTCGCGGCGCTCGTGGAGACCGAGTTCGGCGTCGACGCCACCGCGTTCGGCCTGCACGCGGACGCGGCGCGCTTCGGCCCGACCGGAGTGGCACACGAGGCGGCCCGGGCCACGCGTGTCGATCTGCGCCGGCTGCGGCGCAGCCTGCGGCGCGAGCTGAGCCGCTTCGAGCGGGCACGCGGTCTGCTGTCGCTCCGCTCGCTGGGCTTCGCCGGGTAAGTGCAGGCGGTCGTGATGGCGGCCGGGGAGGGCCGGCGCATGCGCCCGCTGAGCGAGCGTTGGCCCAAGCCGGTGCTCCCGATCGACGGTCGGCCGGTGATCGCGTCCCTCCTGCGGGAGCTCGTTGCCGGCGGCTTCACCGAGGTGACGGTGGTCACCGGCCACCTGGCGGAGCAGGTCGAGGAGCTCCTCGGCGACGGGAGCGCCTTCGGCATCGCGGTCCGGTACGCGCGGCAGCCGATGCCGGACGGCTCGGCCGACGCCGTCGGGCGGGCGCTCGAGGCAGGGGTGCGCCCTCCGCTCGTCGTGAGCGCGGCGGACACGCTCTATTCACCCGGTGACGTGGGCCGCTTCGTGGAGGCCTTCGCCCGCTCGGGCAAGCCGGCCGCGCTCGCATTCGTCCCCGACCGCCGGCCGGCGCCGCTGTGGGGCCTGACGGAGGCCGTCACCGCCCTGTTCCACGAGCTTTCCGGGCCACCGTTCGAGCTTCTCGAGGCGGTTCGGCGGGCCGGGGAAGTTGCCCGCGTCGAAATCGGGAAGACGCGAGGCGTGACGGGTCCGCTTGACTTGGTCAGAGAGAACTTCCCGTACCTGAGATGACCGAGACCTTCGACCTCTTCCAGCAGGGCCGCGACCACCTCGCCCAGGGCAGGGCCGCGCAGGCGACCGTGCCGCTCGAGAAGGCGAAGAAGCGCGAGCCCGACAAGGCATCGATCCGCGAGGCGCTCGGGATCGCCTACTTCCGCATCAAGCGCTACGAGGAGGCCGAGGCGGAGTTCCGCAAGATGCTGGAGCTCGCCCCGGTGGACGACTACGCGCACTACGCGCTCGGGCGCTGCCTCGAGAAGCAGGGCCGCGAGCACGAGGCGAACGGCCACTACAAGCTCGCGAGCTCACTGAGGCCCGGCAGCCCCGACTACGAGTCGCGGATCAAGAACCTGAACTGAGCCGGCCGCGGCTCAGTCCAGCCTGTCGCCCGTGACGCGGCGGATCTCCTCGAGCGAGGAGACGCCTTCGAGGCAAAGGCGGAGCCCGTCCTGGCGAAGCGTGGTCATGCCGTTCCTGACGGCGGCATCGAAGATCTCGTCGGTCGAGGCCTCGATCAGCCGGCGGATCTCACCGGCGATCGGCATCACCTCGTAGAGCGCCACGCGCCCGCGAAAGCCGGTCTCGCTGCAGCGGCCGCAGCCGTTCGAGCGGTGGAGGTAGACCTTGCCTTTCTGCTCGAGCAGGCCCATCTGGGCGAGCTCCTCGTCCTCGGGCCAGTAGGACTCGCGGCAGTCGACGCAGAGGCGGCGCGCCAGGCGCTGGGCGACGATGCAGTTGACGGCGCTGGCGAGCAGGCCCGGCTCGACGCCCATGTCCTTGAGGCGCTCGACGGAGCTGGCCGCGTTGTGCGCGTGGACGGTCGAGAGCACGAGGTGGCCGGTCATGCCGGCCTGCATCGCGATCCTGGCCGTCTCCTCGTCGCGGATCTCGCCGACGAGGAGCACGTCTGGATCGCTGCGCAGGATCGTGCGCAGCCCGCGGGCGAAGGTCAGGCCGCCTTTGGGCGAGATCTCGATCTGGTTGATCCCGCGGATCTGGTACTCGACGGGATCCTCGATCGTCATCACGACGCGGCCCGGGTCGTTGAGGAGGTGGAGGGCCGTGTAGAGCGTGGTCGTTTTGCCGCTGCCGGTCGGGCCGCAGACGATCACGGCGCCGTAGGGCTGGCGGATGGCGCGCTCGAACGGCTCGCGCGCGGCCAACGTCATCCCGAGCTCGGCGAGGTCCGGCTTGCTGACCGCACGGTGCATGATCCGGAGCACGACCTGCTCGCCGTGCGTGGTCGGCATGATCGCCACGCGCAGGTCGAGCGGGTGCCCCCCGAACTTGATCGAGACGCGGCCGTCCTGCGGCGCACGCCGCTCGGCGATGTCGAGATTGCCCATGATCTTCAGCCGGCTGATCACGCCGAGCTGCATCGCCTTCGGGATCGTGGCCACCGGGCGGGTGACGCCGTCGATCCGCGCCCGGACGATCATGTCGTCCTCCTGCGGCTCGAAGTGGATGTCGGAGGCGCCGTCCTCGATGCACTGCGCGAGCGTCGCGTGCACGAGCTTGACCGCGGGGGTGTCGTCGGAGGCCGCCAGGATGTCCTCGCGCTGTGCGGTGGCGTCGAAGAGCTCCTCTACCTCTGCGCCCGTGACCTCCTCGACGTCGATCTGGGTGCGGTAGAGCTTCTTGATCGTGCGCTCGAGGTCGCCGGGATCCGAGACGGCGAGGCGTACGTTGTGCCCGAGGGCCAGGCGGAGATCGTCCGCGCGACCCACGTCGGTCGGGTCCGCGACCGCAACGAGTAGAAGGTCGTCGTTCACGAACCGCACCGGGATCGCCTGGTAGCGGAAGGCGAGATCCTTCTGGAGGAGGATGGCGGCCTCGTGCTCGGGCTCGGTCTCGGAGAGATCGACGTACTCCAGCCCGGCCTGGTCGGCCAGGGCCTGCGCGAGATCAGAGCTGGAGACCCAGTTGTGCGCGAGGACGATCTCGCCGAGTCGCCGGCCGGTGAGCGTCTGTTCCTCGAAGGCCTGCCTGATCTGGTCCACGGTCACGAGGCCGCGATTGATCAGCAGCGAGCCGAGGTGCTGCCACGGAAGGTGGGCCGCTTCCACGACGGCTATATCGTCAAAACCGAGCGCAACATGAAGGCCGTGGTGCAACGGGTGTCGATGGCGCGCGTTCGTGTGGGTGACGAGGTCACCGGCGAGATCGGCGCCGGCCTGTGCGTGCTGCTCGGAGTGGCCCGCGGGGACGGCCCTGCGCAGGCGGCGCGGCTGGCCGGAAAGGTGGCTCGATTGCGGATCTTCGAGGACGACGAACGGCGCTTCGACCACAGCCTCCTCGACACCGGCGGCGCGGCGCTCGTCGTCAGCCAGTTCACCCTCCTGGCCGATAGCAAACGTCAGAAGGGAACTCGACCCGACTTCTCCCTCGCTGCCCGTCCTGAGGTCGCTGAGCCCCTCTACGAGCGTTTCTGCCAAGCGCTGCGCGATCTCGAGGTCTCGGTCGCGACAGGCGTGTTCGGTGCGCGAATGGAAGTCGAGCTGGTCAACGACGGGCCGGTCACGATCATCCTCGACGTCTGAGCGGCGACGGCGTCGACTGTCTGATCGGCACCAACTCGGCGTACTGCTACTCCCACCAGAACGCTTCGCCGAGCATCAGAAAGACGAAGAGCGCAGGGAAGGCACAGAGCGGTACCCACAGCAGACGCCAACGCTCGCCCCTGATCAGCGCGACGATCGCGGTCGCGCAGGCAGCGATGGCCGTGGCAACGCCCGGGAGAACGGTCGTGACGCTGAACCACAAGTTGTTGTCGATGAAGCTGTCGCCGCCGACAGTCCAGCCGATCAGGAACACAGCGATTGCAACCCCGAAGACGGCCGACAACGCGACCGCCCAACGAGCGAGCGGGCCGTGAAGGCGACTGCGCGCGCCCGGCACGGAACCTCATTCGCAACTGTCACCGAGCTCACCTCGCTTTCGCCTTCAGCGTTGCTGCTCCTAATTCGATGCGCGTCGGTGGTCCGAGGCAAGGTCGCCGGCGGTTTTCTGCTGCCCGGCACCCAGCCGACTTCACGATCTTGGGAGGCGGAGCTCGGGCGGCAGTGGGCGCGCGTGGACGACGACGAGCGTCGTCGTCGGTCTCGTCAACGCCACGTAGAGCTCCCGCAACCCCTGACCTTCGAGGGCCTCCTCGACGATCAGCGAGGGCTCGACGACAACCACGTGATCGAACTCCATGCCCTTCGCCTCGCGGGGCGTCAACACGGCGAGCCGCGTCTCGTCGAAGAGCGAGCCGTCGTCGACACCCCGCAGCGACTGCGGCGCGATCAGGGCGAGCAGGCCCGCCTCGCCGGCCAGCCGCGCCGCCTCCTCGTAGGCGCCCGCGAGCGGCGATTCGTGGCGGACGATCCGTGGCGGCTCGGCTCCGACCCGGTAGGCGACGGGCGGCTCCACCTCGGGCGCGATTCGCTCGAGCAGGGGCAGCGCCAGCGCCATGATCTCGCGTGGCACGCGGTAGGCGTGGCGGAGCTCCTCGATCCGTGCGCGTTCGCCGCCCGGGAGGTAGGGCAGGAGCTCGTCCCAACGGCCGTAGGCGACCGGTCCCGTCGCCTGGGCGATGTCGCCGAGCACCGTGAACGCCCCGGATGCCCGGCGGGCCACCATCCGGAGCTGCATCGGCGTCAGGTCCTGCGCCTCGTCGACGATCACATGGCCGTAGCGGCCGGAGGTGCCGAGCAGGAGCTCACGAGCCTCGTCGATCAGCGGCAGGTCGGCGTCGCTCCAGCCGCCTCGCCCGCGGCGCAGCAGCGCCTGCTCCGAGGAGTCGAGCAGATCGCCCGCGGCCGCTGCGAGCGCTTCCCGGGAACCGAGCAGCCGGCGCACGACCTGCTCCGGCTTCGGCGCCGGCCAGGAACGGTCGAGAAAGCGCGTCAGCCGTCCGTCCCTGCGGAGCGCGCGCTCGACCTCCTCGAACGAGCGGAACGCCTGCCCGCCGAGCCGCGCGCCGTAGTCCTCGTAGAAGGCGCGCAGGACGTTCATCCGGAACCGCTCGCGTGCGGCCGCCGAGAGCCCGAGCTCCGCCCGCGCGTCGTTCAGGAGCTCGGCCGCCTCGTCTGCCTCCACGCCGACGAATCGGCCCTCCAACCGGACGACGAGCTCCGGCGGCTCGCCCTCCGACGCGAGCTCGACCGCCCTGCGCACGACCTGGGCGATCCGGGGCTCGGCCTTGAGGCGCCCGACGTCGATCGGGTCGGCGCGTGTCACCTCCACGCCCTCGACGAGCTCGGCGACCGCCCTCTGGTCGACACTCTGCTCGCCGAGCGTCGGCAGCACGTGCGAGACGTACTCCATGAAGGCCCGGTTCGGCCCGACGACGAGGATGCGCCGCAGCTCGGCGCGGTGCGCGTACAGGAGGAACGAGGCGCGGTGCAGGCCGACCGCCGTCTTCCCGGTTCCAGGCCCACCCTGGATCACGAGCGGGGGGTCCGGCTCCGACGCGATCAGGTGGTACTGGTCGGCCTGGATCGTCGCCACGATGTCGCGCATCCGCTCGTCACGCGCCCGCTCGAGCTCCTCGAGCAGAAGGTCGTCGACGAAGGTGGCGTCGCCGAGCGAACCGTCCAGCGTCTCGTCGCTGATCCCGAGCAAACGGCGGCCCCGGGCCCGGAAGCGCCGGCGGAGAGTGATTCCGTGCGGCTCCGCAGGCGTCGCCGTGTAGAAGGGTCGTGCAGCCGGGGCCTGCCAGTTCACGACGAGGGTGTGCTGGGCGTCGTCATGGACCCAGCGGCGGCCCACATAGATGCGGTCGGCGGCGCCCTCGGCGTCGATCCGGCCGAAGCAGAGCCCGCGCTCCGCGTCGGCGAACGTCCGGAGGCGACCCGTGGCCCAGGTCTCGATCGCCTCTGCGGCGACCTCCGACGAGCCCGCTTCCGCGGCTTGCAGGAGGGCAGCGCGCATCCGGTCGAGGCAGTCGTAGGCCTCGTCGAGGTATGCCTGCTCGGCCGGGAGCTCGGGGTGCGCCATCGACATCGCAGCGTACGTCCGCGTGCCGCCGAAAACGCACGTCAGCGTTTCACATATGTGTTTTACCTATACTGCTTGCGTGAGGCATCGATCGCATCCGCGTTCCCGCAGCCGCCGGCTCGTCCGGCCCGGCCACTGGGACGTGCGCGCGCGCGTCGAGCGCTACGTCGAGCCCTCGTTGCTGCTGCTCCTCCGCGAGCGGCCGCTGCACGGTTACGAGCTGCTCGAGCGGATCCCCGAGCTCGGGGTGGAGGGGAGGGTCGACATCGGGAACCTCTACCGCCTGCTGCGCGCGCTCGAGGACGAGGGGCTCGTTCGCTCCGAGTGGAGCGCCGAGTTGCCGGGGCCCGCGAAGCGCACCTACGAGCTCACCGCCGACGGCCGTCGGCTGCTCGACCGGTGGGCGGAGGCGCTGCAGCGAGCGCAGGGAACGATCGAGGCCTTTCTCGACCGGTACCAGGAAGGGAGGTGAGCATGCACCGTCACGGACACTTCCGCGGACGCCCAGGCTTCCGCGGGCACAGGCGCTTTCCGAGTCGCGAAGAGTGGCTTCGCCGGCTGGAGGAGTACCAGCGCGACCTCGAGCAGGAGATCGCCGACGTCGCCGACGTGATCCGGCACCTGCGCGGCGACGAGCCAGCAGAGACCGGCACCGTCTAGGGCTTTCGGCCCCGCTTCGGCGGGGCCTTTCGCCCCTCATCCCTTGCTATCCTTGGCCTCACCACATTTCACCAAGTTGGGCGAAATGGGCGCGTCGCGCCCATTTTTTGTGAAGGAGGCAAGTCACGAGCGTGCACGACAAGGAGCGGGTGCTGGAGCGCGAGATCAGCGGCAAGGTCGAACGGGCCCTGCCGGACGTCGAGGTGCTCGCGGTCGAGCTCACCGGACCGGAGCGCTTCACCGTCTACGTCGACCGCAAGGGTGAAGCCGTCGACCTCGCGCTGTGCGAGCAGGTCACGCGTCTGCTCTCGGACTACCTGCGCGAGTACGGCATCGACGTCTCCTCACCGGGCCCGGAGCGCCCGCTGCGCAAGCCGGAGCACTTCCAGAGCGCCCTTGGGCGCCGCGTCAAGCTGAGGACCGCGCAGCGCGCGAAGCTCCGCGGCGAAATCAAGCGCGCAGACGACAGCACCGTGACCGTGGCCGCCGACGGCGGCGACGTTGACATCCCGTACGAGCAGATCGTTCGGGGCAACCTGATCTACGAGAGGGAGCAATGAGCCGGGAGATCATCGAGCTCGTCCACGAGCTCGAGCGCGACAGAGGAATCGAGGGCGACACGCTGATCGAGGCGCTCGAGGACGCCCTGCTGGCTGCGTACAAGAAGACACCGGGCGCGTCCCGCCATGCCGTGGTCGAGCTCGACCGGCAGGAGGGCGACTTCCGCGTCTTCTCGATCGAGCTGCCTCCGGACATCGAGGAGCGCCTGCTGGAGGAGGCGCGCGAGCGCGTGCTCACCGAGCTCGAGGCGGCCGAGGCCGAGAACGGCGAGCGCTCTCACGTGCTGGTCACCGACGAGGACCTCGACATCGACTGGTCCGACATCCCCGAAGAGCAAGTCAAGCGCGCCGACGTCACGCCGGAGAACTTCGGGCGCATCGCCGCGCAAACGGCGAAGCAGGTGATCACGCAGCGCATCCGCGAGGCGGAGCGCCAGATCATGTACGACGAGTACGTCGACCGGGTGACCGAGGTCGTGACCGGGATCGTCCAGCAGGCCGGCGATCGCAACAACGTCCTCGTCGACCTCGGCAAGGTCGAGGCGCTGCTGCCCCGCTCAGAGCAGGTCGACGGCGAGCGCTACGAGCAGGGCTCCCGCATCAAGGCTGTCATCACCGAAGTCCGGTCGGGCACGAAGGGCCCGCAGGTGATCCTCTCGCGCCGCGACCCGGAGCTGATCCGCACGCTGTTCGAGCTCGAGGTGCCCGAGATCGCTGACGGCCTCGTCGAGATCCGCGCGGTTGCGCGCGAGCCGGGGTACCGCTCGAAGATCGCAGTCGAGTCGCACGCCCAGGGCGTCGACCCGGTCGGAGCCTGCGTGGGCCCGCGAGGCTCGCGCGTGCGCATGGTCGTCTCCGAGCTCCGCGGCGAGAAGATCGACATCATCCCGTGGAACCCGGAGCCGGCGCGGTTCGTGGCCAAGGCCCTGTCTCCGGCGCGGGTGCGCGAGGTCTACCTCGACGACGAGGGCAAGGAGGCGACGATCGTCACTCCCGACGACCAGCTCGCGCTCGCGATCGGCAAGGAAGGCATGAACGCCCGCCTGGCTGCCCGCTTGACCGGCTGGAAGATCGACATCAAGTCCGACACCGAGTTCGCCACCGAGGAGGCCGACGCGGCTTACGCCGGCGAGGGCGACGGCGAGGGCGAGTTCACCGGCCGCTGCTCGGCGGTGCTCTCCACCGGCAAGCGCTGCCCGAACGCGGCGCTGCCCGGGTCGCGCTACTGCGGTGTCCCCGCCCACCAGGAGCTGGCCCGGATGGAGGCCGCGGGCGAGCTGCCCGTGCAGCCCGAGCCCGTTGCCGACGAGGCCGAGGAACTAGTGGCGGAGAAGCCGCCGGCCGAGACCGAGCCCGCGCTCGAAGAGCCGGTGGCCGAGGAGCCCGAGCCGGCCGAGCCGCTCGCGGAGCCGCTGGTCGCCGAGACGGCGTCCGAGCCCGAGGCGGCCGAGGCCGGCACCGAGTCGCAGGAGGGCGAGAGCGCTGCGTGAGCGCCCCGGTCAGGACGTGCGCCGGCTGTGGCCGCAAGGCGCCGCAGGCCGAGCTCCTGCGCTTCGTCGCACGCGACGGCACCCTGCTGCATGCGCCGAAGGGACAGGGACGCGGGGCCTACACGTGCCGTCGACTCGCGTGCTTCGAGCGGGCCGCATCGCGGCGCGCGTTCAATCGAGTACTGAAGCGGACAGTGCGACTCGATCCCGGGCTGGCACGGCTCTACACTGATGCCGATGGCTGACCGTCCGAACAGGCCCAACCGACCCATCCGGCCCCGCCAGGGAGCGCCGGCCGGGCGCCGCAAGCGCCGCGTCGTGATCGACACCGGCGCCGCGCGCCCCCGCCAGGACGGCAGGCAGGCCCGCGATCGCGTCGAGACGAAGCCGAAGGACAAGACTCCTGTCGCTCCGCCGACCGGCCCGGTGACCGTCGAGTCCGGCATCACCGTCAAGGACCTCTCTCAGGCCCTCGGAGTGACGGTGCCGAAGCTGATCACTTTCCTGATGGGCCTCGGCGCACCGAAGACGGTGACCCAGTCGCTCTCCGACGAGGAGGTCGAGCTGATCGCAGCCGACGTCGGCCGCAAGGTTCGGATCAAGCACGCCGCGGAGGAGGAGCTCGAGCCGGAGGTATACGAGGACGACGAGTCGCAGCTCGAGGCGCGCCCACCGGTCGTGACGATCATGGGGCACGTCGACCACGGCAAGACGACGCTGCTCGACGCGATCCGCCAGACCGCGGTCGTCGAGACGGAGGCCGGCGGGATCACGCAGCACATCGGCGCCTACCAGGTCGATCACGACGGGCGGAAGCTCACCTTCCTCGACACGCCCGGCCACGAGGCCTTCACCGCCATGCGCGCCCGCGGCGCCAAGATCACCGACATCGCGGTGCTCGTGGTCGCGGCCGACGACGGCGTGATGCCGCAGACGCGCGAGTCGATCTCGCACGCGCGGGCCGCCGAGGTACCGATCGTGGTCGCGGTCAACAAGATCGATCTCCCCGACGCGAACACCGACCGCGTGCGCAACGAGCTCGCGGCCGAGGAACTCCAGCCCGAGGAGTGGGGCGGGACGACGCAGTTCGCGGAGGTCTCGGCGAAGCAGGCCGAGGGCCTCGACAACCTGCTCGAACGGGTGCTCCTGGTCGCGGACGCGGAGCTCGAGCTCACGGCGAACCCGTCCGCCGAGGCGTCCGGCCCGATCATCGAGTCGCGCCTCGACGTCGGTCGCGGCCCCGTCGCGACGATGCTTGTCCACCGCGGCACCCTGCGCGTCGGCGACGCCATCGTCGCCGGAGACGCCTGGGGGAAGGTGCGCGCGCTGCACGACTTCCGCGGCGAGAAGGTCAACGACGCCACTCCCGGCGATCCCGTCGAGATCCTCGGCTTCGACCACCCACCGCCCGCGGGAGAGGTCGCAAGAGTGGTCGAGAACGAGCGCCAAGCGCGCCACTTCGCACAGGTGCGCGGCGAGCGGCTGCGCCGGGAGCAGCTGGCCCAGGGCGGCGGGAGCGGTGGCATCTCGCTCGAGACGCTCTTCTCGCAGCTGCAGGAAGGTGGTGTCCAGGACCTGAACCTCGTGCTCAAGGGCGACGTCGTCGGCTCGGTCGAGGCTGCGATCTCCGAGCTCGGCAAGATCCAGCACCCCGAGGTTCGTGTGAACGTGATCCACCAGGGCGTTGGCGGGATCACCGAGAACGACATCATGCTCGCATCCGCCTCGAACGCGATGGTGGTCGGCTTCAACGTCCGCCCGAATGCCGAGGCCCGGGCACTGGCCGACCGCGAGGGCGTCGAGATCCGCACCTACCGCGTCATCTACCAGCTGACCGAGGACATCGAGCAGGCGCTCGTCGGGATGCTGAAGCCGGTTCGCACCGAGGAGACGATCGGCGAGGTCGAGGTGCGGCAGCTCTTCCGCGTCTCCCGCCTCGGCACGATCGCCGGCTCGTACGTCACCAACGGCATTGTCCGGCGCAACGCAAACGTCCGTATCGTTCGTGACGGCACGGTTGTCTACGAGACGAAGATCGCGCAGCTGAAGCGCTTCAAGGATGACGTCCGCGAGGTCGAGGAGGGCTTCGAGTGCGGCATCCTGCTCGAGGGCTTCAACGACCTCAAGGAAGGCGACGTGCTCGAGATCTACGAGACGCGCGAGATCGAGCGAACCGATCTCGACACTCCGGCGCCGACGCCGACCCCCGCCCCCTAGCGGGTTTGGGATCCGGCTCGGGCTACGTCGGCATCCTCTCGGCGGAGCTGCACTTCCCCGAGAACGGCTCGTTGAAGGGCAAGCGCAAGGAGCTGCTCTCGGTGAAGGCGCAGCTGCAGCGCCGCTTCGGCGCCTCGGTCGCCGAGGTCGACCACCACGAGCTCTGGCAGCGCGCCCGCCTCACGCTGTCGTGCGTCGCCCGCGGCTATCGGGAGGTCGAGGAGCTGATGGACGGGGCGGAGCGCTACCTCGCCGGTCAGGCGTTCGAGCTCTCCCGCATCGAGCGCAACGTCGTCACACTGGACGACTGAGCACCCAGAGCCCGGAGCTCATGTCCGAGGCGAGCACGTACTTCTGCATCGGAAAGACGCCCCAGACCGCGGTGCAGGCGCCGCCCGGGCAGACGAGCCCGTGGGCGTCGCGCTTCGGCGGCGGCAGGAAGCGCGTCACGAAGCGGGGCTTGCGTGGGTTCTTCAAGTCGAAGACCGGCACCCCCTGGCCGTACCAGGAGAAGTAGGCGTAGCGGCCCAGGATCTTGGGATCGTGGACGCTGTCGCTGAGGCCGATCCCTCCCGAGCTTCCACCCGGCTGCAGCGCCGCCGGCAGGTGCACGGTCGCGAGCTTCACCGGGTGCGCCGGATCGGCGATCTGCCAGACAACGGGGCGTCCATGCTCGAGCTCGTGGGTCTCGAGCATGATCTTGCCGCCGCCCGCCAGCCAGGCCGAATGCACCTTGCCCTGTCCCGGATCGGTGCGGCCGAGGTAACGCGGGCGCGCCGGATCCGAGATGTCGAGGAAGACGGTGCCGAGGTCCCAGTACGAGAGATAGGCACGCGTCGCCGCTACGTTCGTGATCACGGAGTGCACGAGGTAGGCGGCCTGCTGCTCGGTGCCGTGGCTCACGGGCGTGCAGAGATGGAGCTCCTTGCAGGCGCTCCAACCGCCGACCTCGAACGGGGTGCGCGGGTTCGAGACGTCGAAGATGTGGAAGCCGAAGGAGTCGGGCTCGACGGAGAACTCGGCGGCGGCCTCGGCGGTGTAGACCCAGGCGTGCCCCCGCGCCGCCGCGAGCCAGATCTCGTGCGAGCCACGCGGCTCGGTGCGGACGAGCGCGAGCCGCTTCGGGTGCGCGGGCCTCGTGACGTCGTAGAGGCCGAAGCCGCCGAAGCCGTTGCCGCAGGCCTGGGCGCTCGTGACGGCCAGCACGCCGTCGAAGCCCTCGGTCTTGACACGGCGCACGATCGTCTTCTCCGTCCAGGTATCCCGAAGGCCGACTTCGACGCGCCCGCTCCCGAAGGTCGAGATGTGCCTGGGCTTCCGTGGGTTCGCAAGGTCGTAGACGCGGACGCCCTGCGAGGGGCAGTCGTTGCCCTTGCCCTTCCGGCTGGAAAGGTAGGCATACTGCCGCTCGCCGAAGACGTCCCCGTTGTAGCCGCCGCGCGGGTCGACGTGGCCCATGACGTGGAAGCGCGGGGTCTTGACCGTGGTCGCGCCGCCGTGTGACGACGAGGCAGCAGCCGCCCCGACCACGAGGATCCAGACCAGGGGGAAGAGCCAGAGCCGCGTGGCCACTATGTCCTAGGACGCGCTGCGGCCCCGTGAGTTGGGCCCTAGAGCATGCGTTCAGCACGTCCTGCCCGAGAGAGGTCGTCGCGACAACGCCGAGGCTCGCACCCATCTCATCGCCTATGACCCGCTCGGGCCTCGATTTCCTTTAGCCGCTTGAATACGGCCGATGAGCGCTCGGATGCGGAGAGTGAACGAGGCGGTGCGCGAGGTGGTCTCCGAGGGGCTCGGCGCGCTCAAGGACCCGCGGATCGGCTTCGTCACGGTCACCGGGGTCGAGACCTCGCCCGACCTGCGCCGCGCCCGCGTCTTCGTCAGCGTGCTCGGCTCCGAGGCGAAGCGCGAGCGCACGCTCGCCGGGCTCGCCGCCGCTCACGGGGTCCTCCAGGCGCGGCTGGCGCGCCAGCTGCGAATGAAGCGAACCCCGCAGCTGGCCTTCGAATACGATCCGACGGTCGAGCGTGGGGTTCGCATGACGCAATTGATCGATGAGCTCGCCCCAGAAGACGACGAGTGACCTGGGAGCGGTCGCGGACGCTCTCCGTTCGCACGACCGCTTCCTCCTAGTCACGCACGAGAACCCGGACGGCGACGCGCTCGGCTCGCTCCTCGCCACCAAGCTCGTGCTCGACGCGCTCGGCAAGGACAGCGAGATGTACCTCTACGGCGACGCGCCGCTTCCGCGCGAGTACGGGTTCATGCCGCTCCAGGGCCTCCTCCGCGTACCTCCTGGAGATGCCGCCGAGCGGGTGCTGGTCGCGCTCGACTGCGCGAACGAGCAGCGAATTGGCCCCGACAAGACGCTGCTCGAGCAGGCGCCGTTGACGATCGATATCGACCACCACCATGACAACTCGCGCTTCGGCGACCTCAACCTCGTCGTCGGCGACGCCTCCTCGACGAGCGAGGTGCTGCGAGACCTCTTCGGCGAGCTGGACGTCGAACTGACCCCGGAGATCGCGGAGGCGCTCTACATCGCGCTGGTCACGGACACGGGTCGCTTCCAGTACACGAACACGACGCCGAAGGCCCTGCGGCTCGCGGCGGAGCTGGTCGAGGCGGGCGCCGACGTGCACCGCGTCTTCCAGGGCGTCTACGAGTCGGTCGAGTTCGCCAAGCTCAAGCTCCTCGCTCGAGCGCTCGAGCGTGCCCAGGTCTACGAGGGCGGCAGGCTCGTCGTCTCCTACCTCCTGCGCAGCGACTTCACGGAGCTCAACGTCGCCGAGGCGTACTCGGAGGGGATCATCGACTACCTGCGCGCGGTGGAAGGCGCCGAGATGGCGGCGCTGATCCGTGAGCCGCCACGCCGGGACGGGCCCTCGCGTCGGGTGAGCCTCCGCGCCTCGAACGACGAGCTCGACGTCTCGGCGATCGCCCGCCTCTCGGACGGCGGCGGGCACCGGCAAGCGGCGGGGTTCTCGAGCGACAGATCGGTCGAAGAGATCACAGACTTCATTCACCGCGAGTTCGTGAATGCCCGCGCGAGGGCTTAGCCCGAGCGGCCTGGTACTCGTGGACAAGCCGGAGGGGCCTTCGTCCTTCGCGCTCGTCCGCAGCCTGCGCGGCCGCACCGGCGCCCGCGCGGGGCATGCCGGGACGCTCGATCCGTTTGCCAGCGGGCTACTGCTCGTCCTGCTCGGCTCCTCGACCCGGCTCGCGCGGTTTCTCGTCGGGCTGGACAAGCGCTACCTGACCGAGATCGACCTTCGCTCGCGCACTTCGACCGGCGACCGCGAGGGCGAGGAGCTCGAACGGCTCGAACCGCCCCCGAGGCCGGAGCTCGAGGCCGCAGTCGAGGCCCTCGAGGGCGAGGTCGAGCTGCGGGTGCCTTCCGCCTCGGCAGTGAAGATCGACGGCCAGCGCGCATACAAGCTCCACCGGCGCGGTGTGGCGGTCGAAATGCCTCTGCGGCGCTCGAGGGTGGACTCTGCGCGCCTGCTCGCGTACGAGGACGGCGTCGGAACGCTCGACCTGCGCGTCGGCTCCGGCACCTACGTGCGCGCGATCGCGGATGCGCTCGGTGGCCACTGCCGCACGCTGCGCCGGACCGAGGTCGGGCCCTTCTCCGTGGCGGACGCGGACGAGGGGCGGATCCTCCCTCCGGTCGAGACGCTGCCGTTCCTTCCACTCATCGAGGTAGACGAGGAGGAGGCCCGCGCGATCAGGGCGGGCCGGAGCCGTTGCGAGGATCGGGTCCGGGTCGTCCACGGCGGTGTGCTCGTGGCGGTGAACGGAACGGTCCTCCCGGAATGAAGGTCGCGACGAGCCCCAGCGAGCTCGAGCCGGCGCAGCGCGCAGTCGGGATCGGCACGTTCGACGGTGTCCACCTCGGCCACCGGCGCGTGCTCGACGCCGTCGAGGCGGCCGGCCTCGTCCCCACGGTCATCACCTTCGACCCGCACCCGCGGGTCGCGCTCGGCTACGGGGTCGAGCTGCTCGCGACGCTCGAGCGGCGGCTCGAGCTGCTGGAGCAGGCGGGGATCGCGGAGACGCTCGTGGTCGAGTTCGACCTAGAGCTGGCGCGCCTGGAGCCCGAGGAGTTCGTCGAGGCGGTGCTGCGACCGATCGGCGCGGAGGTGGTCGCCGCCGGGGCGAACTTCCGCTTCGGGCGGTCGCGCTCGGGCGATCTCGGCCTGCTCGGCAGCCTCGGCTTCGACGTCCGCGCGGTTCCGCTCGTCGAGGGCGTCTCGTCGAGCCGGATCCGCGAGCTGCTGCGTGCGGGCGAGGTCGAGCGGGCCGCCCGTCTGCTCGGCCGGCCGCCGGAAGTGGAGGGCACGGTGGTCGCAGGTGAAGCTCGCGGCGGCACGCTCGGGTTTCCGACCGCGAACCTGCGGCCCGATCCGCTCCTGCTCGTGCCCGCGTTCGGGATCTACGCGGGCGCAGCCGAGGAGCGCCGCGCTGCGATCTCGATCGGCACCAACCCGCACTACGGCGGAGAGGAGCGGCGGATCGAAGCCTTTCTGCTCGACTTCGAGGGCGACCTGTACGGCAGTCGCCTCGTGCTCCAGCTCTGGCGGCGCCTTCGGGACGAGCGGGTGTTCGAGAGCGAGGAAGCGCTCGTCGCCCAGATCGCGAAGGACGTCGAGGAGACGCGGGCCGCCGAACCGCCCCTCTGACCGTCGGTCCACGCATTTGGGCGCATCTAGGGGGACATGGAGAGACCGAAGCCGTCCCAGGAGACCGCCGTCCTGCGCTGCCTGGACTGCGGCACCGTCTACAGCCAGCCGAGCCGTGATCTCGAGGGCCGCGGCTGCCCGAATTGCGGCTACGTCGGCTGGATCGTGGCCAAGCCATCCGAACGGCCGGACGAAAAGAACAGCTAAGCGCAAGTTTGCGGAGTTTCCGGCGTCTGCTGAGACATGGGCGCAAGAGCAATGGCACTGGAACGTGGGCTGAGGGTGCTCGAGTCGGTGAGCTGCCTCGAGTGCGGAAGCGTGTACGCGAAGCCGGTCGGCGGCGGAACGTCCGCCACCAACCCGGGGTGCCCGGAGTGCGGCTACCTCGGCTGGCTGCCGTTCAGCGTCGGGGCAGGCTCGCCGCGGCGCCGCTCCGCCGCGGATCCCCCGCGGCGCTGGTCCGCGTAACGACACTGACGCCGCCGAAGTAGTGGTGCCGCGTCGGCCAGGGGCGGACCTCGAAACCGGCGGCCTCGAGCGCGGACGGGACCTCCTCCGGGAAACCGGCCTCCAGCTGAACGAGGCCGGCCGCAGGGTGCAGCCTTGGCCGTTCGACGGCCTCCTGCGGCTCGAGGCCCTCGTCGAGGACGCCGGCCGCGACCTGGACGAGCGCGCCGCGCAACCGCGTCCCGCCCGCGGCGCCACCTGCGAACGCCACACCCTCGTCGTCGAGCGCCAGGCTCGGAACCATCATGCTCGCCATGCGCTCGCCCGGCACGAGCGCGCCGCGGATCAGGTCGGCCTCGCCGAGCATGCTGTTCAGATGCACGTCCAGACCCGGGAGGAAGTCGCCCGATCCGAGGCCGAGGCTGGTCGTGAGAACGCACGCGTTTCCCTCATGGTCGGTCGTGACGAGGTTGGTCGTATGCCCCTCGGGGCCGGGGCCATCGAGCGTCCGCGCGAGAATGCAGGCGCGCTCGCCGGGTGAGATTCCGCTCAGGCGCGGGAGGTGTGCGAGGACCTCTCCGAACGGGGACAGCCCGGCTCGCGTGAGGACGCGCCTGCCGGCGTAGCCGACCTCCACGGGCTCGGTCCAGCGGGTCTCATAGGCGTCGAGGTCGGCCTGGGTGACGAGCCCGCCGCGTTCCTCCATCAGCTCGAGGAGGGCCCGCGCGAGCGAACCGTCGTAGACGCTGCGCGGGCCTTCCTCGGCGAGGAGCTCGAAAGCCCGGACGAGCCCCGGCTGCTCGAGCCTGTCGCCGGTGCGGAGGAGCTGTCCGCCGGGCGAATAGATGCGCTCGCCCTCGTTCATCGTCATCACGGCGGCGAGCATCGCCAGGCACGCGGCGTGGGCCTTCGGAAACTCGGTCCCCTCGCGGGCGAGGCGCAGCGCCGGCTCGACGAGGCGTTGCCACGGGAGTCGTCCGTGCTCGCGGTGGAGCGCCTCGAGGCCGGCCATCACCCCGGGGACGCCGCAGGATGCGATCCCGACGGCGTAGCGGACGAGCTCGAGGCCGAACGGCACGTCGAGCTCCAGCAGCTCGACCTCGCGAGGCTCGGAGCCGAGGCCCGGCACGGCGACGAAGCAGTCGAGATTGCGAGCCCTGCCGCTGGCGGCGTCGTAGACGATCGCGTGGCCGCCGCCTAGGATCCCGGTCATCACGGTCTCGGCGACGCACGAGGCCAGGCAGGCCGCGACCGCCGCATCGGCGGCCGACCCGCCGTCGGCCAGGATCTCGAGTCCGACCTCGACGGTGACCGGGTGGCCTGCTGCGATCGCCGCTTGCACGTGAGCGGATCGTGACGCTTTGGGCACTCTTACGTGGCGGCAGGCCCGCTCGGGCCGGCGTTGCTACCCTTCCGCGAGACCGCAATCTCGGCCGTTCGCGTGTGCTTCCTCGCGGCGGGCTTGGATTGCGGAGTCGTTGTAGAAGGAGGAACACGTGACTCTGACCAAGGAAGCGAAGCTGGAGATCGTCGGCAAGCACGGCCGCACGGAGGGCGACACCGGGTCGGCCGAAGTGCAGATCGCGCTGCTGACGGCCCGCATCAACGAGCTCACCGAGCACCTGCGGACGCATCCGAAGGACCACTACTCGCGCCGCGGCCTGCTCAAGCTCGTCGGCCGCCGCCGGCGGCTGCTGCAGTACCTGCAGAAGCGGAACCTCGAGGGCTACCG
>DATAOV010000100.1:0-10162 GCA_036265535.1 Gaiellaceae bacterium | reverse complement strand
CAGCCAAGCTTCCCGTCTTTCGCCCGAGATTCTTGCCGCTTTGCCCGAATGGGCTGACCCTGACGAGGCATCAGAGTGGCCGAGGCGGCAGCTTGAGGGCGTTGTTTACAAGCGCTGCACTGTTTGCGGTGAGCACAAGCTCCGCACAGCCTTCCACCGCATGGGCTCGATGTACGACGGCCGCTATCCACGATGTAAGCAATGCCGGCGGAACCAGCGCTTCACAGCCATTGCCACGTCCCGATCTCGAGCGGATACTGCTCGGAAGAAATTCATGAACGGCGGCGGGAGAAACGGTTCACCGGAGAAGTGAGGAGGCAGTGAACACATCGACGACAGCGGTCTCGTTCAACCAATACGGCGACAACGCCGCTGAGAACTACGAACGGTACTTCGTCCCGACGATCGGAATGGCCTGGGCGACCGTACTGCTCGACACAGTCGAGCTAGCCCCCGGTGACCGCGTGCTCGACGTTGCGTGCGGCACTGGTCTCGTGGCGCGGCTCGCAGCCGAGCGGGTCGGTCCGGACGGTGCCGTCGCCGGGCTGGACATCAATCCCGCCATGCTGGCGGTTGCGCGCGTAGTTTCCTCGTCAGGTGCTGCGATCGAGTGGCACGAGGCGAGCGCCGAGTCGTTGCCGCTCGCCGACGCGGGCTTCGACGTCGTGCTCAGCTCGCTCGGCCTGCAGTTCGTGCCGGACAAGGCGTCAGCGCTACGCGAGATGCATCGTGTTCTCGCTCTCGACGGGCGGCTTGCCATTGCAACGGTCGGACCGACACCGCCGCTCTTCGCAGCTGTCGAGCAGGCGCTCGCGCGACACGTGACGCCCGAGGCCGCCGCCTTCGTGGGAGCGGTGTTCTGGCTGCATGATCCGCAAGAGCTCGAGAAGCTGACGAGCGGCGCGGGATTCCGCGATGTCGAGGTTCGGTCGCAGCCGCTGTCGGTCACCCTCCCGGAACCCCGGGAGTTTCTTTGGCAATACGTCTACAGCACGCCGCTGGCGGCCACCGTCGCACACATCGATGACGTGGGCCGCTCCGCGCTGGAGCGCGACGTATTGGCTGGCTGGCGGTCGTTCGTGAGGGACGGGGCCCTCGTCCTCGACGCAAACGTCGTCCTGACGACGGCGCGGAAGTGATGAGCCGTAACGCCTCACGTAGTCGAACGTGACGGCCAGAGATCGTGCGAAGAGGCCGCCGCCGCACCGGCGTGGATGGCCTCCTCGAGCGCTACGCCGACCGGACGGCCGCTTGCCAGCGCCGCGAGAAGGCCGCCGGCGAACGCGTCGCCCGCGCCGCTCACGTCGGCGAGAGTGATCCGCGGCGCGTTCGTCCGCAGGAGCGTCCCGTCGAGACAGGCAACCGCACCACCGGCACCCCGCTTGACGCAGACGAGGCGATAGCGGTTGGCGAGCGCTTCTGCCGCACGCTCCGGGTCCTCGCCCGTTAGAGCCAACGCTTCGTCGGCGTTGACGAGTAGCACCGTGGCTGCGGCGGTGGCTCTGAGGAAGCGCTCGCGACCGTAGCGCTCGAGGAGACGGGCGGATGCGCCGTCAACTGCGATCCAGGCGCTGCGTGCACGTTCGAGCGCTGTCACCGCCGCCGCTTCCGAGTCCTCCTGCAGGAGAGCGTAGCCGGAGACAAGGACGGCGCCGGCCGCGAGCGTCGAGGGCACGTCGCTCGGATCGAGGCGTGTGTTGGCCCCCCGCTCTCCGAGAATCCGCTCGCCGAGCCTGAGCACGCATCCGGTCGGAAGGTCGGGGTCGACCGCAAGGCGGGCATCGACGCCGCGCGCCTCGAGCTCCCCGCGGAGGGCACGGGCGGCAAAGTCGTCGCCAACGCGCCCGACGACGGTCGCCCGCGCCCCGGCAGCGGCTGCCCAGACGGCGGCGTTGGGAGCGGAGCCGCCGGCATGGAGCCGGATTTGGCCCACGACATGCCCAGCCGTAGCGGCGGCCGGGGCGTGCACGTCGACCATGACGTCGCCGACCGCGATCACGTCGGGAGATGTCATTCGGGCGAGCATACGAGACAATGTGGGCTAGCTTGACCGACCTCGTAAGCTGTCCCGCCTGCGGCGGGGAGAACCCCTCCGGGCAGCGCTTCTGCGGCCACTGCGGGGCTGCGCTCGAAGCCGCCCCCGGGCCACTCCCCAGCGAGGAGCGCCGCCTGGCCACGATCGTTTTCGCGGACATCTCCGGCTTCACCAACTTCTCGAAGACGGCCGACCCCGAGGACCTGCGCACGCTGGTCGATTCCTGCATGGCAAAGCTGGGCGAGATCGTCGAGCGCTACGGCGGTTCCGTTGACAAGGTGATCGGCGACGCGCTCATGGCGGTCTTCGGCGCCCCGGTCGCACATGAGGACGATCCAGAGCGAGCCGTGCGAGCTGCGCTCGAGATGCAGCGCTGCGCCGATGAGAACGCGGGTGATTTCGGAGGCTTCGCACTCCGCGTCGGCGTCAACACCGGCGAGGTTTTCTTCGGTTCGGTCGGACCCGACGCCCGTCCAACCGTGATGGGAAGCGCCGTAAACGCGGCCCAGCGGCTGCAAACGGCCGCCCCGCGAGGCGCGGTCCTCGTCGGGGAGACAACGCATGCTTCGACGCGGTCGGCGATTCGCTACGAGCAGGTTGGATCGGCGCAGGTGAAAGACAGCGAGGAGCCGATCCTCGCGTGGCGTGCTCTCGAGGCGCTCGCGTTCAACGAGCGCAGGGGTTCGGATGTGGCGATGGTCGGCCGAGAACGCGAACTCGCCCGGCTGCGCGCCATCTGGGATGAGGCCGCCGAGACGGGCCGTGTCGAGCTCGTCACCATTTTCGGGCCGCCGGGGATCGGCAAGACTCGCCTCACCAGCGAGGTCGGGGCGATCGTCGAGCAGTCGAATGGCCGCGTGCTTCGCGGTCGCTCACTCCCGTACGGGCAGACGTCGGGCTACGGCGCATTCGCGCAGCAGCTGAGCCACCTGGCAGGAATCTTCGAGACCGACCCGGTTCCGCTTGCTCGCGAGAAGCTCGACCAGGCCGTAAGGACGCTCTTGCCCGGGGGCGGAGAGGAAGTCGCGGCGCATCTCGCCGCACTCACCGGGCTCGAGGACACCGGCGCGGTCGAGGCGCCTGTGCTGTTCTTCTCGGTGAGGCGCTTCGTCGAGGCGCTCGCGAGCGAGCAGCCGACGATGCTCGTCTTCGAGGACATGCACTGGGCGCAGCCAAGCCTCCTCGACCTCGTCGAAATGATCGCGGCCCGCCTGCGCGACGTCCCGTTGCTGCTCGTAACACTTGCTCGCCACGAGCTTCTCGAGGTTCGCCCTGCCTGGGGCGGCGGCCGTCCGAATTACACAGCGCTCGACCTGCGGCCCCTGAGCGGCGCGGACTCCGCTCGCCTCGCGCTCGCGCTTCTGAGTCTCCGCGTCGAGCCTGTCGCCGAAGGCATCATCGAACGCCTCGGAGAAACTGCCGAGGGCAATCCGCTCTTCATCGAGGAGCTCGCCGCCTCGCTCGCCGAGCGCGCCGCGGGCTCCGCGGACGAGTTGCCGACGAGCGTGAAGGGCATCATCGCTGCTCGAATCGACCGGCTTTCACCCGAGGAGCGCTCGGTGATCCTCGATGCCTCCGTTATCGGCAAGGTCTTCTGGCGGGGCGCCCTCGAGTACCTGCGCGGCGATGCGAGCGGCATCGCCGAGGCGCTCGAATCGCTCGAGCAGCGCGACCTCGTTCGCCGCGAGCCTTCCACCAGCGTGCAAGGAGACGAGGAATTTTCGTTCAAGCACATGCTCATTCGCGAGGTCGCATACGCGACGCTTCCGAAGGCCGTGCGACGGGAGCGGCATGCGGCCGTTGCCCGCTTCATCGAACACGCGGCCGGTGACCGGGTCGCAGAGTCGGCCGCGACTCTCGCCTTCCACTGGCGCGAGGCGGCCGACGCGGAACGCGAGCTTCATTACCTCCGGCTCGCCGCCACGCGCGCCTGGCCCGCCGAGGCGATCACCCTCTATGACCGGGCACTCGAGCTCGTCCCCGAGGAGGACAGGGAGACCCGCCTCCGGCTCCGCCTCGAGCGCGCCGCCGCCCGCGTGCGCGCGGGAGCGTACGCCGACGCGGCCTCCGAGCTCGACCCCCTCCTCGTCGAGCTCGAAGGTACCGACCGCTTCGAGGCGCTCTATCTTCGCTTTCAGAGCTCGTTCTGGTCCGCCGACGCCGAGGGCGCACATCGCTTCGGCGAGCTCGCACGCACCCTCGCAGAGGAGCTCGGCGACGAAGAGCTTCGCGCCCGCGCGCTGTCCTTCCTCCTCGGTGCCGGGAACATGGACGGCGACCTCGAAGCGGCGGCTGAACACGGACGCGAGACGGTCCGTATCTGGCGACCCGGTACACGCCGCCACGAGCTCGCCTCGACGCAGGAGTGGTTGAGCCTCAACGACTACTGGCGCGGTGCCTACGAAGCAGCAGAGGAGAATGCGCGTGGCGCTTACGAGCTCGGCACAGAGGTGCACAGCATCGGACCGCTCGTGAACGGCGGCGCCCAGCTGGCTCTTTCGCTGAGCGGGCTCGGCCGCCACGAAGAGGCGCTCGGTCTCTTCGAGCGCGTCGTCGCACAGGGGCGCGAGATCGAGCCGCTGCCGCGCTTCACGTCCCGTGCGATCAACATGTGGGCAGGCGTCTTGCATGAACTGTTCGAGGTCGACGAGGCGAGGACGAAGAACGAGGAGGCGATAGCCCTCGGAGAGCGAGCCGCCTTCCCCGGCTCCCAGGTCAGCGGCAAGATCGACCTCGTCTATTCCGACATCGCGCTTGGGGAGGTCGGGCGCGCCGAGGCAAGCCTGCCCGCGCTCCAGACAGCCGCCGAGGAGACGAAGGGTTGGCACCAGTGGCTGTGGATCACTCGGATCGCACGAGCTAGGGCAGAGGTCGCCCTCGCAGCGGGCCGGCCTGAGGAGGCGCTGGAGTTCGCGGGCAGGGCGATCGCGCTTGCCGAGCGCTACCAACGACTCAAGTACACCGCGACGTCTCGTCTCGTCTTCGGCCGCGCGCTCCGCGACATCGGGCGTGCGCCGGAGGCGATCGACGCGCTGAGACAAGCGCTCGAAGAGGCCGAGCGTCTCAAGCATCCGCCGACGCTCTGGTACGCAGCAGCAGCGCTCTCCGAATCTCTCTACGCGGCAGGGGACGACGCCGGCGCCGAGGCGGCGTTTGCTCGAGCGCGAGCCACGATCGACGCATTCACCGCGGGCCTCGCGAATGGGCGAAAGGAGCAGTTCCTCGCTGCGCCCCAGCTCGCCCAGCTTTTAGCGTTCGCAACCTGACGTGGCGCCCCCGAAAGGGAACGCCACGGTCAACGACCTTTCATTCGCATGTTCTCGACAACCGCTTGCACATCATCCTCGAACTGAGCAGGACCTCCCATTCCCGGGAGCTCCGCGCTCGCCGCTTCGTCGGCCACCCCCATTGCCCGCGTCGGCAGCCCGGCGGCTTTCCAGCCCTCGTAGCCGCCGACGATGTCGGTCGCGGTCCACCAGCCCAGGTCGCGCAGGGTCACCGCCGCAAAGCTTGAGGAAAATCCATGCGCGCAAAAGACGATCACTCGCTGCCCGGGCTCCACGTGCGGGTTCGAGAAGCCCGACTCAGGGTCGAGTCGCCACTCGAGCACGGAGCGCGGGATGTGCACGGAACCTGGGATGAGACCTTCCCGCCGGCGCTCGTCGCTCGAGCGCAGATCGATGACGACCGCTCCATCGCGAAGCGCCTGGAAGGCAGCCGTAGGATCGAGTCGCGGGGAAATGCAGCTTTGCGCTTCTGAGAGGAGCTCGGCCGCCGTTCGTCGTACCGGCAGGGGTTTTGGGCCGAAATGCGTTGCGGCAACCCAAACCCCGCTCGCTCCTGTGAGAGCGGCAACGATGACGATCGCCGGCTCCGAGCCAGCAGCATCGGCGACAAACCCTGCAAGAAGGGCGCCGACGACGAAGCCGAAGTCGCGCCAGAAGCGGTAGACGCCAACGACCTGGGCCCGCTCAATGGGCTGGACGGTGTCGGAGACGGCTGCGATCAAGGTCGGGTAGACGAGCGCGGTGCCGATTCCGAGGAGGACGGCGGCGCCGAGCGCAGGGGCGAAGGCTCCGCCTCCGGCGACGAGCAAGGCGAGCGCAACTGCCTGCGTGAGCATGCCGGCCACGATCAAGGGCTTGCGTCCGGTGTGGTCGGAGAGCCATCCCGTCAGCAGTTGGCCCGCACCCCAGACGGCCGGATAGACAGCCGCGACAATGCCGATCTGCGTCGTGCTCGCGCCGTGCGCAGCCAGGTACAGCGGCGCCAGTCCCCAAGCAAGCGCGTCGTTCAGGTTATTGACGAGCCCCGCCTGCGAGCAGGCGCGCAATGTCGGGTGATGGACAGTCGCTCGGGCGAAGGCCGAGCGCAGCGTTCCGCTGACGGCGGCTCCGTGCGCCTGCTGCTCGCGTTCGACGTGCCCGGCGGTGTCACGCACGAAGAGGATCGAGATGACCGTCGCGAGCACAGCGATCGCTGCACCCAGCACCCAGACGAGCGTGCGCGGGGCGTAGGTGGCTGCGAGGGCGCCAGTAGCAAGCGCAGCTGCCGCGACGCCAAGGTAGCCGGCGGACTCGTTCAGGCCGAGGGCGAGCCCGCGCCGCCGAGGGCCGACGAGATCGATCTTCATCACGACGGTCATCGACCAGGCAAGGCCCTGGTTAGCGCCAAGGAAGAGGTTCGCAACGACGATCCAGCCCCAGCTGGGCGCAACGGCGATGAGGAGCGGTACCGGAAGAGCGAGCAGCCAGCCGAGCACGAGCAGGCGCTTGCGACCGACTCGATCGGCGAGCCCGCCGGCCGCAAGGTTCGAGATTGCCTTGGCGATCCCGAAGGCGACGACGAAGCTGAGGATGGCGCTCTTCGATGCGAGACCGAAGTCACGCTCGCCGACGAGCGGAAGCATGCTCCGCTCGAGGCCCACCATGGCGCCGACAAACGCGTTCAGGCCGACGAGTAGCGCGAACTGACCGGCGTTCTCGCGAAGCCCAAGCCGGGTCGTCGCCGCGCTCATGTCCGGGTGGCGATGGGCCCCCGGCGATTCGCGTCGACGATCTCCCGCTGGTTTGGGGGAGCGGGCGGCAGATCGACGAGCAGAGCCTGTGCGAAGCTTGCTGCATCCGTGTGCTCGAGCGCCGCATTGTGGCGGCGCTCGAAGCCGATGCTCGAGAAAGGATTGCCCGAGAGGCCGCGTCCGCAGACCGAACCCCCGTAATGGCTCGGGTAGAGAAGGACGTAGTTTGGGAGCTCGAGCAGACGCTCGATAGATGCGTATAGCTCTCGCGCGGCCGGCTCCGGATCACCGCCCGCGTGCAGGTCCGGGCGCCCGACATCACCAACGAGGAGTGAGTCGCCGGTGAAGACGAGCCACGGCTCCTCCGTATCGCGGCGCCTGTCTGCGACGACGTAGGCGCTATGGGCAGGTGCATGGCCGGGTGTCGCCAGGGTGCGGACAACCGTGTTGCCGAGCTCGATGACTTCGCCGTCAGCCAGCGGCACATGCTCGAAGTCGACTCTTGCCCCGGCGGGGAGGTACGCCGTAGCACCAGCCTCGACCAAGGCCGGGAGTCCGGAAACGTGGTCGGCTTGCACGTGCGTCTCGAAGACGGCGCCGATCGGTGCGCCGAGACGTCGCGCTTCCTCGATGTACTCATCTACGAGCTCGGCGTGCGGATCGACGACCGCAAGCTGGCTGTGGGTGAGACAGCCGAACAGGTAGCTCGCGCACGCCGTGGGGGCAAAGAGATACGGCCGCAAGACCATTATTTGCCCACGATACGGCGCCTGCCTAGTATTGGGCAAGGCGAATCTTCCGATACCGCCCATCGCCGTGGCCGATACATCGCTCTCCCTGCTCTGGGACACGACGCGCCTGCGCCTCCTCGTCGAGATCGAGCGGCAGGGCACCGTCTCCGCGGCCGCGCGGACCGTCGGGATCGGGCAGCCGACTGCGAGCGAGCATCTACGGCTGCTCGAGGCAGCGGCCGGGCAACGGCTCGTGGAGCGCAACGGCCGCGGCAGTCGCCTCACCGAGGCAGGGAGCTTGCTCGCAGCACGCGCGCGTGAGGCACTAGCGGCGCTGCATGCTGGTGAGGAGGAGCTGGGCGCGCTCGCCGGTCTCGAGGCGGGAACCATCCACATCGGAGCCTCGACGACGCCGGGTGTCTACCTGCTCCCCGACACGCTCGGCTGCTTCCGGCGCGACCATCCGCACGTCGACGTCGAGGTTGAGATCGCGTCGACGGACGAGATGATCGAGCGCTTGCTCGCGGGGCGGGTGCAACTCGCCCTCGTGGGCGAAACGGAGGTCGACGAGCGCGTCGAGCTCACACCGTTTCTGGCCGACGAGATCATCGGAATCGCCCAGCCTGGCCTGCTCCCCATCAAGGGCGGGCGCATCAGCGCCAAGGCGCTCGTTGATCAGACCCTGCTCGTGCGCGAAGGAGGCTCGAGCACGCGCCAGACGGCCGAGCGCGCTCTCGGCCAGGCGGGGATACTTCCGAAGCGCGTTTGGGAGCTCGACTCAAGCGAGGCGATCAAGCGTGCAGCTCGCGAGGGGCTGGGGATCGCGTTCCTCTCTCGGTATGCCGTAGCCGAGGAGCTTGAGCGAGGCGAGCTCGAGAGCTTCCGGCTTCGAGGGGCGCCCAAGATCGAGCGACGCCTGTACGTGGCACGCCTTGTCAGACGACCCCTCAGCCCAAGCGAACGCGGTTTCATCGCAACCCTCATGCGTTGCTGCGCCAAGAACTCCGAGTTTGCGGAGGCATGCGTTGCCTAACACAAGGCGAGAACTCCACGAGCTGTTCCGAAACCCGTTCAACGGGGATTGCAACTGCGTGTCCGACTGCTGGTGCGCCAGTACTCGGTGGGGCTACTGGCTGATGTACTACGTACCCCCGCGCTTCCACAGGTTCGGTCCGAAGGCTTAGCTAGTTCGCCTCTACTGCGGCGCCGAGCAGTAGTCGCCAGCCCTCGCCTAACACCACACTGATCACCTAGACAACTCGCTGTGCGTCCAAGAGGATGCCCGACGATGATCGACCAGAGCCTGATCCAGCGAGCTTTTACGAGCGTTCTCAATCACTTCGTGGCGACCGGGCGTGCCCCCCATTACGCCGAGTTAGCGGAGGCACTTGAGATCGGTGCCGAGCAGGCTCGCGAGGTGCAACGTGCCACTGTGGAGGCGGCCCCGCTCGCAAGCTGCTGGCTCGCACACGACACGGACTACATCGAGTCCTGGGCGCCGTTCAGCAATGTCCCGACGCACTACCTCATCAGCGTCGAGGGCATTCAGAAGTGGTACGGCCAATGAGGCATGGAGTCGCTGGCCGTGCGCTGGCTATTCCCCGGGCAAGAGGTTCTTGTCGAGTCGAGATGCCTCGATTGCGCTGAATCGGTGCGCGTGCGCATGCGCGACGAGGAGATGCTCGAGATCGATCCGGAGACGGCCGTCGGCTACATGCCTTCACCGTTCGCCGCTTCGAGGGTGGGGTCCGCGGCCTTCAACTGAGCTCGGATGAATCTCTTCCGGTCGGAAGAGCACCTCACCCGATGGCTTCACCACTGGCACGCGGCCGGCGATTACGTGTTGCCGGTCGAAGAGTGGGCCAAGGTCTTCAGCGCGCCGACGTTCCAGCGGCGCCTCGAACCTGATTACCTGGCTCGCGCTCCCGAGTACCTCGAAGAGTATCGGCGAGCGCTGCAAGCGGCGGGTAAGTCCCTTCCTGCCCCGGACAGAATCCTCTCGACGGTGCTGTTCACAGACATCGTCGACTCGACTCGACATGCCGCCCAGGTCGGCGACTCGGAATGGCGAGCGCTCATTCGACGTCACGACGACCTGATCCGCGGTCAGCTTCAACACTTTGGAGGCAGGGAGATCGATCGGACGGGAGATGGCTTCCTGTCGGCGTTCGCGAGCCCAGCGCGAGCGATTCGATGCGCTCAGGCAATTGCTGTCGAAATGCACAGCCTCGGCTTGCGAGTGCGAGCCGGCGTTCACTCGGGAGAATTCGAGGTTCTCGGCGATCACCTCGGCGGTATCGCTGTTCATATCGGGGCCAGGATCAGCGCGCTCGCCGGGCCCGACGAGGTGCTCGTCTCGCAAACCGTCAGGGACGCCGT
>DATAOV010000099.1:0-5584 GCA_036265535.1 Gaiellaceae bacterium | reverse complement strand
GAGCAGATCGCGGACGAGTGCGACAGCGATCTGCTGCGTGCGGCCGCCGCCCAGGCGCGAGGGGCGGTCGAGCTCGCCGCCGGCGACGCGACCCGCGCGCTTGCCAGCCTCCGCCAGGGAGCCCAGGCCTGGCAGGAGCTCGAAGCGCCCTACGAGGGTGCGCGTGCCCGAGTACTCGTCGGGCGGGCGTGCCGCGAGCTCGGCGACGACGAGGCCTTCGCACTCGAGCTCGAGTCGGCCCGGAGTACCTTCGAGCAGCTGGGAGCGGCGCCGGACCTCGCCGAGGTAGGGGCGCTCGGCGGAAGCGGAGCGGACGCTCACGGGCTGACGTCGCGCGAGCTCGAGGTGCTGCGCCTGATCGCGAGCGGCAAGAGCAACCGCCAGATCGCCTCGGCGCTCGTGATCAGCGAGCACACCGTCGCCCGGCACGTCCAGAACATCTTCGCCAAGCTCCGCGTCACCTCCCGCACGGCCGCAGGCGCCTTCGCCTTCGAGCACGACCTGGTCTGACCGACTAGCCGATGGTCAGAAATGACCACTGGCGCACAGCAGCAAGTTGGTGGATCCGCGCGATGCCGGCGCGGTCGTTCCCCCGTACGTTCGTGGTGCATTTCATCTCACCCCAGGAGGAACGGTCATGGCGACGCAGGAAGCAATCGAAACCCGGAACGCAGCACTCCCGGAGCTCGAGGAGTTCGAGACCATCGTTATCGGCGGCGGCCAGGCCGGGCTCTCGGTCGGCTACTACCTCAAGAAACAGGGCCGGTCGTTCGTGATCCTCGATGCGAACGAGCGAATCGGCGGCTCCTGGCGGACCCGGACGTGGAACTCGCTTCGCCTGTTCACACCGGCCCGCTACGACGGCCTTCCCGGCTGGCCGTTCCCGGCACCCGGCTGGTCGTACCCCACGGCCCGCGAGACGGCCGACTACCTCGAGGCCTACGCGGCGCGCTTCGATCTTCCGGTGCGGCTACGCACGAGCGTCGACCGGCTGACCGAGGCCGGCGGCCGGTACCTCATCGAGTCCGGCGAGCGGCGCTTCGCCGCCGATCGCGTCGTTGTCGCGACCGGCTTCTACGGCAAGCCGTCGGTGCCGGACTTCGCGTCCGAGCTCGACCCGCGGATCGTGCAGATGCACTCCAGCGACTACAAGGATCCGTCCCAGCTCCGCCCGGGTGGCGTACTGCTGGTGGGCGCGGGGAACTCCGGTGCGGATATCGCCATGGAGGTCTCGCGGAGCCACGAGACCTTGCTCTCGGGGCGGGACAAGGGACAGGTTCCGGTTCGCATCGAGAGCCCGTTGAGGCGCCTCTTCGTGCCGGTGCTCTGGTTCGTCGCGTCGCACGTGCTCACGATCAAGACGCCGCTCGGCCGCAAGGTCCGGCCGCACGTCCTTGCCGGCGGGGCCCCTCGGATCCGGGTGAAGACGGACGACCTCCGCGGAGCAGGCGTCGAGTCGGTGGCGAAGACGGCCGGAGTGAAAGACGGGCTGCCCGTGCTGGAAGACGGGCGTGTGCTCGACGTCGCCAACGTCATCTGGTGCACCGGGTTCGAGCAGGACTTCGACTGGATCGACGTGCCGGTCTTCGACGCGAACCTGGAGCCGGCGCACAAGGGAGGAGTCACCTCGGAGCCGGGCCTTTACTTCGTCGGGCTCGACTTCCTCTACTCGTTCGCGTCGGAGAACGTCGGCGGCGTGAAGCGCGACGCGAAGCGCATCGTCAAGCACATCGCAGGAGCCGCTCGGGCGTAGCGGCCAAGCGGGGTATCCGGCGAACGCCCGCGCAGCGACGTTCGCCGGATACCGGTCGTCCTCGAGCTAGACGGGTGGTGCTTCTCTGTAGTCCGAGGTGCTCGACAGGGCGTAGATCACGAGCGTCGCGAGGAGCAGCGCGCCGAAGCCGAACCACGGTGCGTACTCGATGATCAGGAAACTCTGGATGATCACGTTGATCGCCCAGATGTAGCCAACAACGCGCCCGAACGTATCGCCGGACAGGAGCGAGTAGGCCGCCCAGATCGCAAGCACCGCGATCAGGGCATCCCACAGCCCCCAGAGGAACAGATGGTCGCCGAGAGCACCATTGCCCACGTTGGTCACTCTGGCGCTGTCGGCGAAGTAGTAGATCGCCGAGATGGCCCGGAGAAAGCCGGACGCGAACAGTACTACCGCGGCGAAGGTGAGCCAGCCCGGGCGGTTGAGGCCTGAATAGGCCTGTGTGGTGGACATCAGTTGCCTCCCTCTGGTCTTGTCAGACAACCCCGGTCTTGCCCGGGCCGAGCGCCCAGGCTGTCGTCAGTGGGACACTTCTCGATGTCGAAGGCTAATCCTCCTGTTGGGCGCGAGTCCACCCCCGCCTAAGCCGAGGCCGTCGAAAGCCCCGCCGCGACCGCGAACCCGAGGGTCGTCGCGAGCCCGGCCACGCGGCCCGTCTTCGAGGTCGACTCGGGGATCATCGAGTCGACCAGCATCACGAGCAGAGCGCCGGCTGCGAAGCCGTTCACGCCGGCGTTGAAATGCCCGCCGGTGTTCTCGGCGATGGCGAAGCCGGCCGGGGTTGCGAGCGCGCAGAGCCCCGCGACCAGGAACCAGAGGCGGCGGATCATGAACGGCTTGGCTCCGGATTCGCGCATGTCGGTCGCCGAGCCGATCGCCTCGGGCAGGTTCGACACGAAGATGGCGATGAGGAGGCTGACGCTCACGCCCTCGCCGGCGGCGATCCCGATCCCGAGCACGAGCTGCTCCGGGATTCCGTCGAGGAAGGCGCCAAGTGCCAGCGAGGGGCCGCCTCCCCCACCGAGCTTCGCCTCGACGATCCGCGAGAGCGCGAAGTACGTGAGGGCACCCGCTGCGAGGCCGATGCCGACCGCGGCGGCTCCGCCCACCGCGATGCCGTCCTCGAACAGCTCGAAGCTGACGGCGCTGATCAGCGCGCCCGCGCCGAATGCGAGCACGAGCCCGATCAGCCGGTCCGGCCACTGGCGCGCGAGGCCGAGCAGCGCACCGAGCACGAGCGAGGACGCGGCGACCACACCCCAGCCGAGCGCTGCGCCCATCAGGGCCTGCTCGCCAGCGGTGCGTGGGTGGCGAGCCAGGCGGACACCGCAGCCGCCACGGCACCGCCGTTCCTGAGGGAGTGGTTGCCGGGGACGGTGACGACCGTGCGATTCGGGCTCTCGGGTGGTAATCCGAACGGGTCGTGCTCGCCTTGCACGACGAGCGTCGGAACCGGGACCGCGTCCAGCTCCGAGAGCCGGCTCTTGCTTGGGTCATCGCCCTTGCCCGGTGGATGCAGCGGGAAAGCGAGGCAGAGAACCGCGGCGGCGTCCACGTCCGCGGCGGTCCGGCACGCGACCCGGGCGCCCGAGGAACGGCCACCGGTCAGGAGCGGAAGCCCGCCCAGCTCCTCCCCGCGGAGCCGGTCGATCACCGCCGTCCAAGCAGCGTCCAGCTGGTGAGCCGGGGCGGGGGAGCGACGGCCCGCCACGCGATACGGCTGCTCGACGAGCGCGACGCTCAGCCCCGCAGACTGGGCGGCTTTCGTCGCCGCGAGGAGATCGGGTGCGCCCACGCCACCGGCCGCTCCGTGTCCGAGCGCCAGCACGGCGACCGGACGGTCGACCGGGTGGAAGTGAGCCCGCGCAAGCCCGTGGGGGGTCTCGACCTCGAGGATCGGTCGAGCCTAGTCGTCATCGAGTCGGCGGAGCGGGAGGACGGCCGCTGAGCCGCCCTCCCGCCGCTCGCCTCAACAGCCGACGACTCGCTCGGTACGTGCGGTGGCGGTCACGTTGCCGTCGGCATCGGTGCGGAACGTCATGTGCTGAACAGAAGTGGTCGCATCGTCTCCTCCTTACGCGAGCGCCGGGCCGATGACGTCGCAGAAGGCCTCGAAGCCGCTGTCGAGATCCGGGTGAGGGCCCTTCTCGCTCGATGCCGACTGCGAGACGAAGGTCAGCTCGCCGTCTCGCTCAACGAAGAAGGTCGTGTTGATCGTGACGTTCCCGGCGTCTCGCAGCAGCGTCGGCCCGTGCACGATCGACAACCTCTCCGGCAGGCCGCGGAACGTATCGACGAAGGTGACTGTCCCGTCGCCGTTGTCGATTGGTTCGTCGAGTCCGGTGGTCGCCCCGGCCGCGGAGATACGCACTTGCTTGCCGGTGCCGTCCGCCGTGAAGACCTGCTCGAAGCGGCCGGTGTCGAGGAAGGTTCCATCATCGTAGAGCTTGAAGTTGTCGACGACGGTGATGTTCGTTGTGCCCGCGACGCCGCAGAGCTCGTCCGGGAACGTGTCCTTGATGATCGAGTGCTCGTTGACGATCGGCTCGGCGGCCGCCCCGATGCCGGGAAGCGCGACCGCCAAGGCGAGAACGCCCGTCAAGAGAAGTCCGAATCGCATGATCCCTCCTTTGCGTTGTGTTCCCCCCGACACTTCGCTTGGGCGATGCCCCAAGGCCGCCGCGCGGGTTGGTCTCGCCGCTCGACCTTCCTATGCTTCGACCATGCGGCCTTCACGTTCACGATGCGCTGCTCGCATGGCGAACGCGTGTCCGACGAGCAGCCCCGAGCGTGAGGAAGATCAGCAGCATTCCGGCGCACGCGACCGCGAAGCCGATTCCGGCGTCCGCCCAGCGGAAGGAGTCGGAGCTCGAGACGAGCTCCGTCCGGACGAGCGAGTGAGCGGCCGGAGCCTTCTGGCCCTGGATACGTTGGATCGTGCTGCAGTACTGGTGGCAAGGCCCATTCGATTGCCGTTGAGCCGTCGCGTGGTGTGGCGGCCCCGCCGGTCCCCATCGCCCGGCCGCCGCGGCGGGCACGAGGATCGCCGCGGCCAGCAGAGACACCGTCGCGAGACAGGCTGTGTGGCGGATTCGAGCGAACATGACGTCTCCTTTCGTCCGTGTGTCGTGCGGTGCCCCGGACTGTCGCCACCGGCGGTTGAGGATCGGTTGACCGCGGTGGACCGGCGGTGACCGAGCCGCTCGAATTCCGCATCCTTGGGCCTTTCGAGGCCCGGAGGGAGGGTGCCGTGGTCGAGCTTCCCGTCGGCAAGCCGCGTGCTCTCCTGGCCGTCCTGATCATCAATTCCGGAGCGGTCGTCTCGGTCGACACGCTCGTGGATGAGCTCTGGGGCGACCAGCCGCCGCCGACCGCGGCGAAGAACGTTCAGGGCTACGTCGCCCGCCTGCGGAGAGCACTCGGGGACAGCGTGCTCGTCACCCGCTCGCCCGGCTATACCCTCCAGCTCGAGGACGGCCGGATCGACGCCGCTGGCTTCCAGGAGCTCGTCGAGGAAGCGCGCCATGAAGAACCGGCCGCGGCTGCCGACCGGCTTCGAGAAGCGCTCGCGCTCTGGCGCGGCCCGCCCCTGGCAGATTTCACCTACGAGCCGTTCGCGCAGGACGAGATCCGCCGGCTCGAGGACCTCCGGCTGACAGCGCTGGAGGACCGGATCGAGGCCGACCTCGCGCTGGGTCGCCACGAGGACGTGGTCGCGGAGCTCGAGTCGCTGGTGCGGGCGCACCCGTTACGCGAACGGCTCCAGGGCGAGCTGCTCGTCGCCCTCTACCGCTGCGGGCGCCAGGC
>DATAOV010000098.1:0-20290 GCA_036265535.1 Gaiellaceae bacterium | reverse complement strand
CCGAATCCTTGCGGCGGATCGAAAGGACATTCACCCTGAGCCGGTGCAGCGGTGTCTCCGGCAGGTCGCGCGTCGCGCCGCGGCCAAAGTGGCGCTCGAGGTAGAACTGGCCGATCGTCAGCACCGTGGTCATGATCAGGTACCAGAGGCTGGCGACGATCAGGAGCTGGATCGTCCGGTAGTTGACCGAGTAGATCAGCTGCGCAGAGTAGGTCAGTTCAGTGACCGCGATCACGCTGACGAGCGAGGTCGTTTTCAGCATCGAGATTGTCTCGTTACCGGTCGGCGGGACGATTACCCGCATCGCCTGCGGAAGCACGATCCGCCGCAGCGTCATCAGGCGCGTCATCCCCAAGCTCTGCGCTGCAAGCGTCTGGCCCTCGGGAACGGAGATGATCCCTGCACGGACGATTTCCGCCATGTAGGCCCCCTCGTTCAACCCGAGGGCGAGCATCCCGGCGACGAACGGCGTGATGGTCGAGTTCGCGCTGAAGTGCACGAACTGTGGCCCAAACGGGATCCCCAGCGACAACCGCGGATAGAGCGCGGAGATATAGCCCCAGAAGAGGATCTGGACCAGCACCGGCGTCCCTCGGAACAACCAGATGTAGAACCAACTGGTGCCGGAGACAAGCGGATTCGACGACAGCCGCATGACCGCGAGCACGACGCCGATGGTGACGCCGATCGCCATCGAGAGAACCGTCAGCTCGAGCGTGACGACGAGGCCGTGTAAGACCCGGCTCGAGAAGAAGTAATGACCGATGATCCCCCACTGGAATCGCGGGTTGGTCGCAACCGACTTCGCAAACGCTGCCGCGAGGACGAGGATGATCGCACTCGCGACCCAGCGGCCCGGATGGCGGACCGGGATCGCCTTGATCTCTTCGGGCCGGATCGGCGGCGGAGCGCTCTCGGGGGTCCCGGCAGTGGACTCCACGGAAGCCGCTGACCCTAACTCACTGCGTCGTCTGTGACTAGCTAGTAGCTCCGTTGATGGTCGGATTCGTGATCGCGCCGGAGGCGATGTTCCACTTCGTCAGGATCGCCTTGTACTGACCATTCGACATCAGCACCTTGAGCGCCCCGAGGATCGGCTTGGTCATGCCGTTTCCCTTGGGAATCGCGATGCCGTAGGGCGCGGTGTTGTACGACGAGCCCGTCAGCTTGAATTGGCCATTCGACTGCTTGACGATGTAAGCGGCGACCGGCGAGTCGGCCATGCCCACCTGCGCTCGGCCGCTTGAGATTGACAGGTTCGCGGCGTTCTGGTCAGGGAAGACAGACACCTTGACGCCGGACTTGCCTGCGGTTTTGCACTTTGTGTTCTGCGCGGTCGCGTCGTCTGCCTGGGTAGTGCCCCTCTCGACCCCCACCGAGTGCCCGCAGAGATCAGCGAGCGTATTGATGGTCGGCCCTCCCTGCGCCTTCACGTAGAAGGAGGTACCGGCGGAGAAGTAGGTGACGAAATCGACCGTCTTCTCACGTTCTTTGGTGTCGGTGAAGGACGACATCCCGAGGTCGTACTTGCCGGAGGCGAGCCCTGGGATGATTCCGTCGAAGCTCGCGTTGACGACCTTGACCTTGAGTCCCATGACGGCGGCGAGGGCCTTAGCCAGGTCGGGGTCCATGCCTTCGACGCTCTTGCCGTTGCTACCGATGAACTCGTTGGGAGCATAGGTGGCATCTGCGGCGACGGTCAGTGTGCCCTTCGATTTGATCGCGGAGGGAACCTCCGCCGCGACCGTGCTGTCGACGGTAGGTGTCGTCGTTGTCCCGGCGGACGTCGATGTGGTGGTCGCCGACTTCTTGCTGCCGCCTCCGCAGCCGGACGCAAGGAGGCCGACGAACAGCAGCGTGACGAGGCCGGTGAGGAGACGGGTCTTCCTGGGCATGCTCGTCCTTTCCTTCTGTTCCGAGGCCCAGCATACTTGCGCTGCCACTCGCCCAGTAGGTCTTCAGCACGGCTCAGGAGGCAGGCGCCGCCCCTGCATGAAGTTCCAGGCGGCCGCCTGCCTGGAGATTCGTGACCGTCGCGCCGATCCCGACCGTGATTGGCGCCGCCTTCGCGGTTTGGGACGTGATCGTGACGCCCTCGTCCTCGAACTCGAGTTCGATCAGCTGTCCGCGGTAGAGGATGGTGAAAGCGAGTCGCCTGAGCTCCGTCGGCAGCTGTGGGTTCAGCCAGAGGATGTCGTCGCGGACCTCCAGCCCGGTGTAGCAGCGCTGCAGAAGGTCGAGCGTGCCGGCCATCGCGCCTAGATGGATCCCTTCAGCGGTTGTTCCGCCCTGGGTGTCGGAGATGTCGCTCTCGAGCGCCTCGAGGAAGAACTCCCAGGAGCGGCTTCGATCCGAGCGGGCGAGTACCCACGCATGCACGACGCCGCTCAGAGTCGAGCCGTGCGAGGTCCGGTCGAGGTAGTAGTCGATCGCTCTCGGGATCGTGTCCTCCTCGAAGTCGTACCCGAGACGCGCAAAGATCTCGCCGAGCTCGTCGGCCGAGAGGAGGTAGAAGAGCATGAGCAGGTCGGCCTGCTTCGAGACCTTGTAGCGATTGGGAGTGTCCCCCTCGCCCTCGAGGATCCTGTCGAGGCGACTGATGTCGCCGTAGCGGGAGCGGTAGCCGTCCCAATCGAACTCCTCGAGCTGCTCGTACCCCTCGAACTGGCTGAGGATGCCGTCCTCGTGGAAGACGAGGCGCATCTTACGGCTCACGTCCTCCCAGCGCTCGGTTTCCTCGGCGGTGAGCGAGAGCCGCTCGCGCAGCTCTTCGCCCTGGTCGGAAGGAATCAGGTCGAGCAGGTCGAGAGCACGACAGAGCACCCAGACGGCCATCACGTTGGTGTAGGCGTTGTTGTCGAGGCCGGGTGTCGACGCGTTCGGAAGGGCGTCGTGGTACTCGTCGGGGCCCATCACCCCGCAGATCTCGTAGCGGTCCAGCGCCCGGTTGTAGCGCGCGATCGAGCTCCAGAACCGTGCGATCTCGATGATCAGCTCCGCGCCGAAGCCGGCGAGGAAGCCCAGGTCACCGGTGACCTGGTAGTAGTGCCAAAGGTTGTAGACGATCGCGGCGTTGATGTGACGTTGCAGCGAGGAGTGGTCGGGGTTCCACCGGTTCGAGCGGGGGTTCAGGTGGCGCCGCTGCGTCTCCTCCCGTCCGTCGCTCCCACTCTGCCACGGGAACATCGCACCCTCGAAGCCCGCCTCCTGTGCGGCCCAGCGGGCCTCCCGAAGCCGCCGGTAGCGGTAGCGCAGGAGGGCCCGCGCAAGCCGCGGAAGCCTGAAGTTGAAGAAGGGGAAGACGAAGACCTCATCCCAGAAGACGTGGCCGCGGTAGGCCTCACCGTGAAGCCCGCGAGCAGGCACGCCCGCGTCGACCCCGGCGGTGTGGGGCGAGATCGTCTGCAGGAGATGGAACACGTGGAGGTTCACGGTCAGGGCGGTTCGCTCGTCGCCTTCCTCGATGGAGACCCCGAACCGACGCCACAGCTGGTGCCAGGCGAGGACGTGCCTCTCGAGCAACTCGTTGAAGCGCGGCGCTCGGTTGACGGCTCGGCAGGCCGCGTAGCCAGGCTCGGAAAGGGCAGCGTCGCGTGAGGTGTAGACGCCGACGATCTTCTCGACGGTCACGGAGTCGCCTTCGCCGAGGTCGGCAGCGAGTTCGTGTCCGACCGATGCCTGCTCCTGGAGGAGTCTTCGCCCCGCCGGGACTGTGGCGCCGTCCCGGCAGAGGCGGGTCCGCGCCGCCTGCGCGACGAGGATACGCGAGTCCCGTGTCTGCGCTCGAAGCGCCACCGTCTCGTCGTCGACGGCGGCGGTCTCGATCGCGGTCAGATGGTCTCCGGCGAGGGCGCGGTAGCGGGCGACCCCGGAGTTGCTGACGCCCCCGTCGAGCAGCGAGCGAATCTGCAACCGGCCAGACCAGTTCTCGGACACGATGGTCGTCTCGAGCGCGGCCAGGTGCGGCTGGTCCATGGAGACGAGGCGGCGTTGGGTCACGCGTGTCAGGCGGGCCGCATCGTCGCGGACGCGCGCGAGCCGGGTGAGGACACCCCGGCGGAGGTCGAGCTCCACCCGGTTCTCGAGGAATTCGGCTGCTTCCAGCCAGCACCCGTCCTCTACGCGAAACGTCAGGGGAAGCCAGTTTGGAAGGTTGACGATGCTCTCGTCCTCGAGGGTGCGGCCGGCGACGGTGGTCTCCAGACGGTCGTAGACCCCGGCCACGTAGGTGGCCGGATAGTGAGTCCCGTCGGCGAGGGCCTCCGGTGCCGCTCCCCGGGTCGCGAGGCACCCGTTGCCGAGCGTGCAGAGCGCCTCGCGCAGCCCCTCGCTCGCCGGGTCGAAGCCGCTGTACTCGAGGATCCAGGCACTCACGCCGCAAGCTCCCCCAGATCGCCAACCACAACATCGGCGCCGGCGGCGACCAGCGCCTCGAACTGTGCCTCCCGGTCGACGCCGACGACGAGCCCGAACCCGCCCCGCCGTCCGGCCTCGACTCCCGCGATCGCGTCTTCGACGACCGCCGCATGCGCCGGATCGACACCCAGGCGGCGCGCCGCGTCGATGAAGACCGCGGGATCGGGCTTGCCCGGCAAGCCGAGCTCGGCCGCGTCGACGCCGTCGACCTTGGCGTCGAAGAGCTCTCGGATCCCGGCGGCCTCGAGCACGGCCGCGCAGTTGCGGCTCGACGATACGATCGCGGTGCGCACGCCCCGCCGGCGCAGCGCCGCAATCAGCTCGAGCGTGCTCGGGTAGGGATCGACGCCCCTCCTTGCGAGTGCCTCCTGGAAGTAGCGGTTCTTGCGGTTGCCGAGACCGCAGACGGTCTCCCGCTCTTCCGGATCTTCCGACGAGCCGAACGGGAGCTCGATCCCGCGTGACCCGAGAAAGCTCGCGACTCCCTCGTAGCGAGGCTTGCCGTCGACGAAGCGGCGGTAATCGGAGGAGCGGTCGAAAGGCCGGAAGGGCTCGCCGAGCCGCCGGGCCCGCGCCGCGAGATACTCGTCGAAGAGTTGCTTCCATGCCTCCGCATGGACCTCCGCCGTGCGGGTGACGACGCCGTCGAGATCGAAGATCACGGCCTGCATCGTGCGCAGATCGGTCGCCGCAGCGGGCACCTTCAGCGCCGCTCGCCCTCGGGAAGCTCGATGTTCTCGGCGCGGAATGGAGCGAGTTTGACTTCCTCCCGCCTGTTCACACGAGCATGATCGCTGCTTCCGGGCGGATCCGTGTCGCGGCCGCTCCGCGTCGACGTGGCAAACTCGTCAATGGTGCCCCTTGCCATGGGCGCCGATAAACGGATCCAATCGATCGGCGGCGCGATAGGTGCGAACGTTCGGAGCTACACCCGGTTCTTGGCTTGTTCGTGGCTACGTGGACGCTGTCGAGCGTTTTCGGGAGCAGGCGGCTCTCGGAGCAGACAGCGCTCGTGACGTGTATCCGCCGTTGTTCGAGGCCCTGAACTGGGCTCACTCACTTTGGGACACGTGGTTCCGGTTGGTCGAGCCGCAGGACCGCCATCTCGACGGCCTTCGGTATGTGCGCGATCGTTGCCACCACGAGTTGGCATCCGTGATCTACCTCGATCCGACGGCACCAGGCGGTTGGCATTGGGACGCCATCGGTCATCTTCCTCCCGAGGACGTCGGTCGCGGCCACGACCGCGAGGGCGCGAAGAACTACAGCGAGCTGCTCCAGCAAAGACCCGTGCTCGAGACCCTCGAGATCGTCGAGAGGCACTTCCGCTCGATCGTGCCCGATCACGAGTTGTGAGCGGAAGCTCGTGCGCTGTCAGCGACGGAGGGAGTGGGACCCCGAGAGGAGGGTTGTCGCGTAGATCGCGACCGCCGTCAGAAGCCGAGACCGATCCCGGTCCGCCCCACCTGACGCACCGCCTGGCGAAGGCCGAGCATCCCTGTCGGGCGCTCGTCATCGACGACGGGCAAGTGGTGAAAGCCGTACTCGGTCATTAGGCTCACAGCCGCCTCGATCGGCGTAGCGGCTGTGACGGCCACAGGCTCAACGGTCATCCACTCACGGACACGCGCCTCGCTCGGGTGGACGCGCTCGGCGAAGGCGCGTAGCAGGTCGCGTGACGTGAGAATCCCGATCAGCCGCCCGTAGTCGGCCACGAGGGCCGAGCCTCGCTCACATGCGCGCATCTTCTCGGCGACCTCCCCGAGTGTGTCCTCGGGGGCGACGACGAGCGGATCGGTCGACATGGCATCTGCGACCCTGGCGCCATCCTCGCCTTCCGCCTCGGCCGCTATCTCCCACTGAAGCGCGGCCAAACTGCGGACGCTCGCGGGATCGAGCTCGACCTCGATGGGAACGGCGCCAGGAGCGGAGGTCGTCTCGGCTGGGCTCTCGACGCCGGCAACAGCGGCGAGGAACGGCGCGAGGTAGCGCCCAACGATCTTCGCCGGCGGCCACCACAGGGGATCGGGGCTGGCCGACGAGGCGTCGCCGGCGCCGCCGGCGATGTCGTGCCTGAGGTAGCGCGGCTCCCTCCCGGTCAAGAGCAGCCCTCGGAGCACCGGCCGGAAAGGTTGCGGAGTCAGGTCCGCGCCGGCGTTTGCCGCGATCATCTCTGCCGCAGCGTCCGCCTGCTGGGCAGCGATCCCGCCCTGCTTGACCGGGAAGCTGGTGATGTCGCCGGCGGCGAAGACGTCGGAGAGACCGTGCACCTGGCCGTGCGCGTCGACGGGGATGAAGCCCTCGACTGTCTGCGGTAGGCCGTCGATACGCGGCCCCCGCAGGCGTGGGAGGGCAACGAGACAATCGGTCGCGATCGTTCCCTCGGGGACGAGGCGCAGCTCCCCGTCAACCAGCTCGACCGGGCAGGAGCCCGTCCGAACGGCGATTCCCCGCTCTTCCAGCGACTGCCGCACCGCCTCGCTTCCGGCGCGCCCGAACAGCTGGAGCGGCTCGTCCTCGGGCGTGACCAGCGTGAGCTCGACGTGGTCGAGCCCGCGCTCGGCGAGGTAGGCCGCCGTCATCAGCGCCAGTTCATAGATCGGAAGCGACCAGACCGCTCCCCAGGGGACGCCGAAGGAGACCCGCTCGACCCGGCCGACGACGATCTCCTCGAGCAGCGTGCGGATTCTCTCGGTATCCACTGGGCCACGGAAGGTCACGGCGCCGGGGACAGCCGCGATGGGGCTGGCTCCGCAGGCGACGAGCAGGACGTCGTAAGGAACCGAGCTACCCGCGGAGGTGTGCGCCAGGCGGCTTCCAGCATCGACGCCGGCCAGTGCCCCCAACGAGAGGCTCGCTCCGGCGGCTTCTGCCAGCTCCGTCAGCTCGAATTGCCTCACCTCGCCGAGATCGAATGGCTCCGCGACTGCGAGCGGCCGATACCAAAACTGAGGCTCGGGCGCCAGCATCTCGACGCTGACGTGGTCCTCGCCCAGCGCCCGCAGGGCGAGGGCGGCCTCCAAGGCGGCAACTCCACCGCCGGCGATCAATACCCGCGTCGCCACGCCAACCGTCTCCTTCGAGCAACTTCGACGACGATAACACCTCGACCGCGAATCTACGCAAGATTTCAATCGCGGCGCTGGACGAAGCGCTTGCGCTTTACGCGCCAGCTCTACGCTCCACAGAAGGATGCGTCCAGCAGTCGCCGCAGCGCGGCACCGGCCGACGGCGACAGCGGGAAACTGTTGCTCATCGCGACGACGCGGCGACGGCCATCACGGCTGCTCCAGGCAGCGGAGACGGTACCGAGCAGAGCGCCGGTGTGGCCGATGGCGGTGCCGCAGGGTGTGTGGAAGGCGGCGAGCCCAAGCCCGTAGCGCGCCGTAGGAGCTGGGCGCATCAGCGCGAGCAGATGCGGCGAAAGCAACCGCCCTTGAAGAAGAGCACCAAGGAAGCGCGAGAGATCGGAGGCGGTGGAGACGATCGCGCCCGCGGCCCAGGCCCACGATGCGCCGACTGTGCTCCGGTCGCGAGCGGTCGCCAGGCTGCCGACGATGCCGTCGTGCTCGCTCGGGGCATAGCCATGGGCATAGCGGCGCCTGTTCCGGAGGTCGGGTGCGAAACTCGAGTCCTCGAGCCCCAGGGGCGCGAAGATGCGGCGGCGGAGCTGACGCTCGAGGCTGGTCCCGGTGGCGCGCTCGACGACCATGCCGAGGAGGATGTAGTTCGTGCTGGCGTAGGCGAAACGCTCGCCAGGCCGAGCGACCGGACCGTTGGCCAGCGCCACACCCACCAGCTCGCGCGGTGTCCACTGGCGCCGCGGCTGGGCCACCGTCCGGCGTACGAAATCCGCGTCGTCCGCATAGTCGGCGAGCCCCGACCTATGCGCGAGCAGCTGTCGCACGGTGATCCGGCCGCCGTTCGGGACGAGGCCGGGCAACCAACGCTCGACCGTGTCCCCGAGCGCTAGTCGGTGCTCGCCGACGAGTTGGAGCACGACAACCGCGACGAAGGTCTTCGTGATGCTGCCCACGCGGAAGCGATCGCGAGCGTGGAGCGGTTCACGTCCTTCCAGCACCGCGAGACCGCTGGTCTCCTCGCGTCGCGAGGAACCCTCATCGACCAGAACGAGGGCGCCCGGGCTTCCTTCTTCGACGATCGTGTCGGGCGACGGTCTAGCCGGGTCGCTTCGGAGGGCGATCCCGCCGATGATGATCGCCAAGGACCCCGCGGTCGTAAGGGCAACCAACGCGACCGCCTTCACGCGGATGCCTCTCACGGCCGCAGCGTACTGCTGCCTAGACGGCCGGCTTCCCCCAGAGTCGAAATCGTCAGACTCCGGACGGGAAGGACATGCAGGGGCGGGAATCGGCCCCGCGTCGGCACGCCGGCAGACTCTGGAGGCCTCTGGACACCTTGGCGCCGGGTTCAAGCGGTCGACGTCGCGACTTCGGCCGCATAAAGCTCGTAGGGCAGCCGCTCCAGGTCGCGCTGCCGCGGGTCGGGCACCGTGAAGAAGCGCTGCAGGGCCTTCGCCTCGAGCCAGGCCAGCCGCGGGTCGGCGAGCACTTGCCGCACCGCCGCGCGGTCGCCGCCGAGGGCGACGTGCTCGACCCGGCCGCGCCACGGTTCGAGCACCCGCGCCGCGGTCTCCGTAGCCGCCTCTATCAGCGCCCGCGCCTGCTCGTCGCGGCGACGCCGGAAGCGGTTCGCCGACGAGCCGCCCTTCTTGTGCTTGCCCTTGACGAAGCGGGTCCCGACCTTCGAGGCGACGAGGCGCTCACCCTCCAAGACGCCGACGGCGTAGCCCCCGAGCCGCACCAGCAGCGCGGCCACCAGATGGTCTTCGTCCAGCGCCTCGAAGAGCGGCCCCAGCTCGACCCGCTCGTACTCGCGCGCGTGCGCGAGGCCGAAGGGAGGGGTGACCGTGATCGTCTCGGCGGGCAGCTCGATCCTGGCGGCGCTGTCGGCGTAGACGGCGCGGCCGGGCCCACCTTGCAGCGGGCCCAGCCGCTTGTGCACGTTTGCTCGGCCGACGAAGCGGGCTATCCGCTCATCTCGGCCATCGCCGCCTTGGCGCGCTCCGCCATTTCCTCCTCCGTCAGGTCCTCCTTGTGCGTCGCGATCTGCCAGGAGTGCCCGAACGGGTCGGTCACCTGCCCGAAGCGGTCGCCCCAGAACATGTCCTCGACGGGCATCGTTACCGTCGCGCCCTTCTCGGTCGCCTTGGCGACGACCGCGTCGACGTCCTCGACGTAGAGCAGCAGGCCGGCGGTCGTGCCACCGAGCTCCTTCGGCGGCTTCGCGCTCGACTGCGGATTCGGATCCGCGAGCATCAGCACGGAGTCGCCGATCTGAAGCTCGGCGTGCCCGATCAAACCGTCGGGACCGTCCATGCGCATGCGCTCCTTGGCGCCGAAGACCTCCGAGTAGTACTCGATCGCCGCGGCGGCGTCGTTGACGGAGAGGTACGGGTTGAGGCTGTGGTAGCCCTCGGGGATCGGCTTGACAGCCATGGGCTCCTCCCATCCGTTCGTGGACGTCTCGATCCTAGCCACGATCGCCCGCGGTTGACTTCCCCGTCCTCGCGTGGGCGGAATCTCCTGCAAATGAACCGTCCAGGCCAGGCTGTGACCGCCCTCGGCGCCGTCATGCGCAACACCGACCTGCGACGGGTCGAGCTTGCCTGGGGAGCCTCGATCGCCGCGGAATGGGCGCATTTCGTGGCGCTCGGGATCTTCGCCTACGACGCCGGCGGCACCGCCGCGGTCGGCATCGCCGGCCTCGTCCGCATGTTGCCGGCAGCCCTGATCGCCCCGCTCGCGGGTGGTTTCGGCGACCGCTTCCGGCGTGAACGCTTTTTGCTCGCCATCGCGCTGATAGGGAGCGCCGCGCTCGCGGCTTCGGGCGCGGCCTACTTCGGGGGGCGCAGCCAGGTCGCGATCTACCTGCTCGCGGGAGTCGTCGGGATCAGCTCGACGCTCTTCCGGCCGGCGCTGCAGGCGATCCTGCCCTCGCTCGCGCGCACGCCGGAGGAGCTGATCGCCTCGAACGGCGCGACCTCGACGATCGAGAGCCTCGGCATGCTCCTAGGCCCGCTGCTCGCGGGCGTCCTCGTGGCGCTCGCCGATCCGGGCGTGGTGTTCTTCGTCGCCGCGGCCGCGCTGCTCGTCGCCGCCGGCCTGCTCGCTGGGGTGCGCTGCGAGGGCCGCATCCAGCTGACCGCCGGGGGCGACGCGCGCGAGGTCGTGCTCGCCGGCTTTCGCGCCGTCAACCACCCGAAGCCTCGCCTGATCGTCGCGCTCTTCTTCGCCCAGACCTTCGTCCGCGGCTGCCTGAACGTGCTGATCGTCGTGTTCGTGTTCCGCGTCCTCGACACCGGCGCGGGAACGGTCGGGTACCTGATGGCGGCGATCGGCGCAGGCGGCCTGGTCGGAGCCTTCGGTGCGATGACGCTCGAGGGGAGGCGGCTGGCCGTTCCGCTCGGCGTGGCGCTCGTCTTCTGGGGTCTGCCGATCGCCCTCGTCGCCCCCCGGCCCTACCTTCCCACCGCGGTGTTCCTGTTGGCCGTGGTCGGCGCCGCCAACAGCGTCGAGGACGTTGCCGGCTTCACGCTCTTGCAGCGGATCGTCCCTGACGAGGTTCTCACCGGCGCCCTCGGCGTGACCTGGGGGATCGCCATGGGCGGGCTGGCCCTCGGCTCGATCGCTGCGCCGGCGATCGTCGCCGCGGTTGGCCCGCGCGCGGCCTTCGGCGTCGTCGGCGCCATCCTCCCCGTGCTAACCCTGATCGCCTGGAGGTGGCTCGTTCGGATCGACCGCGAGGTCGCCGCACCCGCAGCCGAGCTCGAGCTCGTTCACCGCGTGCCCATGTTCTCGCCGCTATCCGTGGCGGCGAAGGAGCACGTGGCGTCGAGGCTGACGAAGGTCGCCGTCCCCGCCGGAGAGGTGGTCGTCCGGATCGGCGAGACCGGCGACCGGTTCTACGTGGTCGCCGACGGGGAGCTCGAGATCGCCAACGGCGTGCACGACACGGCGGGCCGCGGCGACTTCTTTGGCGAGATCGCGCTGCTCCGTGACGTGCCGCGGACGGCGACGGTCAAGGCCACCACCCCCTCTCACCTGTATGCGCTCGAGCGAGACGACTTCCTGGCCGCGGTGACCGGGCACTCGGCCGTCCATGCCGCCGGCGAGGCGGTCGTCGAGGAGCGGCTCAAGTCCTCTAACCGCCACTAACCTCCCGCGGATGACATCCGCGACCGCGACTCTCGACCTCGCCGGCCAGCGCCGCCGCGGGCGCATTTACGTCGCGTTAGCTGCGCTGGCGTGGTCGAGCGCGGGGCTCTTCCAGCGGGAGCTGACGATGAGCGTCGGCACGCAGCTCACGGGGCGCGCGTTTTTCGCCGTCCTCGGCTTGTTCGCCTACGTGGCGATCGCCGAGCACGGAGCGGTGGCGCGCGCCTTCCGCGCGATCGGCCGCGACGGCCTGTTCGTGGCGGCCCTCCTGGCCGCCTCCTCCGGCGCCTTCATCGTCGCGCTCAACTACACCACGGTCGCAAACGTCCTCTTCATGCAGGCGCTCGCGCCCGTGCTCGCCGCGGTGCTCGGGACGTTCGTCGGCGAACCCGTCGAGCGGCGCACCTGGGTCGCGATGGCGGTCGCGCTGGTGGGCGTTGGACTGATGGTCGGCGGGCCGGACCGCCCGAGCGTGCTCGGCCTGAGCATCTCGTTCTTCATGTCCGTCACCTTCGCCGGCGTGATCGTCGTCACCCGCCACCGCCGCGACGTCTCGATGGCGCCTGCGACCTGCCTCTCGCAGGCGCTCGTGTTCGTGTTCGCGGCGCCGTTCGCGGACTTCGGCGAGATCGGCGGTCAGGACCTCCTGCTGCTGGCCGCGCTCGGCATCGGCCAGATCGGCCTCGGCCTGATCTTCCTCACGTTGGGAGCCCGCCTGATCCCGGCTGCGGAGGTGGCACTGATCACCCTGCTCGAGATCGTGCTTGGCCCGCTCTGGGTGTGGATCGCGCTTTCCGAGCAGCCGGCCGCCGCGACGCTGCTCGGCGGCGCGATCGTCCTCACCGCAGTCTTGATCCAGGTGCGCGGGTCGCCGGCAGGGGCTTCGGTTCAGCCCGCGCCCTAGCTGTTACGGCGAGAAGGTGCTGCCTCGCTTCTTGGCCTTCTTCTCGCTCCGCTTCTCCTTGAGCGACTTCTGCGGGGCCTTTTTGGCGAGCTTCTTCGGCTTGTCGGAACCCTTCATGTGCTCATCCTGCCGGGATTTCGGGGCAAAGGAAAGGGACGGCTTTCAGGCCGTCCCTTAAAGCGCTTACCGCCCGTCTCTGCGGCCCAGGCGACCGGTTAAGCGCAAACCCATCGTGCGTCGGTCCCGCCGTCCGTGCGCCCCCCTGATGGGGGATATCTCGAGACAACAAGAAGCGGGGCCGCCGCCCGGCCCCGCTTCGAGTCTCCCGTGAGAGAGAGCCGCAGTAAATCCGTCAGGCCCCGCCGCATAGGGCCCGTCGTATGAGGCTTCCGAGGCGCCCCCGCCGCATCGGGGCGCGTCACTCAGTCGCAGATGGAGTATCGGGCGGGGTGGGTCGCTTGATCCATCACCCTTCTACGGTTGACTGCCCTGGTTCACTGGGTACACGGTTCGTGTCGTTTCGTGCTACCGTGTGGTATGGCTCGCGAGAGCAGTCGTCTGAATGTCACTCTCGATCCCGAGCGCGCTGCGAAGCTCGCGCTCCTGGCCGAGCGCACGAACACCCAGGAAGGGACGCTCGCGCGCTCGCTCCTCTCGCACGCAATCGACGAGACGGACGTTGACGCCCGTCATGTGGTCGAGCTCCTAGAAGGGATCCCCGGCGCCTTCGAACGCGCGCAGCTCGGGCTCGAGCAGGCTCGATCTGGGAAGACGATCCCGGTCGACAAGCTCTAGCTCGTGGCCCGCGTCGAGCTCGCCGCGGCGGCGGTCGAGGACCTCGAGCGGCTGATCCTCACTCACAGCCTGCCGGCGAACACGAAGGCGCGCGTGCAGCGCACGCTGCGGCCGCTAGAGCGCTTTCCGCTTCTGGGAGCCGAGCTGGGCCGACGATGGGAGGGCCTCCGCTTCGTCCTGGGTCCGTGGCGGTGGATGGTCGTCGTGTACGCCTATCTCGAGGACGAGAACCGAGTCGTTGTCGTGACGATCCAGGACGGGCGCTCCTCCACCGCTCCGACCGGTTCACGCTGAGGCGAGCTCCACAAAGCGGCAGAGCGCATTGACGAGCCGCAAGTCCTCGATCGTTCGGCAGCGGACCTCCAGCACCTTCGGCAACGCGACCAGGACCGCCACCGCCTGCGTGCGCGATCGCGACGTTCATGCTGCGTACCAGGTCGTCGCCTCGGCCGGCTCCGGCTTCCGGATGACCGACTTCCTCAGCTTCGCGGGCGTCGACCCGGCCAGCAGGGGGCAGTAATACGATCGCCCGATGCGAGGGCGGCCGGCGCGGATCGAACGACTTCCCGAGCAGTACTTCGGCGGGCTGCTCGCGCGGGTCACGAAATACGCGCTCGTGGGCGAGCCGCTCGTCGACCTTGGGCGGGGCAACCCGGAGACCGGACCGCCCGCTCACGTCGTGGACGCGCTCGGTGAGGCCTCCGGGCTGGAGACCGCGCACGGCTACGCGCCGTTCCGCAGCCTGCCGGAGCTGCGCGCCGCCCTGGCCGAGCGCTATGGGTCGCACTACGGAGTTCAGCTCGATCCCGACGCCGAGGTGGCGGTCGTTCCGGGCACCAAGACCGCGATCGTCGAGCTCTGTCTCGCGCTCGCCGAAGAGGGGCAGACCGTCGTGCTGCCCGATCCTTACTACCCGGACTACCCATCTGGGCCGGCGCTCGCCGGGGCGGACATCGCCCATGTGCCGCTCGACCCGGGGAGCGGGTGGCCGCCCGACTTCACCCAGGCGCCCGCTGACGATGTTGCGGCCCTGTACCTCAACTTCCCTTCCAACCCGGCTGCCGTCGCGGTGCCCGACGGCGCCTTTGAGGACGCTGTCGCCTACGCTGAGACGACCGGAGCCGCCGTCGTGCACGACTTCGCCTACGGCGACCTCGTCTTCGACGGGCGCGAGCCCAGGAGCTTCCTCGCCACGCCGGGCGCGAAGGACGTCGGCGTGGAGATGTTCTCGATGTCCAAGTCGTACGGCATGGCCGGCTGGCGCGTGGGCTTCGTGGTCGGGAACGCGGAGATCGTCGAGCGGATCAACCTGCTGAACGACCACTGCCGCGTCGGAATCTTCCGGCCGATCCAAGAGGCCTGCATCGCGGCGCTGACCGGGCCCCAGGACTCCGTGGCCGAGCGGCGCAACACCTACCAACGCCGGCGCGACCGCGTGATCGAGGCGCTCGGGCCCCAGACCTGCGAGGGCACCTTCTACATCTGGATGAAGCTGCCCGAGGGGGTCACCGCCGAGAGCCTGCTCGCAGAGCACCGCGTCGCGGTTGCGCCCGGCGAGGGCTTCGGGCCCAGTGGCAAGGGTTGGATCCGCCTCAGCCTTGCCGTCAGCGACGAGACGCTCGAGCTCGGGCTGGAGCGCCTGGCGCGCGCCTTCTCCTAGGCGACTTGGACTGCTCTCAGCTCGTTGAGTTCTTCCTCCGTCGGCACCCACTCGCCTGCCGCCGCGTTGGCGCGCACCTGCTCGGGCGTGGTCGCTCCTGGGATGACCGACGCCACCGGCGACACGGCGGCGAGGCCGCCGATGGCAACTTCGAGCAGCGAGACGCCGTGCGCCTCGGCCCAGGCGGTCAGCCTCTCGGCGACCTCGAGCTCCTGCTCCGGGATGTCATGGCCGTGCAAGCGCGTTCCTTCGGCCGGTGGCCGGTCGCGGCGGATCTTGCCGGTCAGTAGGCCGCTGCCGATCGGCGAGTGCGAGATGAAGCACAGGCCGAGCCGCTCGCAGGTCGGTAGCAGATCCGCCTCGGCCCGTCGATCGAGCCACGAGTACTCGCTTTGCTCCGAGACGTACGCGGTGCCGGCAATCGACCTGGCGCGCTCAAGCGTCTCTGGCCTGTAGTTCGAAGTGCCGTAGGCGAGGATCTTTCCCGCGGCGACGAGCTCGTCGAGCGCCGCGAACGTCTCCTCGAGTGGCGTTCCGGTGTCCTCCTCATGGTGCTGGTAGAGGTCGACGTGGTCGGTCTGCAGGCGGCGTAGCGAGCCTTCGATCGAACACTTCATGTAGTTCCGCGTGCCGCGGCGCTCGACGCCGTCCCCCATCGTCATGCCGAACTTGGTCGCGAGCACGACCCGGTCACGGCGCCCGCGGAGCACGTTGCCGAGCAGCCTCTCGCTCTCACCCGGCCCGCCATAGCGGTCGGCGGTGTCGAAGAACGTGACACCGACATCGAGGGCGGCGTCGACGACCGCCTTCGTCCCGGCCTCGTCGAGGCGACGGCCGAAGTTGTTGCAGCCGAGTCCGACGACGCTCACCTCGAGCGGCCCGAGCTTACGCACGCGCACACAGCAACCGTATCGATGCGCGCCCGCCGGCCTGGCAAGGGGTAATCCGCCCGAGCCCGCGGTCAGCAACGAGACGCTCGAGCTCGGGCTCGAGCGTCTCGCCTCCGCGTTCTCTGCCGGCTAGGCCTCGTCGAGGAGCTCGGCCTGCACCGACGACTCGTCGACGCCGGAGCGGACCATCACCTCGCGCAGGTCGGAGCGGTCCATGAACTGCTTTGCTGCCTCACGCGAGTCGAAGTCGTGCTCCACGACGACCATGTTCGGGTCGTCGGCCGAGCGCCAGACGCGATGCGAGCGGACACCGCCGTCGCGCTGCATCTCACCGACGCTGTCGTAGACCTGCCTCCAGGCCTCGTAGTCGCCCACGCGGTGATGTATGAGCAGCGTCGTCATACGCGAGCTCCTTCCAGCTCGACGACGGGGGCCTCGTACAGATCCGCCGACTCGACCGTCAGGCCGACGCTCCCGGCGATCTTCAGGCGGCGTTCCGCGAGCTCCTTCTCGGCCTCTTCGGCCGCCTCGGCGCTGTCCCAGAGCAGGACGGCCTTCGCGCGCCGGTTGTCCGCGTCGTACAGCGCGATGTAGCCGGCGTAGCCGTCGTAGCCTCGCAGCATTGGGATCACCGTTTTCTGGATGGTCTCGATCGCTTGCTCGCGCTTCTCGGGATCGGCACCTGAAAACGAGACGAGCCTTCCGTACATCGTGCCCTCCTTCTGATGGCGGTCACCGCCGATCCTACGACCCCCCTCTCGGTCGGTTCAAGACGCCGACCAGCGCTACCTTGTCGGAGCACACGCGAAAGGAGGCTCAGCATGTGCTGGTCGAAGCACGAGCGCGAGGAGTGGGAGCGGCGCGAGCTCGAGCGCGAAGCCGAGCGGCTCCGCTTCATCTCCACGACCGAGCCCAAGGCGGAAGAGCCTGAGCCGGAGGTCGAGGAGCGCGAGGCCGAGCTCGTCCGCAGCTAGTAGGGGGCGACTCGCCGCTGCCGGCGGCCGCCCGCTTGCAAGCGGGCGGCCGCCGTGCATGTTTCAGGGCTCAGCCGACAGGCAGCGTGAGCGACTGGCCGTAGATGTTCTGGTCGAGCCCGTGCGCGTTCGGGCAGGTATCCGGCTCCAGCGCCGTCGGCGTTCGGCACTGGAACACGTCGAAGCCATCGAGGTAGTCGGTCTCCCTGATGTCCTCGCCAGGACGGACGTCCCGGTTGTCCGTCCAGCCCGTGTAGCCGAAGAGCGACGTCGGTGTCGTGGTCGGGTCGAACGCGAGCGCGACCCAGTTGTAGTCGCCCTGGAACGGGATCTGGCGATTGCCGAACATCTCGTACGACGGCTGGTGTGTCGCCGAGGACATGTCGCCCTGCGGGGTGAACGTACTCCCGTCGTCGGAGACCGACGCGTACGTGCCGACGACGTCCGTGCCGGATGCAACGGGCCGGCCTTGCAGATCGAGCGTGTTCCCGATCGGTAGCTGGACGCTGTACGCGTCGTCGGTTCGGTTGTCCTGCCAGACCGCCACCAGCTTGCCACCGAGAGCATCGATGTCAGGGAAGAACTGGTGCCCACGCCCGCCGGCAGGGTCGACGGGAACCGCCGCGTCGAAGGTGCCGCCGTTGTCCACGGAGCGGATGACGTAGACGACGGAGCGGCCGACGAAGCCGGAGTTCGGCCCGGCCGAGCTATAGGACGAGGTGCTCGGCACGACGGTCGCCGGATCGACGGCGTTGTAGGTGGCGAAGACACCCGCCAGCCCGCCACTCTGGTCGGCCGTGATCCGCGGCTCGAGCGGCACGCGGAAGAACACGAACTGCGCCGGGCAAATGAAGGCGCCATCCCCGCAGTCGCGGGCGCCGTCGGACGGGAAGTACCGCGTGAAGGTGGCGATCTGATGGGCGGGTGCGAAGCTTGCCCCGCCGTTGGTCGATCGGGCCAGGGCGAGGCCCTGCGCGGTGTTCGAGGACGGCGTGTCTCGCGTGCCCCATGCAACGTAGACGTCCCCGTCGTGCTCGATCGCGATGTCGCAGCCCTGCACGTCCTTACCGAAGGACAGCTCGATCGGGTTCGAGAACGTCAGACCAGAGTCCGTCGAGCGGCTGAAGGAGATCTTCGTCCGGCCGTTGAAGCCGACGAAGCGGGACCAGCAGATGTAGACGTTGCCGTCGTGCACGCCGCCGGTGCGGTCGACTTCCAGCGAAGGCTTGTCCTCGAAGATGCCGTTCAGGGCCGGCGTTCCCTGGCCGACCACGACCGTTCGCAGATAGTCCTTCGGGTAGCCGCTCGGGTGCGGCGTGCTCGCGTAGCTCGCCACCCACACGTCGCCGTTCTGCGGGTTGACGCGGTTGAAGGCGATCCCGCCGGCGAAGAGCCGCCCGTCGCTGTCGAACGCGAGCAGCGGATCGCCCGCCTCGGCCTGGCGGCCGTGCAGCGGGGAGGCGATGCCCTCGGCCGAGGTGTCGCTCGGGTAGCCGGGGATCTTGGACGGCGTCCAGGTCTCACCGCTGTTCGTCGAGTAGGCGAGACCCTGCCAGCCGCCGCCGAGGTCGGTGTCGCAATAGTCGTTCCAACTGGCAAAGACGAGCTCGGGGTTGGTCGGGTCGATCGCGACCGAAGGCTCGTTGCCCTGGCGGAACGCGCCGCCGTCGTTGGAGTCCGAGTCACCGTCTCCGGGAGTGTCCGGCGCGGTGCTCGTCGAGGTGTCCGAACAGTGCTGGATGGCACGATCGGTGCCGCCGTCGTGCCGCACGTAGGTGGTCGCGGGCGTCACCCGGTCGTCTGGCTCGGATGGTGCCGCGATTGAAGTCTGGGCCGCAGAGACGAGACCGGCTATACACAGCCCCGCCATGGCGAGAACAACGAATCGTCGCATGCGTCTCTCCCCTCCGAGTTGTCGAAGCGGGGAATTGTTGCAAACCGCTGCAGCGGTGGTCGAATAGCTGCAACGGTTGTCGTGCGACCGATGACTCTGGTGCTGCCGGGAGACGGTGGCTGGCTCTAGGCCCGCTCGCGCTTGTGGGCCGCGGCGAGCTCTGGCAGCGCAGCCTCGTCGATTGCGTCCGCCGGCACGACCGCGACGCGAGCGGGAGTCGCCGCCCGCAGGGTCGCCATTCGCTTGCCGCCCTCCAGCAGCGCCCGCTCGCCGAGCAGCGCGCCCGGGCCGACCTGGGCGACGGGCTCGCCATCGACCTCGACCGAGAGGACGCCGTCCAGGACCAGGTAGAGCTCGTTCCCGTCGGCGCCCTGCTCGCAGAGCACCTCGCCTTCTCCGAGCTTGCGCCGCTCGGCCGCCTTGTCTCCGCGCATGACCGAGGCGGAGAGGTCGCGCTCGAGCTCCGACTCGACCGCGGTCACGAGGGTCGGCGAGTCCTCCTCGCCCCAAGGGGTGTTCGACCCGTGCGACTCGCGGTACCACTTGGCGAAGTCGATCGTGCCGGACTTCTCGACCAGCACGCCGTCCTTGTCGTAGATCCAGTGGCGCGGGAACGGGCTCGCGCCGAGGAGCGAATGCTTCGACGAACCGTCGGCGTAGACGATCAGCTGGAGCGTCGTCCACGCGGAGGCGGACTTGACCCGGAAGAACGGCTTGCCGCTGACCCGGCGCGGCGCGGGCAGGCCCATGTGGCCGCCGGCCGACTGGACGAACCTGACCCAGCCGTCGCCGACCTCGGGCTCGGTCTGGAGCAACGGGTACTGAACCGCGGCGAAGGCAATCTCGCGTTGGCCGAGCTTGATTCGAGTGACGCCGATCCGGCCCTTGCCGGAGTAGCCCTGGTCGACGACCTTGCCGTCCTCGACCTCGATCCAGGCCTTCAGCTCGTTCGCCTCGAGGAAGAGGTCGTTCTCGTGCAGCGGGTCGAGATCGCCGATGCGGTCGGGCGGGGGCTCGTCGTAGTGCGCCATCCCCATCTCGAACGGCAGCTTCGGCATGCCCGAGATCGCCTCGGACGGAATCCACGTGATCGACGTGACGGCTGACTCGACGCGCATCTGGCCCTCCTCCGGTTGCGGGCAACGCTAAAGCGGTGCGGGCCTGCGGTCTAGTGCGAAGCGCTAGGACTCAGCGGCGCTCTGGTGCTTGCGCCAGAAGGTGAGCGCTCCGACGATGCCGGCGACGCTCACGCCTGCGACGCTGAAGGCGAGGAGCGACTTGTTCGAGCCGCCGCGGGACGGCGTGACGCCCTTAGCCTTGAGCTTCGCGAAGCGCTTGCTCCCCTGCCACACAGCCCAGCCGAGGATCGCGTTCCTGCGGTTGAAGATGCTCATGGAGGGGTGTTGTAGCAGCTAACGGCCGGACTTGCCGGAGCTCACTGCCGACGTGCGCTCGTCGGGCGGCGGCGGCGGACTCACCGGCTTCTCAGGCTTGCCATCGTGGCCGGGGCCCTTGCCCT
>DATAOV010000097.1:0-1628 GCA_036265535.1 Gaiellaceae bacterium | reverse complement strand
CATGCGCTCCGGGGCGAAGCGCTCCTCGACATAGGCGCGGCACTCCATCGGGTCCAGCGCATCTGCGCGCTCGAGCGCCGAGGCCATCTCCCGGTAGTTGCCCACGATGATCCCGCTGCGCCCGTCGTCGATCACCTCGGGGACTGCGCCGTGGCGGGTCGCGATCACGGGCGTCCCGCAGGCCATCGACTCGATCATGACGAGGCCGAACGGCTCCTCCCACTCGATCGGGAACAGCGTGGCGCGCGCGTCCTGGAGCAGCTCGACCTTCTCGCCGTGCGTGACCTCGCCGAGGTACTCGATCCCGCCGTGGCCCACATGCGGCTCGACGAACTCCGCGTAGTACTGCCGCTCCTTCGGCTCGCGGTTCTTGCCGGCCATCTTCAGTGGCAGGCCGAGCTCCATTGCTACGGCGATCGCGCGGTGCGCGCCCTTGTCCGGGCTGAAGCGGCCGAGGAAGAGCAGGTAGTCGCCCCGGTGCGGCTTGCAGGGGTAGAGCGAGAGGTCGATCGCGTTCGGGATCGTCGCCGCCCACGGCAGGTCGGGCATCGGGCGCCGCTGGTTCTCCGAGATCGAGATCAGCCTCACGCCCGGGGAGACCTCGGCGATCGAGTTGTAGGCGTCCTGCGCCTCGTGCGTGTCGAGCGGCCCGTGGATCGTGTGCAGCACGGGCGTATCGACGAGCCCGCCGAGCGCGGCGGACGGGATCCCCGAGTGATCGTTGATCACGTCGAACTCGTCGGCGCGCGTGTAACAGGCGAGCGCGTGGCGGATCTCCGGGAGCGACCGGCCGATCAGCTCGCTCGGCGCCTGCTCGAAGATGTACGAGAGGTTCGCCTTCGTCAGGGAGTCGCCCGACGCGAACAGCGTGACCTCGTGGCCAGCGTCGACGAGACCGTCGGCCAGGAGCGACACGACGAGCTCGATCCCGCCGTAGCCGGTCGGCGGCACGGCGAACCACACCGGCGAGAGAACCGCGATTCTGAGCTTGTCACTCATTGACCTCGACCCGAACGATGCCATCCTCGACGCGAACGTCCCAGGACTTGCCGTATGCCCGCACGCCGCTCAACCTGAGCGAGCCCGCCCAGGAAGGGAGCTCGAGCGGCAGCACCGAGCGCAGCTGGTGGTTGCGCCCGTCCGGCTGAAGGCCGAGCAGGATCTGCAGGAGGAGCACCGGCGAGGCGGCGGCCCAGGCCTGCGGGCGGGCTGCGGTCGGATAGGCGATCGGGAACGGCGTCTCGTCGCGCGGGAGGCCCGCGAAGACCTCGGGCAGCTGGTAGTCGAAGTGCCCGGCCGCGGTCAGCAGGTTGCGGATGATCCGGTGCGCCTCCGGCCAGCGCGAGTGGCGCGCGAGCCCCCAGGCGATCAGGGAGTTCTCGTGGGGCCAGACCGTCCCGTTGTGGTACGAGAGCGGGCTGAACCCGGCGTCTTCCGTCGACATCGTCCGCACCCCCCAGCCTGACCAGAGGCCGGAGCCCATCAGCCGGTCGACGACCGCGTCCACCTTGTCCGGCGGGACGATCCCGCTCCAGAGCAGGTGGCCGATGTTCGAGCACAGCGAGTCGACCTGCTTCTTCTCGCCGTCGAGCGCGAGGACGTAGTAGCCGCCGCGAGCGTCGCTCCAG
>DATAOV010000096.1:0-13659 GCA_036265535.1 Gaiellaceae bacterium | reverse complement strand
ACGTCGAGGTCACCGAAACGCCTGGTCAGGGCGGCGACCACCCGCGCCCACTCCTCGTGGTGAGCGCGGGTGATCGCCTCCCGAACGTCGCTCGCGCTCACTACAGGAACGGCCGCACCTCGACCTTCCGATTGCAGGCCTTCGACCCCTCGGCGGCGAGCTTGAGCGCCACGTCGAGGTCAGCGGCTTCGATAATCCAGAAGCCGGCGAGGTACTCCTTCGACTCCAGGAAGGGCCCGTCGGTGAACACCGCCTCCCCACCCCGGTTGTCGATGACGGTGCCCGTGCTGGGCGACCCGAGGCCGCCGGCGAAGACCCAGTGGCCATCGGCCCGGAGCCTGTCGTTGAACGCGTTGATGTCGGCCTCCTCGGTCGGGGTGGCCAAGCCGGTGCCGTCGTCGAACACGGAAACCAGGTACTGCATCTCGGATCATCTCCTTTGGTTAGGGGCGCCCCTCGTGGGCGGCCGCTCACCCCTTCAACGAACACCTCTGCGCCGATCCGACACCGCCTCCCGGATTTCTCTCAAGGCCTTTCTGGTACGCCGGTTGTGAGCGATCCGACAGACGGTTTCGCGGCGACCTCACGCCTGCGGCGGGTCGCAATCGGACGCATCAGGCGTCGAAGTCACCCGCTGTCTGATCTTAGGTGCCCGATCTTTTCGGGCTTCATTCCCGAACACTGGCCCAGTCGAGCGGTTGCGGTGTAGACGGTCCGCAAGCAGCGGTTGGGGAGAGAGCGTAAGACGCTCCCCAAACAAGCCGCGAGCGGGGCGCACCTTTTCGTGCGCGCCGCTCGCACGCGCCGATCAACGCAATGACCTGAAAGCCGCCCGCACCTCGGTTGAGAAGAGCTCCGGCTCTTCCCACGCGGCGAAGTGGCCGCCCCGGTCGACTTCGTTGAAGTAGATGACGTTGGGGTACGACTTCTCGACCCAGCTGCGCGGGGTCCGCCAGATCTCGCCGGGGAACGTGGTGAAGCCGGTCGGGACCGAGGCCTCCGGGGGAGCCTGGCCGCCCGCAACGGCTGCGGCTGCGGCTTGTCCGTCCTCCCAGTACGAGCGGGCCGCCGAGGCCCCGGTGCCGGTCAGCCAGTACAGCGTGACGTTGTCGAGAATGTGGTCCCGGGTCAGATTCCCCGAGGGTTTCCCGTCGACGAAGGCGCTGGCGATCTTGTAGTAGGCGTCCGTGTCGTGGTCGAGCATCCAGGCCGCCAGGGCGACGGGTGAATCCAGCAGCGCGTAGCCGATCGTCTGCGGCCGCGTGGCCATCTCAAGGAAATAGCCAAACCCGCTCGTCTTGAAGGTGTTGATCGCGTCGAGCGCGGCGCGTTCCTGCTCGGATTCCGACGGCAGGGGGCCGCCGGCCAGAATCGTCACGAGCAAGTTCATGTGGATGCCGAGCAGCCCCTCGGGTGCCTGGCGGCCCATCGCGTCGGTGACGGCAGCGCCCACGTCGCCGCCCTGGGCGACGTAGCGGGTGTAGCCGAGGCGGCGCATCAGCTCCGCCCACGCCTGCGCGACGCGGCCGACGTTCCAGCCGAGCTCCGTCGGCTCGCCCGAGAATCCGTAGCCGGGCAGGGACGGCAGCACGAGGTGGAATGCATCCTCGGCGTCGCCGCCGTGCGCGGTCGGGTCGGTGAGCGGGCCGATGGCTTCGAGCAGCTCGATGACCGAGCCGGGCCAGCCGTGGGTCATGATCAGCGGCAGCGCGTCCTCGTGTGGCGACTTCACGTGGATGAAGTGGATGTCGACGCCGTCGATCTCGGTCGTGAACTGCGGCAAGGCGTTCAGCTTCGCCTCGGCCTTGCGCCAGTCGTAGTCGGTCTCCCAGTAGCGCGCGAGCTCCTGAATCGTCGCCAACTGCACGCCCTGCGACCGATCTGCGACCAGCTCTCCGGAGGGCAGGCGCGTCGCGGCGATCCGGCGGCGCAGCTCGGCGAGCTTCTCTTCGGGAGTGTCGACGTGGAAGGGACGGATGTCGGTGGCGGTCTGGGCGGTGGTGCTCATCACGACCTCCGTGGTTGGTAGGTGCGGTTCCGGATGACCTCCTCTCCGGTTCTGGACTTGAGTGCGAGACTACCCCTGCCGGGTGGGGCTCAGCAACAAGTCTCTGTAGAGCGCCACGACTATCGCCCCAGCCCGAGTGACATTCCCGAACGCTGGCCCAGGCGAGGGGTCAGATCTCGGTTCTGTTAGCGAGGATTTCCGCAGCCGCAGTGGCATCGCTCTCGTCGACCAGCACCTGAGCCCCGCCCGAAAGGACGAATGGATAGGCGCCGCCCGCATCGTCGGCTCTGACCGATGCGTCGATCCCGAACGAAGCGAGCAGACCCTGAACGATCTCCGCCTCGTCCCGCGTCCCATAGGTGCCTATCGTGATCAACTGGCCCACTTTCGCCGAGATGATCGCAGCTTGCGCCGCCCGGGTGGGTAGGGATCCCCGGTCGCCTTCACAGCGAACGGCGCCGAACTCACGGCGAAAAAAATCGCCAGACGGTTGAAGCGGCTGATAGTCGACGCGGCGCGGACGCTGCGCAGCCGGCGGCGGCGTGCCTGGTCGCAGCGAGCGGCCGGCGCGCCCTTCGTGGCGTTGGCGAAGCGCATCCTGGCCGCCCAGGTGGCCGCGAGATCGCCCGAGCTGCCGCTGGCCTGGGAGGAGGCCGCCGCGGCGCTTGAGCATGAGCACGAGCACTGGCGGCTGGTCGAGCCCGAGCCCATCGACGACCTGCTCGGCGAGCTGGCGGATTAGAGGCGACGGGCCCCTCTTGGACTTCAGAGCCGTGCTCGTCGGCTTGAGTGTGGTCGCACCCATTCCTAGGATTGGCGCGTGGACTCGAACGAGCGGGCCATCCGCGATCTCTACGATGCGCGCGCGCGGCGCGACTGGACCGCGGTCGATGCGCTATTCGCGGACGAGGTCGGCTGGCACGAGCCCGGTGAGGAAGACCATTCCGGTGACTTCCTTGGCCGCGACGAGGTCGTCGCTCTACTGGAGAAGCTTGTGACCGTCACCGAGGGCACGTTTCAGCTTGAGCCCGAGGCCTTCCTCAACCTGGGCGAACACTCCGCGGTGCGGGTCAAGTGGTGGGCCGAGCGCCAGGGAATGCGCTCAGACGGCTATGAGATCGCGGTCTACCGCCTGCATGACGGGAAGGTCGCCCAAGTGTGGTTCTATAACGAGCCGTCGGATGCGGAAGCCTTCTCGGCCGTGTTCGCCTTCGACTGACCTTCACCCGCGCGCCCTCGCGCGCGAGGCCGACCGGCCGAAATCTCCGCTAAAAACGACGAGCGGCCCCACTCGGGGGCGCTCGAAGGTCAGGTCGTGAGGGCTGTGGCCAGGTGGCCTTAGCTGCCCGGCCTTCTCGTCGGCGGCGCGCAGGGCATCGGCCGCGTGCTTGGCGCTGGCCTGGTCGGTGACGACACCAACCAGCGCGACACGGGCGCTGCGGGTCCCGGCCTTGAAGCCTTTGACGCCTTTGGGCAGGTCGGCGAGCGAGGCCGCGGGCTCGCACGCGCACGCCCTTGCACGTCTGCCGGAAGACGTGATCACGCAGCTCGCCCGGAGGATCAGCGCGGGGGGCACGCGGGGCTGTGACATACCCGACCGGACGTTGTGGCCAACCCAGCCGGGCAACGTCTGGGCAACGTCTTACGGATGTATTCCGCTCCTGTGGGCCTGCGGAGGCCTCACCGCGAATCAGCCGGATTAGCAGGGCTTTCGTCGCTTTGGCCGGGAGAGGGCGTCGAGGCGATCTCGGATTTCAAGACCGCCCCATTCGTCCGCTCTGGCACCCGGCCCTGAGAAGCGAGTCTAGGCCAATCGGGCGGGCGCGCCGAAGCCGGTCAAGACCTCGGGGACGGCGATCTCGCCGTCTTCGTCCTGGAAGTTCTCGAGCAGCGCGATCAGCCAGCGTGCCGTCATCGCGGTGCCGTTGAGGGTGTGCACCGGCTCGAGCTTTCCCTCGCGCCTGAAGCGGATGCCGAGGCGCCGAGCCTGGTAGTCAGTCGTGTTCGAAGTCGACGTGATTTCCCGGTACCGCTCCTGGCCGGGGAACCACGCCTCGATGTCGTACTTCTTGGCCGCCGAGGCGCCGAGATCTCCGGCGGCGACATTCACCACGCGGTAAGGGAGGCCGACCTCCTGCACGAGCTCCTCCTCGTGCGTGAGCAGCGCTTCGTGCTCCTCGGCCGAACGGTCGGGCTCGGTGAAGACGAACATCTCGACCTTGTCGAACTGGTGCACCCGGAACATTCCCCGGGTGTCCTTTCCGGCGGCGCCGGACTCGCGCCGGAAATTGGTCGAGTAGCCCGCGTAACGCCGCGGCAGCTCGTCGAGCTCCTCGCCGAGGTGGAACGACGCGAGCCCCACCTCCGAGGTGCCGGTCAGGTAGAGCTCGTCGCGCTCGATCCGGTAGATGTTGACCTCGTCCGTCGGGAGGAAGCCCGTGCCGTACATCGCCTCCTCGCGCACCAGCACCGGCGGCAGGACCGGCACGAACCCTTTCGCGACGAGCCGGTCGAGGGCGAAGCGGTAGAGCGCGAGCTCGAGCAGGGCCACCTCGCCGACGCGGTAGGCGAAGCGGGTGCCGGAGACCCGAGCGGCTCGCTCGAGGTCGATCCAACCCCGTCCCGCGGCCAGGTCGAGGTGGTCGCGCGGCTCGAATGAGAACGACGGAGGCTCGCCGACCCGCCGCACCTCGACCGCGTCGTCTTCGGTGGCGCCGTCGGGAACAGAGGGATCGGGCGGGTTCGGCACCCGGTCGAGCAGCTCCTGCCGTTGTCTGGCGGCCTCCTCGTGCTCCGACTCGACGCGCTGCAGCTCGACCTTCAGACCGCGCAGCTGCTCGAGCTGCTCGGGCGTCGGCTTGCCCTTCGTCTTGGTCTGGGAGCGCAGCTCGCTCGCCCGCGTCTCGAGCTCGCGCCAGCGCTCGTCCGCGGCGAGCAGCTCGTCGAACTGCTCGGCCGCGCCCTTGCGCGCGAGCGCGACGCGGAACCCCTCGGGGTCGGCCCGCGCGGCTCTGAGATCGATCAACCCTTCGTCTGGTTCAGGTAGGCGACGAGGTCGGAGATCTGCTTCGCGGAGAGCGTCTGCCCAAAGTCCGGCATCGTCGGCTGGAAGCCCTTCTCGACGTAGGCGCTCGGGTTCTGGATCGACTCGCGCGCGAAGGCGTCGAGCGGCTGGCCCGCGGTCTTCGCGTAGGCCGCGAGCTTGTCGAGATCGGGGCCGATGTTCCCGTTCGACTTGGCAGGCTGGAACGTGTGGCACCCGCCGCAGCCCTGTGACTGGAAGAGCACCGCGCCGGCCTTCGCGTCGCCGGGCGCCGCAGCCGCGGTGGTCGTGGTCGGCACCGGTCCCACCACCGTCTCGGCTGTGGGCAGCACTACCTGCCTTCCGCCGCAGCCGGCGAGCAGGAGCGCGAGCAAGACCCCGAAAACCAGTGCGATACGGCGCATCCGGCGCGAGTCTACTGGAGGGGGAACTCGCGTTCTTCGCTTCTCGCCCAGACCCACAAGAGGAGGGCCGAGAGGCCCCCGTAGCCCGCGACGTCGGTGGGCGTGTCGTTGACGAGCAACGAGATCGCGAGGGCGACGAGGAGCGCATCGAGCACCGCGAGTCGGGGGCGTCGGAGCGCGAGCCAGACGAGCGCGCCGAGACCCATCGCGAACAGGAGCGCCGCGTTCCAGGTGGAGCTGACTGCCGCCTCCGAGAGGTGGAGCCGGTGGCCGAGATCGCCGAGGACCGAGCCGGGACCGCCGCCCACGGCCTTGGTCACGTGGCTCGATCCGCCGGTCGCCGCATCGATGCCGACCAGCGCGAGCGCGGCCGCCGCCGATGCCGCGGTTGCGGCGATGGCCCTCCGGGCCGGGACCCGCCGCACGCGGAGCCAGAGGACGAGGAACCCCGAGAGGTAGACGACGAGGCCGCCACCGTCGGCGCCGATCCGGCTGGCTGCGATCCCGGCGGCGATCGCGAGCGCGACCGCAGGCAGCAGGCGCGCGCCGGCCAGCACTCCGAGCACGAGTGCCGGCGCGAGTAACAGCGTCTCGATCTGATTGGTCACGCCGTAGAAGCGGCCTCCGCCGTCCGGGTGCGGGCCGATCACAGCGAGGGTGTTCCACTCGGGTTTGGCCCACATGACCGTGAAGAGGAAGGCGAAGAGCGCCGCGACCCCGAGCGCCATCGGCAGTCGCGGACGAAGCAGCACGCCCGCGGCCAGCGACACGCCTGCCCCTGCAAGGGCAATGCCGAGCCCCGTCGCCCACGGTCTCGTCACCCCGACCGCGCTGAGGGCGACCGCGGCGGCAATGCACGACGAGGGAGCGAGGAACGCCGCGCGGCCGAGCTCCGGAGCGCGAGTCACGAGCGCGAGCACACCGAGCACGGTCAGCAGGCCGACGAGGACGAGGGTTGCGAGGATCCGCGAGTCGTGTGCCTGGTCGAGCCGGTAGTCGAGGTCGGTCAGAGCTCCGAACGGGTCGCTGGAGGAGGTCGACCGAATCCGCGGTTTCTCGCCGCGGCGCAGTGCCTTCACCGACGGGGCGACGTCCGCGATCGAGACGAGGCCGGGCAGCCTCGTCGAGCTGGAGGTGAGGATGCCGCCGTAGCCGGGACCGACGACCGCGATGGGATATCTGTGGACGTTGTGGTGCTTCCCGGGTGGCGGAAGCGCGACGTAGAAAGTGGTCCGCGCCGCCTGCCGGCTGAGCGAGATGACCGGTGCACCGCGCGGCACGCCGTTCCGGAGGATCGCGTTGCCCATCTCACCGCTGAGCAGCGAGGCGAGCGCTCCGCGCCTGCTCACCGTTGCGCCCTCGCCGGCCACGAGCAGCCCCTGGGCGCCGAGCGGCGACCGGAAGACTTTGGCGGTCGCAGGTACCACGAGGACAGCTACCTGCTCGGATGGGGCGGCGGTTGCAGCCCGGCTTAACGCGGCCGCAACAATCGCCAAGGCTACAATCGTCGTGAACCTTCTCGCCTTCAAGGGGGCCGATTCTCGATGAAACGCAAGGCTTATGGACGCGACGCCGGGCTGACGCTGCGGATGCTCTTCACGGGCTCCCTGCTCGGTCTGCTCTACGTCTTCTTCGCGCTCGCGCTGTTCTACGTCCTGAACGCGGGTCTCGTGCTGATGCTCGTGATCGTCGGCGGGTTGGCGCTGTTCCAGTACTTCACCTCGGACAAGCTCGCCTTGCGCGCCTCGGGCGCCAAGGTAGTCGAGAGGGACGAGGCGCCGGCGCTGCACGACATGATCGAGCGGCTCGCGGCGATGGCCGACCTGCGCAAGCCGCGCGTGGCCATCATCGAGTCAGACGTCCCGAACGCGTTTGCTACCGGGCGGAACCAGAAGCACTCCGCGGTGGCCGTCACGACGGGCCTCTGGAACCGGCTCGAGCCGGAGGAGATCGAGGGTGTGCTGGCCCACGAGCTCTCGCACATCGCCAACCGCGACGTCTTGGTCATGACCGTGGCGAGCTTCTTCGCGATGCTGGCCGGCCTGTTGACCCGCTGGGGCCTCTACTCGGGTATGTTCGGCGGCTTCGGGGGCAACCGCGACAACAACAACAGCGTGCCGGTCTGGCTGATCGTGGTCGTCGTCTCGATCATCACGTACTTCCTCAGCCAGATCCTCATCCTGGCGATCTCCCGCTACCGCGAGTTCGCGGCCGACCGCGGCTCGGCTCTGATCACCGGCGCGCCCGAGCACTTGATGAGCGCCCTGCAGAAGATCGCGAGCCAGATCACGATGATCCCGCAGCAGGACCTCCGCCAGGTCGAGACCATGAACGCCTTCTTCATCGTGCCGACGAACTGGCGCAAGAAGACGGGGGAACTCTTCATGACCCATCCGCCGCTCGAGAAGCGCCTCGCCGCGCTTTCCGAGATCGCGCGCGAGATGGGGCGGCCGGTCGCGTAACCACCACGCGTGGGTCTGGCCAACGTCCTCTTCGGGCGCAAGAAGCTAAAGGACGCCGCCGGTGAGCGGCTGTTCGCCATCTCGACGGCCCGCATCACGCTCGAGGTCGAGCTCGGGCTGAAGCCGACCGGCTCGGCCGGCGTCTGCTTCAAGTCCCTGTCCGCCGGCGAGTTCGTGCGGGCCGAGAACGAGCTCCAGGAGCTGCTGGACGCGGTGGCGAACGAGTCCGGCTCCAAGGTCGAGCGGCGCTCCGACGAGTTCGGCTTCGAGTGGTTGATCGTCCGGGACCGGGACTTCGAGGACCTGGTCGCGACCGTCCATCTGATCGCGTCCGAGCTCGAGTCGCGCGGGTTCGGTCCGCAGCTGCTGGCCGCCGTCTTCCCGTTCGAGGGGAACGGCAAGAAGGTCTACTGGATCTACGGCTACAAGCGGGGCGCGTTCTGGCCGTTCGTGCCGAAGGGCGAGGACAAGGAACGCGACAACGCGGAGGAGCTCGAGCTGAAGGCGAAGCTGGAGAAAGAGCTTCCGGTCGAGAACGACCTCTCGCGCTGGTTCGCCATCTTCGACGCCCCGGTCTGAGGAGTCGGTTCCGCGAAACCGGGTAGGCACTTCTCGCGTAGCTCATTGGAAAACGAGCTGGAGGGAGAGCATGAGCAAGCGATGGCTCTATGGTGGGCTCCTGCTCGCGCTGATCGTGGCGCTGAGCGGGGGGTCCTACGCACTCGCCAAGAACGACGACAACGGCGTCGCGAAGGCGCGGCTCAACGGCTACAACGAGGTCGTCGGGCCGGGCTCGATCTCGACCGTCGGCAGGGGGAAGTTCAGCGCCCGCATCGACAAGAGCGGGCAGAAGATCACCTACAAGCTGACCTACACCCTCGAGAATCCCGCCACGGTGGCGCATTTGCATTTCGCCCAGCAGCACGTGGGCGGCAGCATCATCGCCTTCCTCTGCGGCGGCGGGGGCAAGCCCGCGTGTCCGTCGCCGGGCGGGACGGTCGAGGGCACGATCACGCCCTCCGACATCATCGGCCCCGACGCCCAGGGCATCGAGGCGGGTTCGTTCGCCGAGGCCGTCCGGGCGATCCGCGCCGGAGCGGTCTACGCCAACGTCCACTCCACCCGCTGGCCCGCCGGCGAGATCCGCGGCCAGCTCAGCGGAGGCAAAGACGACCACGGGCGCGCCCACAAGTAGGCCCAGTTCGCCCTGAACCGCTTCGAGGGCCCGGCCGAGCGGCCGGGCTCTCGTCGTTCCTATCGCGGTAGGTCGGGGATGAGGCCCTCGTCCTCGAACAGACGGCGGGCCTCGTCGAGCGACAAGTCTTCCGGCGGGATGATCGCCTCGGAAGGCGAGAGGTCCTCGTCCGGCAGGCGGGCGCCGTTCGTCCGCACCGCGTCGGCCATTCGGCCGAGCAGCTCCGAGAGCTGAGACTCGTCGCCGGCCTCGAGCGCCCGCTCGGCCTGGTCGTCGAGGTCGTTCAGACCCTTTGCGACCTCGTCGTCGACCTCGAACTGCCCTTCGCCCAGCACCCTGACGATCATTGCTTGAGCTCCTTCTGCTTCTCGCCCGGGCCGAGCTCCGACTTCAGCTGCTCGAGCTCCTGGTCGACCTGTGACTTCGACGCGATCGCGCCGAGCTCGCGGTCGAGCTCGGTCTGGTCGGAGGTGAAGTCCTCGAGCGCGCCCGACTCGGTCAGCTCGTCGATTGCCGAGGCCCGAGCCTGCATCTGGTCGGTCTTGTCCTTCGCGCGCTGAATCGCGAGCCCGGTGTCGGCCATCTGCTCGCCGATCCCCGTCGCCGCCTCGCCGATCCGCACCTGCGCCTCGGCGGCCGAGTACTGCGCCTTGATCGTCTCTTTCTGCGAGCGGAAGGCCTCGACCTTGGCCGACAGCGTCTTCTCGCTCGCGATCAGCTTCTCCTGTTGGGCCTCCAGCTGCTTCGTCTGCTCGTCGAGGCTCTGGAGCTGCTGCTGGAGCCCAGACTTGCGCTCGAGCGCCTGACGCGCGAGATCCTCTCGGCCCTCGGCGAGCGCCTGCCGCGCCTGGGTTTCGAGCTTGACGATGCTCTCCTGCAGCTTCGTCTCCTGGAGCTCGAGTCGCTTCTTTGCGGTGACGACGTCGGCGATGCCGCGCTTGACGTTCTGCAGGAGCTCGAGCTGCTTCTCATACGAGTAGTCCAGGGTCTCACCCGGATCCTCCGCGCGGTCGAGCAGCTTCGACAGCTTCGACTTCACGACGAGCGACGCGCGTGACATCAGTCCGGCCATCCGTCCTCCTCTCGATCGGAACGTCTAGCCTAGCGGCGGTGATCGTGGAGCGGAGCATGCATCCTGGCTGGCTCTCCAACGCCTACCTCATCGGCGACGAGCCGGGCGGCACAGCCGTCTTCGTCGACTCGGGTGCACCACTCGAGCCCCTCTTCGACGCGGTCGAGCGGCACGGCCTGACCGTCACGCACCTCCTCACGACCCACGCCGACGCGGATCACATCGCCGGCGACGACGAGGTCGTGACCCGTTACGGCTGCCCGGTCGTCAAGGGCGACCTCGAGACGGGCGGGCTCTCGGTTCGGGCGCTCGAGACTCCGGGGCACAAGGACGACCACCTGGCCTTCGTCGTCAACGACGAGGTGTGCGCAACCGGGGATGTGCTCTTCAAGGACGCCGTCGGCGGGGGCGACTTCGAGCAGATACGCCGCTCCGTGATGGACGTTCTGATGAAGCTTCCGCCCGAAACGCGCGCGCTGCCCGGCCACACCGACGAGACGACGATCGGCCGCGAGTGGGAGCACAACCCGTTCGTCCGGGTCTGGCGCGGGGTCGAGCCGGAAGGAGCGGAGCCCGTTCACGTCGGTGGCGAGGAGGCCACCCTCGTGGTCTGGTCACCCGACTACGACGGGAAGGGCAAGGCCTGGATCCGGTTCGCCGACGGGCGCGATGCGATCGTCGGCGGCTCGCGCGTCGAGCGGGAGTAAGGTCGGCCACCACCGGAGAAGGAGGGGGACGATGGCCATCAGGCTCCACCGCTGCAAGAACGTCTGGATCAAATTCGGAGGCCATCCCTGCTGGCGGGTGCAGAAGGCGCTCGACGACGCCGGGATCGAATACGAGGTCGACCGGATGCCCTGGCCCGGCAACCGTGAAGAGACCGAGCGGCGCACCGCCCAGAAGAAGTACCCGTGGATCGAGTTCGAAGACGGGTCGATCTACCGCGATGAGTCGAAGGACATGGCGCAGCGGATCAAGGAGGGGACGCTGAGCGAGGCACCCCGGATCCGGGCCCCGGCCGCATGACGCTCGTCCCGGAGGAGGTCGAGGCCTACGCCGAAGCGCACGCCACGCCGCCGAACCAGCTGCTCGTAGAGCTGGCGGAAGAGACCAAGGCGACGCTGAGCTTCCCGGAAATGCTCACCGGGGCGGTTCAGGGCCGCTTGCTCGAGCTGCTCGTGCACGCGCTGCAAGCAAGCCGTGTACTCGAGCTCGGCACGTTCAGCGGGTACTCGGCACTCTCTATGGCGGTGGGCCTTCCGGCGGACGGCCGCATCGACACGTGCGAGCTCGAGGAGGCGCAGGCCGAGGTCGCCAGGCGGTACATCGCCCGAAGCCCGTACGCGGATCGAATCACTATTCACGTCGGCCCGGCTCTCGAGACGATCGAGCGACTCGAGGGCGGCTTCGACTTTGTCTACATCGACGCCGACAAGGAGAACTACGTCAACTACTACGAGGCGGTGTTGCCGAGACTTTCGGCCACCGGCCTGATCGCTGCCGACAACACGCTCTGGAGCGGCAGCGTCCTCGATGACGCCGACCAGTCCGAGTCCACCTTGGGAATCAAGGCGTTCAACGAGCATGTGCGGAGCGATCCGCGGGTCACGTCGGTCCTGCTGACGGTGCGAGACGGAATTACGCTCATCAGGCCGAATTGAGGCCGATCACGATCCCCGACTGGCTGTCCAGTACGAGCTGAAGGGTTGCGTCGCGGAGCGGGTCGGGCTAGCCCGTCGCTCGTAGCGCTGCACGAGCGGCCAGGTATCCGCACATCCCGTGGACGCCTCCGCCCGGAGGCGTCGAGGCGGAGCAGAGGTAGACACCCTCGAGCGGCGTCGAATACGGGACCGGCCGCAAGGCGGGCCGCGCGACGAGCTGGCGAAGCGCGTTTGACCCCCCGGCGATGTCGCCCCCGACGAGGTTTGCGTTCCTGCGCTCGAGGTCGGCGGGGCCAATCGCACTTCGGGCGAGCACGCGCTCGCCGAAGCCCGGAGCGAAGCGCTCGATCTGTCGCTCGATTGCGCCGGTCATCTCCACCGTCGAGCCGTTCGGGACGTGGCAGTAGCCCCAGGCGGTGTGCCGGCCGGCCGGTGCGCGTGAGGGATCGAACATCGTCGGCTGCGCGAGGAGCACGAACGGCCGGTTGCTCGTCTCGCCTCGTTCGGGCGCCCGTTCGGAGTCCGTGATCTCGTCGAGCGTTCCAGCGAGGTGCACGGTTCCGGCCTGGGCGCATTCCGGAGTCGCCCACGGGATCGGGGCCGAGAGGGCCCAGTCGAGCTTGAACACCCCCGGGCCGTAGCTGTACCGCTCGAGCGCCTGCCGGTAACGGCCGCCGAGCCGGTCGCCGGCCAGGCCGAGAAACTGACGCGGGGTGACGTCGCAGAGGACGGTCTTTGCCTCGGAGAGCTCATCGAGCGACTCGACCGGTGCTCCCGTGACGATCTCACCGCCCAGCGACCGAAAGTACGAGGCGAGGGCGTCGGCGAGCGACTGAGAGCCCCCGCGTGGAAGAGGCCATCCGACCGCATGTCCCGTCACTCCCAGCACGAGAGCGAATGACGCCGACGCGATCTTGTCGAGCGAAAGGGTCGAGTGCGCTGCGAGGCCGGCGAAGAGGGCGCGCGCGGGCTCGTCCCGGAACCTCCGCCGGGCGAACTTCGTCGCGGGCCAGATCCCCTCGAGGCCGAATCGGGCCAGCGAGACGGGGTGGCGCGGAAGGCGCACCAGGGGGCCCAGGAGGGTGTTCTCCAGCTGAGGCCAGGCATCGACGAGCGGCTGGAAGGCCCGCGCGTACGCGCCCGCGTCCCCGCCCAGGCCCTTGGCCGTCGCCTCGACCGACCGTCGAAGCAGGACGGCCTCCCCTCCGTCGAGCGGATGAGCGAGCGGTAGCAGTGGCTCGATCCACTCGAGGCCGTGATCTTCGAGAGGAACGGTCCTGAAGAACGGTGAAGCGGCGGCCATCGGATGGATCGCCGAGCAGAGGTCGTGGACGAAACCAGGGAGGGTCACGTTGCCCGAGCGGAGTCCGCCACCGATCTCGTCAGCCGCCTCGCGCACGAGGACGGAACGACCTGTACGAGCGAGCTCGATCGCTGCTGCGAGGCCGTTCGGCCCCGATCCGACGACGACGGCATCGTGTCGGGTCATGTCGTCATCCAAGCGTGTTCGGCCGGCCCGTGAGAGAAGAAACGAGAGGACTGCTTGCGCGTGTCTGGAGGCTCTGCAAAGGAGCAAGAAGAAGCGCTTGTCGCTCAACGTCACACTCGCGTTCCGCCAACCCGGACAAACCCGCCTACAGACAGGGAGCTGACCGTTCTAGGCCTCGCGTTGAGCAGACGTAAGGCCTTTGCCCCCGCACAAGTAAACGGGCTGCAGCGGCGGCTACACTGTCGCCCGCTCGGGGCTATAGCTCAGTTGGGAGAGCGCCTGGATCGCACCCAGGAGGTCGCCGGTTCGAGTCCGGCTAGCTCCA